>JBILVT010000117.1:0-5450 GCA_044370275.1 Burkholderiaceae bacterium | reverse complement strand
GCAATCGGTTTGCGGATCTTCCGCAGGCCAGGCAGCGTAACTACACACCCGGGACTTTTAGCTTTAACGCTGGCGATGGCCGCTGCCCAAGCTGTGGGGGCAACGGCTTTGAGCATGTCGAGATGCAATTTCTCTCTGATGTCTATCTACGCTGCCCGGACTGTGATGGAAAACGCTTTCGTAAAGAAATTCTTGAAATCGAATTCCAAGGAAAATCAATTGCTGATGTGCTGGAACTCACCGTTAGCCAAGCCTTAGAGTTTTTCGCTGGCGATGCCGAGATCGCCACCCGACTTCAGCCTTTAGTCGATGTGGGCTTAAGCTACCTCAAGTGTGGCCAGCCTGTGCCGACGCTCTCAGGCGGTGAGGCCCAGCGGCTAAAAATCGCCGGCCATCTGGCTGAGGCCGCTAACAAATCGATTCAGGGTGCGCTCCTGATTTTCGATGAGCCGACAACGGGTCTACATTTTGATGACATTGCCAAACTCTTAAAGGCCCTCTTGGCGCTGAAAAATGCAGGACACAGCCTGCTCATCGTTGAGCACAACCTAGATGTCATCGGGGCGGCTGACTGGATTATCGACCTCGGGCCAGAAGCCGGCGCCGATGGCGGCCAGATCGTTGTTCAGGGAACGGTTGATGCCGTTAGGGCCTGCGCTGAGTCCCATACAGGCCGGGCGCTCATTCAGGCCAACCTGGCCTTCACCAAGAACTGGTCGGTGCAAGAGCCCAAAGCCCGCACCCAAGGGGTCAGCTCTGCCATCGAGATTCATGGTGCGCGAGAGCACAACCTCAAAAATATTCACGTCAATATCCCTCGCGAGGAGATGACGGTCATCACAGGTGTATCGGGAAGCGGTAAATCAACCCTGGCTTTCGATATTCTTTTCGCAGAGGGTCAGCGCCGATATCTTGAGTCACTCAATGCCTACGCACGTCAGTTCGTGCAGCCCGCCTCGCGGCCCGATATGGATGCAGTCTTCGGAATTCCACCAACCGTCGCAATTGAACAGCGCACAAGCAGAGGCGGAAGAAAAAGCACGGTAGGCACGCTGACCGAGATTCACCACTTTCTGCGGCTGCTGTTTGTAAAGGCAGGCGCCCAACACTGCCCGGACTGCGATACGGCGATTCGGCCCCAGAGTGTGGAATCAATTCTCTCGACGCTAATGTCACGCCATCGCGGCCAGCGCGTCGGGTTAATGGCCCCGCTTGTAATTAACCGCAAAGGTATTTATCAGGATCTTGCCAAGTGGGCAGCATCAAAGGGCCACCAACATCTGCGCGTTGACGGTGAGTTTGTCAGCACCCAGTCATTTCCGAAGCTGGATCGATTTAAGGAACACACGATTGAGCTGCCGATTGGCGATACGCAGGTGCAGCCCGCCACTGAGGCAACACTCAAGTCACTACTGGAAGAGGCCTTGAATTACGGCCAAGGCGTAGTCCATGTGATGGCGCCCCTGGATCAGCCCAAGTCCGAGATCACGGTGCTCTCGACACGCCGGGCCTGCCCATCCTGCGGCACCGGCTTTTCAGAGCTCGACCCAAGACTCTTTTCCTATAACTCTAAGCACGGCTGGTGTGAGGACTGCTTCGGCACCGGACTTCAATTGGCTGAATTCGACAGTGCACAGACCGGCGAGGAAGAAGTCTGGCAAGAGGATGCAGAGGACTCAGATGATATGGCCTGCCCGAGCTGCAGCGGTGCCCGATTAAATTCGACTGCGCTCGCAGTCCGCATCGCTAAACAAAGTATTGCAGCGATCTCTGCCCAGCCGATTAGCGAGCTGCCGAAATGGCTTCGTAATCTGGATGACCACCTGGGGCCAAGAGAGTTTGCGATTGCCAAAGACTTGATCTCTGAGATCGAGTCACGGCTTGCTTTTTTAACTGAAGTAGGCCTTGGCTACCTGGCACTTGATCGCGCTGCCCCAACACTGTCTGGCGGTGAGGCCCAACGCATCCGGCTTGCCGCTCAACTCGGATCCAATCTTCAGGGCGTCTGCTACATCCTGGATGAGCCCACTATCGGCCTGCATCCGCGAGATAACCAGGCACTGCTGAGGCTACTGACCCAGCTAAAAGATAAGGGCAACACACTAGTTGTCGTCGAGCATGATGAAGACACCATTCGTCTTGCCGATCATGTGATTGATATTGGTCCGGGCGCAGGGGCCCGCGGCGGGGCACTGATTGCCCAAGGAAAACAAAGCGATCTGGAACGATCCAAAGAATCCATCACGGGCCGCTATCTTCGCGAGCCGCTGACCCATCCCGCAAGCCCCGCGCGGACTAAAAGCAAGGAATTTTTATCGGTCCACAAAGCGCGACTCCACAATCTACAGTCGGTCAATGCCGAAGTGCCGCTGCATCGGCTCACCGTCATCACTGGCGTCTCTGGCTCGGGAAAATCAAGCCTGGCAAGAGATGTATTGCTCGCCAATCTCAGCACGGCCTGCCGGACCGAGCGTGTGAAAGGATCAAAGTCGGGTCATAAAAAAGGTGGTGTGCAATGGCGAGGCTGCGACGCCATCTCGGGCTGGGAATCGATCGACCGGGTGTTGGAGGTGGATCAGACACCCATCGGCAAGACTCCCCGATCCACACCAGCAACCTATATCGGCTTTTGGGAGACCATTCGCAAGCTACTCACCGAAAGCGAAGAGGCCCGCATGCGCGGCTGGAAAGCCAATCGGTTTTCCTTTAATACTGGAGATGGCCGCTGCAGCCTCTGTGAAGGCCAGGGATGGCAAAAAGTTGAGATGAATTTTCTGCCGGATGTTCGCGTGCTCTGCGACAGCTGCGGCGGGACCCGCTTTAACATCGAGACCCGGTCGGTCTTGTGGCGCGGCGCCAATGTGGCGGATATTTTGGCGATGAATGTCGATGCTGCGGTGAGTTTTTTTGAAAACCACCCCCTGGTACAGCGGCCTTTAAAGCTCTTGCAAGATGTGGGGCTGGGCTATCTCACACTCGGCCAGCCTAGCCCAACGCTCTCAGGGGGCGAAGCGCAGCGAATCAAACTCGTGACCGAACTGGTGAAGGCTTCTACCAATACGGGCAAGACCTCAAGCCACACGCTTTATGTGCTCGATGAGCCGACCGTGGGCCTGCATATGGCGGATATCGAAAAATTGATTCATGTACTCCACCGGCTGGTCGATGCCGGAAACACGGTGGTGGTGATCGAACACCAGCTCGATATCTGGGCCCAGGCCGACTGGATCATTGATCTGGGTCCCGAGGGTGGAGCCGGCGGCGGCAAGCTTGTCGGCCAAGGCACACCCGCGCAGATCGCAAAACTAAAGACCCATACCGGCCGAGCGCTGGCTGGGTTTCTGAAACAAAGATTGCGGCCTGCCGATCCTCACTCTGAAACTGAGACCGCTTTGGCGGAATCCAAGACCGATTAGCGGCTGGGCGCTTTGTAAAGGAGACTGTGGATCAGCACCTGAAGCGCCTGAAGCATCCTAAGACCTAGATTTCGCGAGCCTTAAACCGCCTGCTTGGCCAGATCGGCTGCGGTGGTAAACGCATCGGCAAAGAACTCATCTTCAGGCAGTCTGCACTCGCGAACAAAATCCTTCTGCGCTGACTGCACCACAATCGGCGCCCCGCAGGCATAAACCTGATAGCCCGAGAGATCGGGATGGTCCTGCATGACCGCATGATGAACAAACCCGGTACGGCCTGACCATTGATCCTCCGGGAGCGCATCACTGATCACGGGGATAAATTGAAAATCCGGCAAGCTTTTCACCCACTGCTCCGCGAGATCAGCCTGATACAGATCATGGGGCCGACGGCCGCCCCAATACAGCACCATCGGCCGTCGAATATTTTTCATGGCAATGTATTCCACTACCGCTTTAATCGGCGCAAAACCGGTACCGCTTGCAAGAAAAATAATTGGCTTGGCACTGTCTTCGCGCAAAAAGAATGTGCCCTGCGGACCTTCGAATCGCAGAATATCTTTCTCTTTCACCGCATTGGCCGATGGCGAACCAGAGCCAAAGAGCGCATCGGTAAATGCACCACCCGGCGTATGCCGAATATGCAGTTCAATACTATTGTCCTGATGGGGCGCACTTGCCATCGAATAACTGCGTCGCTTGCCATCTTTTAAAAGAATGTCAATGTACTGACCGGCAAGGTAATCAAACTTTTCAGTGGCAGGCAGTTGAAGCTTCACCACCGCGACATCCTGGGCCACGCGGGCGATGCTCTGCACCCGGCAGGGCATTTTGCGGACAGGGATCATGCCCTCGGCGGCAACGATTCTTGCTTTCACCGTGACATCGGATAAGGCTGTAGCACAGCAGAGCAGCACCCCACCCTGCGCGCGCTCTGCATCAGAGAGCGCTTTTTTCTGATAGTCGCCATACTCAACACTGCCTTCCATGAGCTGGGCCTTACAGGATCCACAGGCGCCGTCCTTACAGCCATAGGGCACTACGATGCCTGCGCGCAGCGCCGCCTGCAAAATCGGTTCGCCCTCGTCGACAGAAAATTTTCGGCCCGATGGCAGCAATGAACACTGATGACTCAAAATGAAACGCCTCCGTGAAAAACGCTAACGATACTGCACCCAATACAGGAAGAAGCCTGCAAGACCTAAGGCCATGATGCTCGGAAATAACGCCATCAGTGGCGCCGGCCACGTGGTTAAGACGCCGAGATGGGAAAAGAGGCTATTGAGCAGGTGGAACGCCACACCAATCAGAATGCCCGCAAAGACCCGCGTGCCCACTGCGCCGGATCGGGCCTGTAAAAACGCTGCGGGCAAGGCCAGCAGCATCATGACCCAAATGACCCAGGGGTAGACCAGCCGCTTCCAAAACGCGATCTCATACCGCTCTGACTGCTGCTTATTTTGTTTTAAGTACTGGATGTAGCGATACAACTCTAACGATGACATGCGATCCGGGTTGGTCACCAAGGCGCCCAGCATCTCGATTGATAAGGAGGAATTCATCACCAGCTGATCCCGCTCGCGCTGAGCAACACTGCCCTCTTTAGAAAATTCCACAATCCGCACGCCCCGCAGATCCCAGTCAAAGCCCTTACTGGATTCCCCGAGATAAAGGCCGCTCTTGGCTTCAATCAACATCGCCAGGCGCTGCTGGCTATCAAACTCATAAATCGTTACACGCTCAAGGCCCCGATCCTGAGTCAAGCGGGCCGCATTTACAAAACGAAAGGTTCGGCTCTCTGGCGGTCCGGCCTGCACCGAATCGCGCAGCCACAGGCCCGAACGCATCTGGCCAAGGCCGGTACCGGCATCACGAATCCCACCCCGAAAATTCTCTACCGATGGTGCTACCCATTCCGAGAATGCAGCGGTCAATAAAATCATCGGAAATCCGATATACAGAATGGATTTGATCGCAACACTCGGCAGCAGGCCCGAGACCCGAAAGACCGTAAATTCCGAGTGGGCCGCGCTC
>JBILVT010000130.1:0-4430 GCA_044370275.1 Burkholderiaceae bacterium | reverse complement strand
TGAGCAAATCGGTGCGCGTCATTCGCGTGCAAGAGGGCAGCGTCGCCCAGGCGGCCGGATTGCGCGATGGGGACCGCATTCTGCGGGTTGGTCAAGAGGAAGTCCGTCAGCCGGGCATTGTTATAACCCGAATTAAAGAGTCTCAAGGAAAACCTATTGAGCTTACGGTCTCCGATGGCAACCAGACTGAGCGTGTTGTGATGACTGCCCGTGCCGGCCAGGACGGCGTCTTTCGCATAGGTGCCGTGGTTGGCGCCGAGATGGAAACGACCCATGTCGCGGATGCGCCCCTTCAGGCCTTGGTGAAGGGTGCGACCCGTACCTGGGAAATGAGTCTGCTCACTGTCCGAGCCCTCGGCAGAATGGTCGCGGGCGAGCTCTCTTGGCGGCAGATCAGCGGCCCGGTCACAATTGCCGATGCGGCTGGCCAATCCGCAGGCAATGGCGTGAAGGCATTTGTCGGCTTCCTGGCACTGATTAGCATCAGCATTGCGGTGCTGAATCTTTTACCAATCCCCGTGCTGGACGGGGGACACCTTATGTATTATCTGTGGGAGTTGGTCCGGGGGCAGCCCCTTTCGGCCGAAATTCAGGAGACGGGTCGTCGGATCGGTGTTGCCCTAATTATGGCCCTCACCGCCGTCGCTCTTTTTAACGATTTTGCCCGGCTTGCGGGCTGGTGAACGAGGCAGTATGCGCAATGGCGTGAGCTCGAAGTGCAAGTCTTACCGGCAGCTGCGGCACCTCTGCTTGGGGGTCTTCGCTGTGTGGGCGGCAGCCTTCGCTGACCCAGTCGCGGCACAGTTTTCTCAGCCCAGCGCGGCAGCGGCAGCGTCTGCCCTCGGCCGTCCGATTCGTGATATCCGAATCGAAGGCCTGCAGCGGATCGAGCCCGGCACTGTCTTTTCCTACCTTCCGCTGCAAATCGGCGACCGCGTGACGGAGCAGGGCACCTCGGAGGCGGTCAGGACTTTATTTGCAACTGGTTTTTTCAAAGACGTCCGCATTGAACTCGAGGGCGAAGTGCTCGTGATCAGCGTTGAAGAGCGGCCTGCGATTGGTGTGGTCGAAATTGCTGGATCAAAAGAGTTCACAAAGGATCAGCTCCTGAAGTCTTTGCGTGACACCGGACTTGCTGAGTCCCGGATTTTTGATCGGGCGTTACTTGATCGGGCCGAGCAGGAGCTCAAACGGCAATACCTCGGCCGCGGAAAATATAACGTACGTATTGTTTCTACGATCACGCCGCTTGAGCGCAATCGCGTAGCGGTTCAGCTTGCTATCGTGGAAGGAGAAGATGCGCGCATTAAGCAAATTCGGATTCTAGGCGCGAAGGCGTTTAAAGAATCAGTATTACTGGAGGAGTTTCGACTGGGCAGTCCAAATTGGGCGTCCTGGTACACCAAGGCGGATCAATACTCACGTCAGAAATTGACTGGAGATCTTGAGGCGCTGCGGTCCTTTTATCTCAATCGCGGATACCTGGAGTTCGCCATTGACTCGACCCAAGTGTCGCTGTCACCGGATCGACGCGATGTGTTCATAACGATCGTGATCAGTGAGGGCGAAAAATACACTTTGAAAGACGTTCGTCTGGTGGGTGATACGCTGGGGCGGGAGTCCGAGTTCGCTAAGCTCATCACAGTCAAATCTGGCGAAATTTTCTCCAACCAGCGTCTTCAGGCAATTACTAAAGCAATCTCAGACCGGCTTGGTGAGCTGGGTTATGCCTTCGCCAGTGTAACGCCGATTCCTCAGATCGATCGCGAGAGCCGGACGGTGAACTTTGCGCTCCAGATTGACTCGGGCCGCCGCGTTTATGTTCGAAATATTAATATTAGCGGTAACACCCGGACCCGAGACGAAGTCATTCGTCGTGAGATGCGCCAGCTTGAAGCCTCTTGGTACGACGGTGATCGCCTTCGACTATCGAGGAATCGAATTGATCGGCTTGGATATTTTCGTCAGGTCGAAATTGATACCGTTCCTGTTATGGATACTCAGGACCAGGTCGACGTAAGTGTCCGCGTCGAGGAGCGGCCCCTCGGTACCATTTCGTTGGGGGTGGGCGTATCGAGTACTGAAAATTTCATCGTCAATGCATCTATCTTTCAGCAGAATTTTCTAGGTACCGGAACGAACCTCTCCCTCGAGGTAAACAACAGTGAGTTGCGACAAACTCTGGTCATCAACCATGTAGACCCCTACTGGACTGACGATGGCGTAAGCCGATCGATCGATGTCTACAGCCGCCGATTCTTCCCCATCCAATTTGATGCCCAGAATCTTTATAACATTACGTCGCAGGGCGCGGGAATTCGTTTTGGTATTCCCTACACAGAAGAGGATCGGATCTTCTTCGGCGTTGGCGCAGAAAATAACCGCTATGGCGGAAGCGAGACTGCTTGGCCTGCGGAGATTGTGCGTGAGGTTCGAGATCGTTTTAAGCGGGAGAATTTGGATGCGTACTTTGCGACGCTTGGATGGGTTAGAGATTCGCGAGACAGCGCGATTGCGCCGACACGCGGCCGTCGTCAGCATGTGAATTTTGAATATGCGACGCCGCTCGGCATGCTGGAGTACATTCGACTTGAGTATGGCCACCAGTATTACTACCCAATTAGTCGGACCGTCACCCTCGCTCTCAACGGAGAGATCGGACGAGGGGAGGGCCTTGGCGGCAAAACCTTCCCGATACTTAAAAATTACTATGTCGGCGGCATTGGATCGGTTCGAAGCTTTGCCCCCGGCGGGATTGGCCCCCGCTCCAGTAACGGCGGGGCGCTCGGCGGTAACCAGCGGCTGTTATTGAATTCTGAGTTGTTGTTTCCACTACCAGGAATGACACAAGATCGAACCATTCGAGTCTTCGCTTACTTTGATGTGGGTAGCGTTTGGCAGGAGTCTCAGACGCCTGGATTCGATGATTTGCGTGCAGCCACCGGTGTGGGGCTTTCATGGCTTTCTCCGGTCGGACCGCTGAAGCTCAGCATGGGCCGTACGCTCAGGAAACAGCCAGACGATCGAACACAGGGCCTACAGTTTCAAATCGGCACAGGTTTTTAATGCCGGGCTCATTCGTGCGAGAATCACGGGGATGTTGAAAGCGGAAAATAGCGCATGCGTATTGTAAATTTAGTCTGGTTGAGCATTCGACGGATTTTTTGGCTCGCTAGCCTTAGCCTTGTGGCATGCCTGTTTCCGTTATCGCAGGGGAGTGCTCAGGAGGTTCGCATTGGGGTGGTGAGCATCGAGCGGATTCTCCGGGACTCTGCCCCGGCGAAGCTATCTCAGCAAAAGCTTGAACAAGAATTCGCGAAGCGTGAGAAGCAGATTCAAGAGTCTGCCAATAAATTCAAGGAAATCACAAATAAGCTCGAGCGGGATGCCGCCGTTATGCCTGAATCAGAGCGACAAAAGCGTCAACGCGAAGTCGGCGAATTGGAGCGCGATCTTCAGCGTCGGCAGCGCGAATTCCGCGAGGATCTTAACCAGCGACGTAACGAAGAGATTGCAGTCGTGGTCGAACGGGCCAATCGGGTGATTCGTCAGATCGCCGAAGCAGAAAAGTTTGACATTATCTTTCAAGAGGCGGTCTATGCGTCGTCCAGAATCGATATCACTGACAAGGTGATTCGCGCTCTGAATACTCCAGCACGCTGAGGATCGGCTGGCCGCACATGGACGCCGGTCATCAGAACCCGATCTCTGCAGGCGAGCTTGCTGAACGCTTCGGTGCAATAGTGCTTGGCAATCCGAAGGTCCGGATTGCGCGGTTTGCAAGTCTCGCAAATGCCCGGCCGGGTGAGGCCAGTTTTCTCTCGCATCCACGGTATAGTGATCAGCTGACGGCCACGAAGGCCTCGGTCGTGGTGGTTGCCAATGCTGCGGCAGCGCAACAGCTGGGCGTTGCTTGCACCCTGATTCAGGCCGACGACCCGTATTTGTTTTTCGCAAAGGCAGCCTCATGGCTGCTGCAACGGCATCGTGCCAGCGCAGTTCCAGAGACTGTCGTCCATCCGTCGGCGGTAGTCGAGGCTGGCGTTGTCCTCGGCCAGCGGGTGCGAGTCAGCGCTGGCGTCATGATTTCGGCGGGGGCTGTGATTGGTGACGACACGGATATTGGCGCTGGCTGTATCGTGGGCGATGAATCTCGGATTGGCGCAGGATCGCATTTGCATGCCCGCGTCACAATCGGCCCAGCCTGCAAGATTGGGAGCCGCGCGGTGATTCACAGTGGGGCCGTAATTGGCAGCGACGGATTTGGCTTTGCGCCTCAGCCCGATCGCTCTTGGCTAAAAATTCCCCAGGTGGGCGGCGTGGTGATTGGTGATGACGTTGAAATTGGCGCAAATACGACCATTGATCGCGGCACACTGGATGCCACGATCATCGAGGATGGAGTCAAACTCGATAATCAGATACAAATT
>JBILVT010000043.1:0-15306 GCA_044370275.1 Burkholderiaceae bacterium | reverse complement strand
TGTCGAATTTCAGAACGCTGAGCGAAACGAATCAAATCTATCGCGTGTGATTCGGCGTCATAGGCTTTTGTAAAAACGCGATACCGCTGATGGCTGGCTTGCCAGCTGGCACTCTCACCGCTCATCGCTACGGGCGGTATTGTGGGCTCGTTGTAGGGTGCGGTCAGTCTCAGCACAAAATGATTTCTGCTTTTAAATGGTTTTTGCTGCCCTGCTGCTTCAGCCATAGCGGCCCTACAGCTTTCGCTAACCCAGCGGCTGATGGCCAGTGCGTGCGGAATAAATTTCGCCTGGCAGTCTGCGTGAGCCTTCAGTCCGGCAAGATCAGCGCCAAGGGCCGGTGAAATATTGGCACGCGTTGCCTCCATTAGGTCTCCCATTCGATCAGGGACCTCGTGGCCATTTAGTCTCGACCAACACATGCCGGCGATTGTGAATAGAAGAATGCCCAGTCCAGTCTCGGTCAGGCCGGAGTTCATAAAGTCCTCTGCCCATCTCAAGAAATGTTTTCTGAGGTTTCGACGTAGGCCGGGAAGTGTGCCGGGCGCGAGGCTCTCGACCCTTAGTTGTTCGAGTAATTCAAATACGAAAAGCTCAGTCTCATCGCTCGGCGCATGGAAATCATAAAGCGAGGAATCGCTGTACAAGAGTCGCAGGGCTGCACCGTCGAGCAACCCGCGCTGTCCAGGCCATGTATCCGAGATATCTTGATGATGGGCGGAGCGGATCGCAATGGGCTCCACCCCATCGTAGAGCGTCTTGCCAGTCCATTGAAGGTTGGGATTTCCCGTGATGGCCCGCACAATCGCGCCCCCAACGCCTTCGAAGGCCGCGTCAATCGGCATGGGATCGGCCTGCCGCAGGGGCGGTGGGGTTCACTCCGGTTTCGAAGAGCTCCTGATCAAAGCATCGTTGAAAATACTCCCCTAAGATGGCGCGTTCGGTCGGCTCACACTTATTCACAAAAGAGAGATAAAAAGAGCGTTTCAAATCGCCAAAAATCTGAAGATTTTCGGCCCAGCTCATGACGGTGCGCGGCGACATGAGGATTGACAGATCACCCACCGAGAATCCCTTTCGCGTCATGCCTGCGAGAGCCACCATCGCACGAACGGTCTCCCGGCCAGAGGGGTTGGCCATCGCAGGCACGCGTGCCAAAACAATTTCAAGTTCCTCGTCTGGGCTAAGGTAATCCAGTGCGGCCATAAGACTCCAGCGGTCGAGTTGGCCGTGATTCAGGCGTTGTGTACCGCGGTATAGGCCGAGTGCATCGCCCTGACCGAGGGTGTTCATGGTGGCGAAGAGTCGAAAGAACGGATGAGGGCGAATGACCTGTTTTTGGTCTAGCAAAGTAAAGCTCCCCTCTCGTTCGAGTACGCGCTGGATTGCGAACATAACTTCAGGCCGGCCTGCATCGTATTCATCAAATACGAGCGCCATCGGGCGCTGCAGGGCCCAGGGCAGAATACCCTCTTGAAACTCGGTGACCTGTTTGCCCTCACGAAGGGCAATCACATCTTTGCCCACCAAATCGAGGCGACTGATATGGCCATCTAGGTTGACCCGAATGCAGGGCCAGTTTAGTCGCGCTGCGACTTGCTCAATATGGGTTGATTTCCCAGTGCCATGCGGCCCCTGAATGGCGACCCGACGATTGAATACGAGGCCAGACAGGATCGCCATGGTGACGTCTGGCTGAAAGCGGTAGACGGGATCAATATCTGGTACATATTCCGTGCGGGACGCAAACGCTGGAATTCGCATGGTGGTATCAATCCCAAATACCTCTTGGGCACTCACTTCGACTGAGGGGTAGAGTTCCTCGCTTTTATTCATGATCGGCCAAAGCCTCCGGCGCAGCGTCATGATTGATTCGAGCGATTGCCTCGGCCGCCTCTCGCAATGTTGGCAGCAGTGCGAGAGCTTTTTCTTTCGAGCAGCGCATGACGGGGGCCTGCAGTGCGATGCCCATATTGGAGGTACCGCGTATTGGTGGCACCAGTACTCCAAGGCAGAGCAGGCCGGGAAGAAACTCTTCGTTATCGAAGGCGTAACCCAGGCCCTTGACACGATCAAGTTCAGACTCCAACTCCTCTACTGAGGTAATGGTATTCGGGGTAAAGGACTCCAGCGGTACCGCGGTTAATAGCCGCCGCCGCTGCACTGGCGCCATCTGGCTCAGAAAGAGTTTGCCAGTCGCCGAACTGTGGGCTGGAACCCGCGACCCCGGATGCAAGGTGAAACGTAGCGGCGCGGCGGTCTCTACCCGGTCAAGATAGAGCACCTCGTTACAGGAAAATGCAGTGAGATTGCAGCTCTCGCCCACGGCTTCAACAAGCCTGCGCAAAATCGCGTGTCGAGCGCCGCGGGTGGTACTGTTGAGCAGAAGACTCTCTGCAAGTTTTACAAGCCGCTGTCCCGTGCTGTAGTGGCGGCCATTTCCATCCCGCTGCAAAATGCCGGCCGATTCCAGCTGTGACAGCATTCGGTGAAGGGTGGGCTTGGGCAGGCCGGTGTCATCGACGATGGCCTGCAGGCTAAACGGCGCATCCTTCTGGGCGATGACTTCCAAGAGGGCAAAGAGCCGAAGATTTGGCGTGTCCCCATCGATACGGGCGATCAGGCGTTCAGCGGGTAGATTCATTGCCAGAAATCTTATTGGGTTTCGTTTTTTAAAACAATATATTCCGAAAAATAAAATTTTTTGACATTTTCAGGTCAGATCGCCTAGACTCATTTCGGGCGCCGGAAGACCTGCTCGCCGGCCGTTTTAAAGCGTTCGTGACCTGAGGAGAACACATGAACACACACGCAGAGATTCGCCGACCCGTTCAGGGCATGCAGAAAATGACGCCCTCGGAGGCATTTGTAGAAACGCTGGTGGCCAATGGGGTAACCGAAATGTTCGGCATCATGGGGTCGGCCTTCATGGATGCGATGGACATTTTTGCGCCTGCCGGCATTCGATTGATTCCGGTTGTGCACGAGCAGGGCGCTGCCCATATGGCGGACGGCTACGCGCGGGTGTCCGGCCGACACGGCGTGGTGATCGGCCAGAATGGCCCGGGCATTAGCAACTGTGTGACCGCAATCGCCGCAGCTTACTGGGCCCACAGTCCAGTGGTCATCGTGACACCAGAGACCGGCACGATGGGGATCGGTCTTGGCGGATTCCAGGAGGCTCATCAGCTACCGATGTTTCAAGAGTTCACGAAGTATCAAGGCCATGTTGTCAATCCCAAGCGAATGGCCGAATTGACGGGCCGCTGTTTTGATCGCGCTATCTCCGAGATGGGGCCGACACAGCTGAATATCCCTCGTGATTATTTTTATGGAGAAATCACTTGTGAAATCCCAAAACCAATGCGGGTGGAGCGGGGCGCCGGCGGCGAGAACAGCCTGAAAAGCGCTGTGGACCTTTTGTCATCGGCCAAGTTTCCCGTGATTCTTGCTGGTGGCGGGGTGGTCATGGGGGATGCAGTCCAGGAGTGCAAGGAGCTGGCTGAGCGACTTGGGGCCCCAGTGGTGACCGGGTATCTGCGCAACGATGCCTTTCCCGCTAGTCATCCCCTCTGGGCAGGACCGTTGGGCTATCAGGGCTCGAAAGCCGCGATGAAATTGATTGCGCAGGCTGACGTGGTGGTGGCGTTGGGATCCCGGATGGGCCCATTTGGCACGCTGCCTCAGCATGGGATGGACTACTGGCCAAAAGACGCGAAGATTATTCAGGTGGAAGCCGATCATACGAATCTCGGCCTGGTTAAAAAAATCAATGTGGGCATCCACGGGGATGCAAAGGCGGTTGCTAAGGCGATTGTGAGTCGACTCGCCAATAGCAGCCTGGCTTGCGATGCGACCAAAGCGGAGCGGGCTGCAAAAATCAAGGCTGAGAAAGATGCATGGGAAAAGGAGCTCACGGATTGGACTCATGAGCGTGATGCATTCAGTCTCGACATGATTGAGGAGGCCAAGAAAGAGCGGACCTTTAATGGCGGCATCTATCTGCATCCCCGGCAAGTCTTGCGCGAATTAGAGAAAGCGATGCCGCCACGGGTCATGGTGTCGACCGATATTGGCAATATCAATTCGGTCGCAAACAGTTATTTACGCTTTGAGGAGCCGCGAAGTTTCTTTGCGCCGATGAGCTTTGGCAATTGCGGCTACGCACTGCCCACCATTATCGGTGCTAAGTGCGCCGCCCCGAATCGACCCGCAATTGCCTATGCCGGCGATGGCGCATGGGCGATGAGCATGGTGGAAGTCATGACGGCTGTGCGTCACGATATTCCCGTGACTGCCGTGGTTTTTCATAATCGACAGTGGGGTGCGGAAAAGAAAAATCAGGTGGACTTCTATAACCGACGTTTTGTCGCAGGCGAGCTTGAAAGCCCTAGCTTTGCGGGCATTGCGAAATCAATGGGCGCCGAAGCGATCGTGGTAGATCAGCTTGAGGATGTTGGGCCAGCGCTGAAAAAAGCAGTAGACCTGCAGATGAATTTCGGCAAGACTTGTGTCATTGAGATTATGTGCACGCGCGAACTCGGTGATCCTTTTCGCCGAGATGCACTCAGTAAGCCTGTGCGATTTTTGGAGAAATACAAAGACTTCGTTTGATTTTTTTGTTCACCATCTGATTTTGGGGGGCCGTTATGTTCAAACAACGCCGCTGTCTGATAAAGAGCGCTGCTGCCGGGGCGGCATTAGGACTCCTTCCCGGGGTCGGAGCCCTCGGGCAGGCCAACTATCCCAGCCGTCCGGTGCGATTTGTGGTGCCCTATCCGCCGGGCGGGGGCACCGATGTAATTGCCCGAATCGCCCAAACCCGGATTGCCGAGAGTCTTGGCCAGCAGGTCATCATCGAAAACCGGGGCGGCGCGGGGGGGTCGATTGGAACCGACGTGGTCGCGAAGTCAGCGGCCGACGGCTATACCGTCTTGTTCACGTTATCGTCGCACACCATCAATGCGGCGATTTATCCCAAACTACCCTTTAACACCGAGCGGGATTTCATAGCGATCTCGCAGGTGGCCTCCTTGCCCCAAATTCTGGTAGCCCATCCTGACTATCCGGTACGCAACGCGCAAGATGTCGTGAAGCTGGCGCGGTCAAAACCGGGGACCGTACTTTATGCCTCGGTGGGCAATGGCACGCCGGGTCATCTTGCAGGTGAATTGATGGCCCTGACCGCCGGCGTACAGATGACCCACGTACCCTATCGGGGCGGGGGCCCCGCAGTTGCGGATGTGCTTGCGAATCAGATGAGTCTGCTCTGGGTCTCGATTCCCGCGGCAGCAGCACAGGTGAGAAGCGGAAAGCTGCGGCCTATTGCGGTCTCGACTCTAAAGCGGGCGGCGGGCTTTGCAGATGTTCCTACGATGGCCGAGCAAGGATTCCCGGGTTTTGAGGTGGACTCTTGGTACGCTATGTTTGCGCCCGCTAAAACGCCAACGTCGATTATCGAACGTCTGCACAAAGCGGCCGCCTTTGCGTGTGCCCAGGCTGATGTTCGTGAGAAATTTATGCAGCAGGGAGCGGAGGCGGTCGGTGGTTCGCCTGCCGATCTAGAGCGCATCGTGAAGGCAGAGATCGTGAAGTGGACAAAGCTCGCCAAGGATGCCGGCATCAAGGCAGATTAATCGAGAGGCCTCATGGTTGAGCAACTTGTTGCGCGTGCTCGTATCGCACAAAGGCAGATTGATGGCTATTCACAGCAACAAGTTGACCTTATGGTGTCGTCCGTGGCGTGGGCAATTTTGGAGCCTGCCCGCAACCGGGCGCTGGCTGAGATGGCGGTCCGCGATACGGGTCTGGGCGATATTGACGACAAAATCGCAAAAAATTTTCGCAAGACTCTCGGGCTTTTGCGTGATCTAAAGGCTGCTGTGACTGTAGGGGTCGTGCGAGAGGATCGGGAACTCGGCATTACCGAAGTGGCCCGTCCGGTCGGCGTTGTTGCGGCCATTACGCCCTCGACTAATCCTGGTGCGACGCCGATTAACAAGATTCTTAATGCGCTCAAGTGTCGAAACGCAATTATTGTGGCACCGTCACCCAAAGGCGCCTCGACCTGCAAACGGCTTCTGGAGTATGTGCATGCGCAGCTGAAGCGAGTAGAGGCTCCTTTGGACCTTGTTCAAATGCTGCCCGAGCCGATCTCTAAGGAGGCGACCCAGACGCTTTTGCGAAGTGTTGACTTGGTTGTAGCTACGGGCTCTCAATCTAACATTCGAGCAGCGTATTCGAGCGGCACTCCAGCGCTGGGCGTGGGCGCTGGAAATGTAGCGGTTGTCATCGATGAATTCGCCGATGTTGAGAGCGCCGCTGCAAAGATTTGTCGCTCCAAAATATTCGACCATGCAACCAGTTGCTCGAGCGAAAATGGTGTTGTGATCATCGCGTCAGCCTATGCGGCAACGATGGCAGCCTTTGATCGCGCGGGTGGAGTGGCGCTTGATGCGAGCGATCAGGCTCGGCTTCAGCGCGTAATGTTCCCCGAGGGAAAGCTCTCTTCAAGAGTGACTGCAAAATCAGCAGCAGAAATTGCTCGGATCGCTGGCCTACAATCGCCTGCTGCTCAAACTGCTAAGTTTTTGATTGTTCATGAGACCTCTGAGGGGCCCGATCATCCTTTCAGCGGAGAGAAGCTTTGCCCCGTTCTCACGGTTTGGCAGGCGGCCGATTTTCAACAAGCCATCGAGCGGGTTGCTCGCATCTATGCCTATCAAGGTGCGGGACATTCGGTGGGACTCCATACTGCGGCCTCGGGCCCCATTCTCGAATCACGCGCCGCCCTCATGGCCGAGCGTCTTCCTGTGGCACGCGTCATCATCAATCAGGCGCATGCCATTGCAACTGGTGGAAGCTTTGATAATGGTCTACCCTTTTCTTTGTCGATGGGATGCGGCACCTGGGGAAAGAATAGTTTTTCAGAGAATTTGCACTATCGGCATTTCATGAATACCACCCGTATTGTTCGGCCGATTACGCAGAAAGTCCCCTCGGTAGAGAGCCTACTCGATAACTATTTCGAGAAATTCGGACATTAGCGATGAACACACTCAGGGACAGTGTTCTGCACTGGGCCCGGCTTCAGCCTCACGCCCCTTTTTTGATTGCTCCGGAGTCGCGTCACAGCATTAGCTACGGTGAATTTGAGCTGCAGACGCGCCAGCTTGCGGGTTTTTTAGCCGGACTCGGAATTCCAAAAGGGACCCACATTGGCCTGTATTTGCAAAATGGTCTGCAGACGTCACGGCTTTTTTTGTCGGTCATGGCGGCTGGCTACGTCGTCACCCCCTTTAATTTGCTCGCTCACGAGGATCAGCTGATCTGGGTGCTCAACCACAGTGAATGCGCGCTCTTATTTCATGGCGCGGGCCAAAGGGACATGCTTGCGAAAGTCAGGCCAAAGCTTGATCGAGAGCTTCGTTGTATCGAGATCGATTCAGATGCAGTCCGCCTCGGACTGGCGGAGCATCCCCAGCCAGAGATCGACTTGGGGCTGGTCAGCCCATCGGATTCAGCACTTCTAATGTATACCTCGGGCACAACCGGCACGCCCAAGGGCGTCCGACTCACGCACGACAACGTGCTTCAAGCGGCGCGAACAGTTAGCGCGTGGCATCAACTGACCCCCCGAGATCGGGTGCTCAGCTCTCTGCCGATTTATCACATCAATGGTCAATGTATCACGACCATTACCCCCTTTTTCTCTGGCGGGAGTATCGTTGCTGCACAAAAATTTTCTGCCTCTTTGTGGTGGGACTGGGTGTTGCAGCAGGAGTGCAGCTGGATTAATTTAGTCCCCACAATCATTGCCTATCTGTTGAATTCCAGTGATAGCAGCCCAGTTCAGCCGCAGGATCTTAAGGGAGTGCGTTTTGCACGTTCTGCATCCGCCCCTTTACCGCCGAAGCATCATAGGGCGTTTGAAAAACGCTTCGGTATTACTGTGATTGAGGCGATGGGCATGACGGAGTCTGCCTCGGTAGTTTTTTGCAATCCGCATGATCAGCGTCGACGTTACGGCAGTCCCGGCCTGCCTTGCGGCGTCACTGCGAAAATTGTGGATGCCGAAGGCCAAGAGGTTGGCGATGGAATCACCGGCGAGATTTGTTTCTCTGGCGCCAATGTGATGTCGGGTTACTACAAAGCCGAAGAGGAGACTCGGAAGGCCTTTGACGCAAAGGGCTGGCTGAAGACGGGCGACCTTGGCTATCGGGATGCAGAGGGTTTCTACTTTGTCACAGGCCGCCTCAAGGAACTTATCATCAAAGGCGGTGAGAATATCGCCCCGCGGGAGATCGATGAGATTCTATTGCAGCATCCTGCAGTCCTTGATGCCGCTTGCGTTGGAATACCTGATAAAAATTATGGTCAAGAGATCATGGCCTGCATGATCTTGAGAGAAGGAAGCGCATGTTCCGAGGAGGAGATGCGAAATTTTTGCCTTGAAAGGCTTGGCCGTTTTAAAAGCCCGAAGGTATTGCGCTTTGTTGATCATCTTCCACGCGGGCCCTCGGGAAAGGTGCAGCGTTTGAAATTATTGGATTGGGGTTGATCTACTGATGCATTGGCTTCCGGTGTTGCGATGGCTGCCAGAGTGGAGAGCTCCGGGAGCATTGCGGGCGGATTTGTTAGCGGGGCTGACAGGCGCCATCGTGGTGCTACCACAGGGATTTGCCTTTGCCACGTTGGCGGGCATGCCACCGCATTATGGACTGTACTCGGCGATCGTGCCGTGCATTGTGGCTGCCGTTTTCGGTTCTAGTCGATTGATGGTTACAGGCCCCGCCAATGCAATTTCGCTCACGACCATGGCGCTGATTGCGCCGTTAGCCATCACAGAAAGCGTCGACTACGTGACGCTGGTGCTGACGTTGAGTTTTTTGGTGGGTGTTATGCAGATCGTTCTGGGTCTCGGTGGACTCGGAAGGTGGGTCGAGCGCGTGCCGCACGCGGTTGTGATTGGCTTTACAGTGGGTGCGGCAGTGTTGATCATCAATAGTCAGATCGGGACACTGTTGGGTCTGCCGTTAGAGCGCGGTATCTCGGTCCTGGAGACCCTCCGTCAGGCGAGTGCTGCAGTTGGCGCGGGCCAGGTGCAATGGTGGTCACCGCTTCTGGTGGCGCTCACCTTACTCACCATGCGAATTTGGCGGCCTCTGAATTGGCTGATCCCTGCGATGCTAGTCGCGGTGATCGTGGGCAGTGTGGTTGCAATCTTGATGGAGACCTTCTTACCAAATGAAGTCGCTTTTCGAAAGGTTGCCGCTATTCCCGGTGCGCTCCCACCTCTTTCGATGCCTGATCTGAGCTGGGATGCGCTTCAGCGGCTAATGGCCCCGTTGTTAGTGATGACCTTGCTTGCCTCAACCGAGGCGATGGCGATTGCAAAAGCCATGGCTTTGAAGCGTAATGATGCGTTTAACGCCAACCAGGAATTTATCGGCCAGGGGCTTGCAAATTTGGCCGGTTCTTTTTTTTCCGCTTATCCATCCAGCGGATCTTTTAATCGATCTGGCGTGAATGCCGCTTCGGGGGCGAGGACGCCGTTAGCGGCAGCCAGCGCAGGTGTTTTTCTTGTGATTTTGCTGTTATTCGTTTCACCGCTGGCGGTTTATCTTCCCTATGCGGTGATTGCTGCTTTGTTGCTTGCGGTCGCCTGGGGGCTCATCGATCGCCGGCAGATTCTTCACGAGTGGCGGGCGGGCCCACGGGAGTCGATTCCCATGATAGTGACGTGCGCCGGGACGCTGCTGATTTCGCTGGAATGGGCGATTCTGCTCGGGCTGGCATGTGTTCCGGTTTGTGGCCGACTCTTCCGCGCTCGCGGCTGAGTCAGCCACGCCAAAGACCGATTATTTTTTTGACATTGACGTCAGTACTGAGCGAGTCTTGTTGATGATTTCGTCGATGTGATGTTTCTCGGCGATAAATGGAGGGCCAAAGATGATTGAGTCTCCGGTCGCTTTGAGATTGAGGTTGGCGTCATACAGTGCTTTTTGCGCCTCGTGGCCGCGGGCACCGGGCGTAGCGCCAGGGGCCAGCTCAATTGCCGCCATCATGCCGACGCCGCGGATGTCGACGATGCCGGGAATATCTTTGAGCGAGAAGATTCCATCCAGAAAATAATCTGACATGGCCGCTGCCCGCTCGATCAATTGCTCTTTTCTAAAAATATCCATCATGGCCAGGCCTGCCGCGCAGCTCGCTGGATGTGCTGAATAGGTGTAGCCGTGAAAGAATTCAATGCCTTTCTCGGGACCCGAGTTGGTGATGGTGTCGTAAACATCCTGCCGAACGGCAACCGCCCCGAGCGGCTGCGCGGCATTGGTGACCGCCTTGGCCATTGTCAGGATATCGGGGGTCACGCCGAATTTTTGCGCACCAAAGGCCGCGCCCATGCGGCCCCATCCGGTGATCACTTCATCAAAGACAAGAAGGATGCCCTGCTGATCACAAATTTCACGTAAGCGATTTAAATAACCCTTCGGGGGTGGCAGGCAGCCAAACGATCCGGCGGCGGGCTCAACGAACACTGCGGCGATATTCTCACCGCCCACCAAATTACAGATCCGCAGCAAATCCTCGGCCAATTCGGCCCCCTTCTCGGGCTGACCGCGAACAAATTTATTTTCTGGCAGTGCAGTGTGGCGCATGTGATAAACGCCCGCCATTCCTGGGCCGAAGGTTCGGCGATTGTTCACCATACCTGACAGGGCAACGCCACCCATGTTGACGCCGTGGTAAGCCCGCTCACGCGAGACAAACAATTGGCGGTGGCCTTGGCCTCGGGCTCGGTGATAGGCCAAGGCAATTTTCATCGCAGAATCAACGGACTCAGATCCCGAGCAGCAAAAGAAAATCCGATTCAAGTCCCCGGGTGTGTAGCTTGCGATCTGTTCCGCAAGTTCAAAGGCCTTTGGATGGGCTCGGGTAAAGGGCATGGTGTAGTCGAGCGTGCTGAGTTGCTCAAAAACCGCCTGTGCGATTTCGGGGCGGCAGTGCCCTGCTGCAACGCAAAATAATCCCGCCGAGGCATCAATGACTTTTTCGCCATTGGGCTTGTACAGGTACATACCTTCGCCGCGGACAAACATCCGGGGTTCGGCTTTGAATTCTTTATTCGGGGAAAACGGCATCCAAAAGTTTTGCCGCGCTTCTACATTAATCACCGGATCCGAGTGGCCCACAACTTGCTCCCTTGACTTAGAGTTCGATAGCCCGATGGTATCAAGACCCACCGAAATGGGGCGTTTGAAACAGTAGTTTCCCTAGGATCGAGGCTGCCCTGACGGGGGTGGTGAAACCGATCGAATCTCTTTATCCTCTCACGAGAAGTATAAAAATTGCCGCGGCCAATGCCGCAGGCCCATTTCAACAGAGGGAGTCGACATGGGATTTAGAAAAAGCCTTACGGCGTTGCTAGCGGCCGCCTCGGTCGCCGTTTCGGGCGTTGCCTTTGCCCAGAAAAAGGAAGTCACTTTTGCCCACCAGGACATGCTGGTGCCGTTGCGAGTGCTGATGGAGTCGGGTGAGCTTGAGAAGGTCACTGGCTACAAAATCAACTGGCGGATGTTCGGCGGCGGCGGGGATGTTATCAAGGCCATGGCGAGCGGGGATGTTCAGCTCGGCGAGGCGGGTTCAAGCCCAATTACTGCGGCGGCCAGTCAGGGCCAGGACATTCGGCTCTTCTGGATTCTGGATGATATCGCTGACGCAGAGGCGCTGATTGTACGCAATGGCACCGGAATCAACAGCGTAAAGGATCTCAAAGGCAAGAAGGTTGCAACCCCCTTCGTGTCTACTGCTCACTATCAGCTGATGGCCGCCATGAAAATGGATGGACTCGATGCGAAGAGTGTCAATGTGATGAATCTGCGCCCGCCCGAGATCGCTGCTGCCTGGGAGCGTGGTGATATCGATGCCGCCTTCATTTGGGATCCTGTCCTTTCGAAAATCAAAGGAAACGGCAAGGCGATTGCCAGTTCTGCCAGCATCGGCGCAAAGGGCTTCCCCACATTTGATGGTTTGGTCGTAAATGCAAAGTGGGCTGCCGAGAATGAAGCTTTCATGGTGGCCCTAGTCCGTCTTCTGGCGAAATACGACGACGAATATCGTAAAAACGCTGCAAAGTGGACTGCGGAATCCGCTCAGGTCAAAGCGGTAGCGAAGTGGACAAAGGCTGATGCGAAAGACGTGCCGGCGGCCATGAAGCTCTACAAGTTTCCTACCCTTCAGGAGCAGGCCTCCGGCGCATGGCTCGGTGGTGGCGCTGCTAAGGCAATGGCAAACACCGCTGTCTTTCTGAAGGAGCAGGGCCGCATTCAGGATGTCAAGCCCAACTATGCTGCCTTCGTCACCGATGTCTACGTGAAAAAGGCTGCAGCGGCGAAATAGCACTTACTGATTTGGTGTTCGAATCGGCTTTCAGATGATCAAGAGGGTGGCCCACGCAGGGCTGCCCTTTTTCATTCATGCCTTTGCTTGAAATAAAAGCTTTGTCTGTCAACTATGCCGCCAAGGCGGGGTTGATTCAGGCGCTTGCGCCGGTAGATCTGACCTGCCGGGATGGTGATTTTCTGGTGGCGCTCGGAGCCTCCGGCTGCGGTAAGACCACGCTCTTAAACTGCATCGCGGGCTTTCTTCCGCCGTCAACCGGTCAAATTTTTTTAGATGGCCAGCCGATTACCGGGCCGGGTGCCGATCGCGGTGTGGTGTTTCAGAAGCATGCATTGTTACCTTGGTTAAATGTCCGAGATAACGTGTCACTTGGGCTGAGATTGCGTGGCGAGAGTCGAGCGAAACAAGCCAGCGTAGCCGATGAAAAACTTGGCTTAGTTGGGCTCGCACAGTATGGAGATCGGGCAGTCTATGAACTGTCAGGTGGCATGCAGCAACGCGTAGGAATCGCAAGAGCGTTAGCAAGTGACCCGAAAGTATTGCTGATGGATGAACCAATGGGAGCATTGGACGCGTTCACGCGTGAGCAGGTACAAGAGATCCTTCTGCACGCCTGGGCAGCCTCAAACAAGATGGTCTTTTTTATTACCCATTCGGTTGAAGAGGCGCTTTTTTTAGGAACGCGCCTGATCGTGATGTCGCCCAGCCCAGGGAGAGTTACCCATCGGTATGACGATGTTCCATTTTCTCGGCAGTTTATTGCAGGCCAAGATGCGCGAAAAGTAAAGTCTGGGGCCGAATTTATTCGGATGCGTGAGGAGATTTTGGCCTTGATTCACCATCGTGAGCCGGCCCATGACTAAGCCGAACCCTCCGGAGATATCGGCCGAACAAACGACCAAGACAAGCCGCTTTCGCGAGCTTGGCGAGGGGTCTAGTCTCTCGATCAGCGTCATCACGATCGCCGTGCTGCTGCTGGTCTGGTATGGGGTGACTCGTCTGGGCTGGATCAAGCCCTTGTTTTTGCCGCCGCCTCAGGCGGTCATTCAGCAGTTCTGGGAATACGCTACCGGGGTCGCCAACGACAAGCCTCTTGTAGACCATTTTCTGATGAGCTTATTCCGGGTGGGAGCCGCATTTCTGGCGGCGGTATTGACTGCCGTTCCTGTGGGGATCGCGATGGGCATGAGCCGCGTTGCACGCGGTATTTTTGATCCACCGATTGAGTTTTATCGGCCGTTGCCGCCTCTGGCGTATTTGCCGCTGATCATCATTTGGTTTGGTATTGATGAGCTTCCGAAAGTGCTGCTGATTTATCTGGCCTGTTTCGCACCCCTCGCTATGGCAGCCCGCTCTGGCATTCGCAGCGCAACCTCGGAGCAGATTCACGCGGCCTACTCAATGGGTGCAAATTATCAGCAAGTCGTTCGTTACGTGGTCCTTCCGGCAGCCCTTCCTGAAATCTTGGTGGGTATGCGGATTGCAATCGGATTTGGCTGGACGACCCTCGTGGCTGCTGAAATGGTGGCAGCCAATGTGGGACTTGGGCAGATGGTGCTCAATGCTTCCAACTTTCTGAGAACCGATATCGTGATCATGGGCATCATCGTGATCGGCGTTGTTGCCTATGTATTCGACCTGATGATGCGTTGGCTTGAGCGGCGGCTCGTGCCTTGGCGTGGGCGGGTGTAGTCTTTCGCCGCGCCCACGGCCGGGCAGAGGATTAATTGGCCGTCAGTTTTCGAGCTGATACAACCTTGCCCCAGCGATCATATTCTGCAGCGATTTCTTTGGCGAAGTCTGCCGGTGAGTTGCCAACGGGTGCCATACCCAGCTGGGTGAGTCGATCTTTGACCTCTTGATCGGCTAAGACTTTCACCGTGTCTGCGTGGATCTTGTCAATGATGGACTTGGGTGTGCCTGCGGGAGACATGAACCCGAACCATCCCGTATTTTCAAAGCCGGTAAGGCCCGCTTCTGCGACGGTGGGAACATCGGGCAGCTGAGGCGAGCGTTTCGCGCTCGTGACACCGAGTGCACGGATTCTGCCCGACTGTATGTGGCCCGTTGCACCGGCGATATTGCCCACCATGAATTGCACCTGACCGCCTGCAAGGTCAGTAAACGCGACGGCCTCACCTTTGTAGGGAATATGTTGGGCCTCGATGCCAGCGGCATAGACAAATGCTTCTGCTGCCATGTGGACTTGACTGCCAATTCCAGCAGAGCCGAAATTTAATTGCCCAGGTTTGCTTTTTGCCAGCGCGACCAACTCTTTGACATTTTTCGCGGGCACAGCCGGATGGACCACGAGGACCTGGGGGCCGCTGGCCAGATTCGTAATTGGTGCGAGATCTTTTTTTGCATCAAAAGGCATCTTTGCGTACATGTGGGGATTCACCGTCACGATACTCCCGGAAGTCACCAGAATCGTATAGCCATCGGCTGGGGATTTCGCTACCGCATCTGCCCCGATATTTCCGCCTGCACCACCACGGTTTTCAACCACAACTGGCTGGCCCCAGGCGGCCGATAATTTCTGGGCGACCAGCCGGGCCACGATATCGGTTGCACCGCCTGCGACAAACGGCACGATAAGTTTTACGGGCTTGTTGGGAAAGGCCTGTGCGTTCGCAGGAGCCGTGTGGGCGGCGAGGCCCAAGGTCAACCATCCCGTGAGGGCTGCAAATAAAAATCGGTTCGTGCGCCGCTTGGTCTGACTAGTCATTGTTGTCCCCTGTTAAAAGCTTGATGAGTGAGTTGGAATTTGCCACTAAACACATGGTCATTGGCGGTCGGTTAGGGAATGACCTAATCGGGATATTCGGTTCAATGACGCCGCCAGCTTGCGTGACCTGCAGCAGGCCGGCACGAATATCCCAGGGCGCAAGATCAATGCCT
>JBILVT010000042.1:0-15569 GCA_044370275.1 Burkholderiaceae bacterium | reverse complement strand
GGCGCCTTCTGGGGAACATTCCTTGGCGCCAACTTTGCCAGCGCTTTAAAAAGCGAATGGCTGGCGATTTTCTTTGCCGTTTTTGTTGGCTACTCCGCCATCAAGATGTTCCGCACGTCAAAACCCAAGCCTTCTCGTGAAGTTCCGGGCTCTGCATCACTTGCTGCGGTAGGCTCTGGTGTTGGATTTATCTCGAGTCTTTTGGGTGCAGGCGGGGGATTCTTGAGCACACCATTTATGGTCTGGTGCAATGTTTCGATGCATCAGGCCATCGGCACATCCGCAGCGCTTGGGTTTCCGATTGCTGCCGGCGGGCTAATCGGCTATGTGATTGCAGGCCTCTCCTTGGACAGCTTGCCCGCCTGGTCGGTCGGCTATATCTACCTGCCTGCACTGGCTGCCTGTGCGTTTGCTTCACTTATCACGGCCCCGATCGGCGCAAAAACCTCTCACCGGATGAATGTTGGTTTTCTGAAGCGGGTCTTTGCCGTATTACTGCTGACGCTTGCCCTGTATATGGCAAGCCGCGCCATCTAAATTTTAATTAAAAAAATCCTTGACCTTCTCCATCCAGCTCTTGGACTGGGGATTATGGCGCTCGCCGCCTTCTTGCAAAGACGACTCAAAATCTTGCAATAGCTTTCGCTGCTTATCGGTGAGTTTTATCGGTGTCTCAATCAGCACATGGCAATACAAATCTCCCGGCAGTCCGGAACGTACATTGCGAATGCCTTTGCTTCGCAGCCGAAAGGTTTTGCCGCTCTGCGTGCCCTCGGGTACCTCGAAACTTGCTTTGCCGCCTAAGGTCGGCACATCCACTGAGCCACCCAGAGCTGCCCGCGCGAAACTGATCGGCACTTCGCAGTGCAGATCATCTCCATCGCGAGAAAAAACGCGGTGCGGCTTGATGCTGATCTCGACATACAAGTCACCACTTGGCCCACCATTTACACCTGGCTCGCCATTGCCGGCTGAGCGAATACGCATGCCATCATCAATGCCTGCGGGAATTTTGACTTCAAGTGTCTTTTGCTTACGGACCCGGCCATCACCGCGGCAGGTGCCGCAAGGATCTTTGATGGTTTTGCCACGGCCATGGCAGCTCGGGCAGGTCTGCTGAATCGAGAAAAAACCCTGCTGCATACGGACCTGGCCCTGACCACCGCAGGTCTTACAGGTCTCAGGCTTGGTACCCGGCTTTGCGCCCGACCCATCACAAGTGCCACACTTTTCCCAGGTTGGCACCTTAATCTCCGTGGTGATGCCATTGGCGGCATCCTCGAGAGTGACCTCCATGGAGTAACGCAAATCAGCGCCGCGGTAGACATTGCTGCGGCCACCGCGGCCGCCCGCGGCACCACCAAAGATGTCGCCGAAGATGTCGCCGAAAGCATCTGCAAATCCGCCAAAGCCCTGCTCGCCACCGTTAAAGCCGCCTGCATTGGGATCCACGCCGGCATGGCCAAAGCGATCGTAGGCGGCACGCTTCTCGGCATCGGAGAGCATCTCGTAGGCCTCTTTGGCCTCTTTGAATTTATCTTCAGCTGCTTTATCACCCGGATTACGATCCGGGTGATATTTCATCGCCAGCTTGCGATAGGCCTTTTTTAGGTCTTCATCAGAAGCATTCTTGGCAACACCAAGCACCTCATAGTAGTCGCGCTTGGACATTAGTCACGCTTCACTTCCTTGAAGTCCGCATCCACGACGTCATCGGCCTTGGCAGCACCGCCACCCGAGGGGTTACCGCCTGCAGCAGCACCCGCCGCCGCAGCCTGTGCATCAGCATAGACTTTTTCGCCGAGTTTCTGCGAGGCTTTCATCAGGTTTTCTGTCTTGGATTCGATTGCCGCCTGATCTTCGGACTTTAACGCTGCCTCGGCCTCTTTGATGGCCTCTTCGATTTTGGCCTTCTCGTCGGCGCTGATCTTATCGCCATGCTCTTCCAACGACTTTTTCACCGAATGGACCATGGCCTCACCCGCATTACGGGCCTGCACCATCGCCACACGTTTTTTGTCTTCCTCGGCATTGGCCTCGGCATCTTTCACCATCTTCTGAATCTCCTCATCGGAGAGCCCAGAATTGGCTTTAATCGTGATCTTATTTTCCTTGCCCGTTGATTTGTCTTTCGCCGAGACATGCAAAATTCCGTTGGCATCAATATCGAAAGTCACTTCAATCTGAGGCGTGCCACGGGCGGCCGGAGGAATGCCTTCAAGATTAAATTCGCCCAAAAGCTTGTTGGCATTGGCAAGCTCGCGTTCACCCTGAAAGACCTTAATGGTCACAGCAGGCTGATTGTCGTCGGCCGTTGAGAAGACCTGCGAGAACTTCGTGGGAATCGTGGTGTTCTTCTGAATCATCTTGGTCATCACGCCGCCCAAGGTCTCGATTCCGAGCGATAGGGGAGTGACGTCTAATAGCAGCACGTCCTTACGGTCGCCCGCCAATACCGAACCCTGAATCGCTGCGCCCACGGCCACGGCCTCATCGGGATTGACATCTTTGCGCGGCTCACGACCGAAGAAGCCCTTCACCGCGTCCTGGACCTTCGGCATACGGGTCATGCCGCCGACCAAAATCACATCATCGATTTCGGAGGCCGACACGCCGGCATCTTTCATCGCAATTTTGCAGGGCTCAATCGTGCGGCTAATCAGATCATCAACCAAAGACTCGAGCTTGGCCCGCGTAATTTTGAAAGTCAGGTGGACCGGTGCCCCATTGGCCATGGCAATGTAGGGCTCGTTTAACTCAGTCTGCTGACTGGAGGACAACTCAATCTTAGCCCGCTCGGCAGCCGCTTTAATCCGCTGCAGCGCGATGGGGTCCTTGGAGAGATCGACCCCGCTCTGTTTTTTGAATTCATCAATGATGTGGTCAATGATGCGCTGATCGAAATCCTCGCCGCCCAAGAAAGTATCGCCATTGGTCGAGAGGACCTCGAACTGCTTCTCACCATCGACATCAGCGATCTCGATAATGGAAATATCGAAGGTGCCACCGCCTAAGTCATAGACCGCAATCTTGCGATCTTTGCCGGCCGCCTTATCCAAACCAAAGGCCAATGCAGCCGCGGTCGGCTCATTGATAATCCGCTTGACTTCCAGGCCCGCGATGCGGCCCGCATCCTTTGTGGCCTGACGCTGGGAATCATTAAAGTAAGCGGGTACTGTAATCACCGCCTCGGTGACCTCTTCGCCGAGGTAGTCCTCGGCGGTTTTTTTCATTTTACGTAGCACCTCGGCCGAGACCTGCGGGGGCGCAAGCTTTTTATCGCGGGCCTTCACCCAGGCGTCGCCGTTATCGGCCTTGGTGATCTCAAAAGGCATCAGCGCAATATCTTTCTGAACTTCTTTCTCATCAAACTTACGGCCGATTAAGCGCTTCACCGCGTACAGAGTATTTTTCGGGTTGGTCACCGCCTGCCGCTTAGCGGGCGCGCCCACCAAAATCTCGCCATCTTCCATGTAGGCGATGATGGACGGCGTTGTCCGCGCGCCCTCGGAATTCTCAATAACCTTGGGCGAGCCGCCCTCAAGAATCGCAACGCAGGAATTGGTTGTTCCCAGGTCGATGCCGATGATCTTTGCCATGATGCTTTTCCTTCAGAAATTAGATTGACTTGCCTTACCAGATGGGGGCTAAACCGGCCCATTTCAAGGGGCCAATCCTTGCCGCCAGCGGCGCGCCCTTACTGGGCGACCACCACAATGGCTGGCCGCAGGACCCGCTCGGCCACCATGTAGCCCTTCTGCATGACCTGGACCACATGATTTGAGGGAACGGGCGGATTCTGGGCATTGCCATCCACCATCGAGACCGCCTGATGACGATTGGGGTCAAATTTCTCTCCGACCGGATGAATCACCGTCAGCCGGCCCTTCTGGAATGCCTGCTGCAGCTGCTTAAGGGTGAGCTCTACGCCGCCCTTGAGTCCCTCGAGGGTCTGCTGCTCAAGGGTCAGGGCCATCTCCAAGCTATCGGCCACCGGCAAGAGCGCTTCCGCAAAGCCTTCGATCGCAAATTTCCCCGCGTTTAACACCTCCTGGGCACTGCGTTTACGCAGGTTTTCCATCTCCGCGCGAGCCCGGAGGTATTCCTCCTCCCAGGCCTTGACCTTTGCCTGCGCCTCCTCCAGTTGGGCTTGAAGGCTTGGGCCCTGCTCGGCTGCCGACTGGTCTGACGACGCGGGCGTGGCAGCATCTGGGCTCAATGGCTCGGCATTCGGGGCCGCGATGGTGTCCTCGGTTGTTTTTTTCTCAGTTGAATCAGGCATAGGAATTCCGAAAAAGCGAAACGGTTGGAGAGAAGATGGGGCCGAACAAAGTGCTTTTCAAGGCCTGCAATACAGGCCTCACGGCCCTGCAGTACCGGCCCGCCGGAAGCCCTTAGTTGGCGCTTCCGAGCGCCTTTGCCCGAAGCCGCTGAAGCTCAAGGCTGGCGGCTTCCTGCGCGTCCTGACCGGTTGGCCAGCCCGAGAGATTCAGGGTGATCAGATCCGCAAGGGCCTGAATGCCAGCCGGCTCATCATTGATACAAGCGATGTAGCGGTACTGGCTGCCGCCCGCGGTTAAGAATTCTTCCTTGCCTTCCATGGCGATTTCTTCCAGGGTCTCGAGGCAATCGGCAGGAAAACCTGGGCACATGACATCCAAAATTTTCACGCCCTGGCCAGGCAGGCTCTCGATGACTTCTGAGGTGTATGGCTTTAACCACTCCGCCTTACCAAAGCGCGACTGAAATGAAATCCGCCACTGCTGCTCCGTCAACCCCAGGGCCTGCGCTAAAAGCCGCGCGGTTTTGTGGCACTCGCAGTGATAGGGGTCCCCTTTTAGCAGCGAGCGCTTTGGCACGCCGTGAAAACTAAAGAGCAGCAGATCGCCGAGGCCATGCACCTGCCAATGTCGACGGACCTGCTCGGCCAGGGCGGCGATATACGGCGAATAATCGTGGAAGCTGCGGATTAGTCGCAAATCGGGCTGGTTTCGAAAAGCGGCAAACTCCTTAAACACCACATCGAAGGCTGTTGCCGTGGTGCTTGATGAATACTGCGGATACATCGGCAGCACTAACAAACGGCGGACTCCACGATCTCGCAACGCCGCCAAGGCAGAGGGAATGCTTGGGTTGCCGTAACGCATCGCGACCTCAAGCACGACATCCATGCCTCGGGACGACAGCACTGCCCGCAGGCCCTGGGCCTGCCGCTCGGTGTAAACACGAAGCGGTGAGCCCTCATCCATCCAGATACTGGCGTATTTCACAGCCGACTTCTGGGGCCGCACATTCAAAATAATTCCATTCAGAATCGGCCACCAGACCAGTCGCGGAATCTCCACCACCCGAGGATCCGACAGAAACTCTTTCAAATAAGTCTTTAATGCCTTCGCGGTTGGCGCATCGGGTGTGCCGAGATTAATCAGCAAAACACCAGTGCGCAAGGCAGCGCCATGCTGATAGTCGGGCTCAGGGCGTAGGGTGGGATTCATCAGAGAAAACGGGCTGGCTGGAGCTAGCCCTGTGCGGGCTGGCTAAGAGCCGTTGAAAGCAATTTTGCGGTGATGTCCACAATTGGAATCACGCGCTCATAGGCCATACGGGTCGGGCCAATCACGCCCAACGTGCCGACAACCCGGCCATCAATCTCGTAGGGCGCAGCCACCACCGAGAGCTCCTCGATCGGCACCAAAGATGACTCACCACCAATAAAAATTTGCACGCCCTGGCCGCGCGATGAAGATTCCAGCAGCCGCACCAATGCGGCTTTTTGCTCAAACAAATCAAAAAGCTTACGCAGACGGCTCATGTTTTCAGAAAGATCAGAAACATCCAAAAGTCGGCGCTCCCCAGAGACCAGCACCTCATCATTGCCTGCGGAAAAAACATCCTCACCATTTTCGACGGCTAAGGTCATCAGCGAAGAAATGTTATTGCGCAATTCAGAAAGTTCAGTTTTGATCCGGGCCCGTACCGCCTCGAAATCAAGGCCAGCGTAGTGGGCATTAATGTAGTTGCCCGCTTCGGTGAGCTCAGAGGGCGAATAATCCCGATCTGTCTGAAGAATTCGGTTATGTACATCACCATCGGGGCTCACGACAATGAGCAGCACACGCCGCTCGCCAAGCCGCAAAAACTCAAGATGTCGAAACACACCCGCACGCCGCGGCGTCACCACAACGCCGGCAAAACTGGAAAGGCTGGATAAAAGTTGTGCTGCATGTGTCATCACGCGCTGGGGTGCATCCGCTTGCAGCTGGCCCTCGAGCATAGCGGCCTGATCAGGCTTAATCGGCTGCACCGTGAGCAGACGATCCACGAACAACCGATAGCCGCGCGGCGTGGGAATTCGGCCGGCTGAAGTGTGCGGGCTGGCCACAAGGCCCATCTCCTCGAGGTCGGCCATCACATTGCGAATCGTGGCCGGTGAAAGATCAAGGCCCGAGAACTTTGACAGCGCCCGCGAGCCGACCGGCTGGCCCTCGGCGATATAACGCTCGATCAAGGTTTTTAAGAGATTTCGGGACCGATCATCTAGCATAGGCCGCATTATTCCCCATCCCTGCTCCTATGGTGTAATGCCAGTTATGAGCCAAGGCCAGACTCCCTTTCGATGCGTAGGTGTGTTCGGTCGGCCGCAGACCGAAGGCCTGGGCGCCCCGCTTCGGCGCATCCTTGCGAGCATTCGGCAGCAAGGCACCGCGGCATGGGTCGAGAACGAAACGGCAAAAAGCGCAGGCCTCACCTCAGCTGAAAGCGATGGCCAGGCGGGCCTGAATGCGCTGGCCGAGCGGATTGATCTGGCTGTGATTCTTGGCGGTGACGGCACCCTGCTCGGCATCGCGCGCCAATTAGCGCCCACTGGGATCGCCTTAATTGGTGTGAACCAAGGCCGCCTCGGCTTTATGACGGATCTAGATATTTCACAAGTAGAGTCCGAATTACCTGCAGTTATTGCGGGTGATTATGTGAAAGAGGAACGGGCCATGTTGCAGGTCGCCGTGATGCGTAAGGCGCCAGGCTCGACAGCACGAACCGCGGTTTTTGATGCGCCAGCATTAAACGATGCAGTGATTAGCCGCGGTGCAGTCAGTCGCATGGTGGAAGTTGAAGTGTTTGTCGATGGCCACTACCTGCACACTCTGCGGGCCGATGGTTTGATCATCTCAACGCCGACAGGCTCGACCGCCTATGCGCTCTCGGCCCTGGGTTCCATCCTGCATCCCGGGCTAGCCGGCATCACCCTGGTGCCCGTCGCCCCGCAGGCCCTCTCCAGCCGACCGATCGTGCTGCCAGAGCAGGTTGAAGTACAGGTAGTGATCAATGATGGTGCCGGCACCAGCCTGCACTGCGATATGCAGGCCCTGACTTCGCTGCAAGATGGAGACAAGATTGTTGTCCGCCAGGGGCCCCACAAAGTGCGGCTGCTGCATCCCAAGGGTTACGACTATTTTTCCATGCTCCGCCGCAAGCTGCACTGGAGCACTAACCCCCTATTTGCAGGCCGGCCCGATCCCCCTCCGCCGACCGAGACCTACTAACTATCAAGACACGCCATGCTTGTCTCGCTGTCCGTGCAGCAGTTCGTAATTGTCGAGCAGCTCGATCTCGACTTTAGCCAGGGCTTCACCGTCATGACCGGCGAGACGGGTGCCGGCAAGTCGATTCTGATTGATGCGCTCGATCTGCTGCTCGGAGGCCGCGGTGATGCGACTGTCGTGCGCGAGGGAGCAGCAAAGACTGATCTCTCTGCACGTTTCGAACTGGCCGATGCCCCTGAGGCAATGGCCTGGTTGGCCGAAGCGGAGCTGCACTCTGAGCAAGATCCCCATGAGTTACTCATTCGTCGAGTAGTCGATGCGACGGGGAAGTCGAAATCCTGGATTAATGGGAAGCCGGCGACCCTGACGCAACTTAAAGAAATCGGCGAGCAGCTCGTGGATATCCATGGCCAGCATGCCCATCAGGCGCTGCTGCGGCCGCAGGCCCAGAGGTTATTGCTGGATGCGCATGCCGGCCTGACCGAGTCCGCAAAAACACTCGCGCTTCAATGGCGTGAGGTGCAACGGCTTGAACAAGCAATCGCCGATTCGGAGCAGCAGGCACAGGCGCTTGCTGTGATCAGAGATCAGCTGGAGTGGAGAGTCTCAGAGATCAATGGGCTGCGTCTTGCGGCCGGTGAATGGGAGGCCCTCTCTGAGGAGCAAAAACGGCTCTCTCACGCTGCGGAACTTCTTCAAAGCTCACAATCGGCGCTTCAACAAATTGCCGACGACGATCCGTCGATCGTCACGCAGCTCGAAAAATTACAGCAGCGGCTCGGCAGTCTGACTGATAAAGATCCGCGGCTTACGCCTGCGACAGAGGCCCTTGAATCTGCCGTGATTCAGCTGCAAGAGGCCGCCGATGCCCTCCAGCGCTATCTCGATAAAAGCGATCTTGATCCCGATCGTCTCACCGCGGTCGAAGAGCGCGTGCAGTCCATCTTTAGTGTCGCCAGAAAACTCAAAGCCCGACCCGAAGATCTCCTGTCTCTTTTGACTGCCGCCCAAGAAGAGCTGGCCCGGGCAGCGCAGGCGGCCGATACCGAGGCCCTTAAAAAATCATTGGCCCAGACGCAACAAGAATACGATCAACAGGCTAAGCAACTCTCACGTGAGCGCCAAAAGGCCTGTCAGTCGCTCTCTGAGGCTGTGAATGACTGGTTTGCCCAGCTCGCGATGGGCGAAATGCAATTTGAGGCGGCCTGCGAACCCCGCGAAAAACCGGCGGGCCACGGCCTCGAAGATGTCATCTTCATGCTGCGCAACCATCGCCAAGGTACAGCCTACCCAATGACCCGTGTCGCCTCGGGCGGTGAATTGGCCCGGATCAGTCTCGCGATCGCCGTGGTGACGTCATCGTCTAACAAGATCCCCACCTTAATCTTTGATGAGGTCGACTCTGGCATCGGTGGTAATGTCGCCCACACGGTTGGAGAACTCCTGCGAAGGCTAGGCCAGTCGCGGCAGGTGCTCTGCGTAACCCACCTGCCGCAGGTTGCAGCACGCGGCCATCAGCACCTGCGGGTTTCAAAGAAAAAATCAAATGAGGGCCCACCGGTCAGCGCGCTCATCCCCCTAAGTGCCGAAGATCGGGTCGATGAAATCGCCCGTATGCTTGGCGATGAAGGTGCAGAAAAGACCTCGCGCGATCACGCGAGATCACTACTTACTCTTTGATAAACGCGCAGCCGAGGCGGCAGCGGCTGATTTGTGAGGACAGTTGTCACGCTGACAATGGCCATACAAAGAGAGTGCATGATCGGCAAGCTCAAAACCTTGCTCGCGGGCAATCCGACGCTGACGATCCTCGATCTCGGTATCGCAGAACTCCTCCACCCGGCCGCAGTCCAGGCAGACCAGATGATCGTGATGGGATCCCTCGTTGAGCTCAAAGACCGCCTTACCGGACTCAAAATGGCTACGCGAGAGAATACCGGCCTGCTCAAACTGAGTCAGGACGCGATACACAGTGGCTAGGCCAATATCGACTGCTTCGGCCAGCAGCGCCCGATAGACATCCTCGGCGGTGAGATGCCGCGTCCTCGCCCGATGAAAAATATCCAGGACCTTCAGCCTGGGCGCGGTCACCTTCAGGCCGGTTGTTTTTAGATCATGGGCGCCGGGCATGGGCCGTATCATAGCGGCCTATGTCAACAAAAAACCTAGGTCCTAGCGAAGACCCGCAGGCCACCCGTCAGGGCTGGCTTAGGTCCACTCTGATTGCCGTGACAAGCGCGATGCTGCTTGCCGGCTGCGCCTCTAAAAATAACCCCCTAACCAATCTTCGCGAAAATCCGCCGAACTGGCTCACGCCGTTTCGGATCGATATTGGCCAGGGCAATTACATTACTGAGTCGATGGTTGGCCAACTCAAAAAGGGCATGAGCCGTGAACAGGTGCGCGGCACGCTGGGCACACCACTGTTAATTGATCCATTTCGCAACGATCGCTGGGACTATGTCTTCAAACTTAAGCGCGGCGATGGCCGGCAGGACCGGCGCCGCTTTTTTGTGCAATTTAGAGACGATGCGCTGGAGTCCTGGGGCGGCGACCCACTGCCGCGCGAAGGCGGCGAGGAACTGCTACCGTCTCGGCCTGCGCGATAAACCATCATGACAAGCGCCACACGAATTGCCATCTCGGGTGCAACCGGAAAGATGGGCCGCATGCTGATTGAGGCGGTGCTCGCCCATCCTAAGATGACGCTTGCTGCGGCCCTGGAGCAGGCCGGCAGCCCGATGATCGGAAAGGATGCGGGCGAGTTTATGGGCCAGTCCTCAGGGGTTGCGATTTCTGCAGATCCCGCGACCGCGCTTCGGACCGCTGATGTCTTGATCGATTTCACCCGGCCTGAGGCCACACTGGATCTGCTGGCAGCCTGCGCCCAGCATCGGGTGCGTGCGGTGATCGGTACGACAGGCTTTGATGCAGAGGGCCGATCAACAATTGCGGCCTTTAGTAAAACTAATCCCACGGTGATGGCGCCCAACATGAGTGTGGGCGTGAATATCACCTTAAAGCTGCTGGAATCTGCGGGCCGCTATCTTGGGGAGGGCTTTGATATCGAAGTCATTGAAGCTCATCATCGACACAAGGTGGATGCGCCGTCCGGCACAGCGCTCAAAATGGCGGAAGTAGTCGCTCAGGCTGCTGGCCGTAATCTCAGCAGAGATGCACGCTATGCCCGCGAGGGGCACACAGGTCCGCGCCCGGCCAAAGAGATCGGCTTTTCGGTCATTCGTGGCGGCGACATTGTGGGCGATCACACCGTGCTTTTTGCGGGCTCGGGTGAGCGCATCGAAATCACTCACAAATCTTCCTCGCGCGCGACCTATGCCGAAGGCGCGCTGCGTGCAGCGTTGTTTCTGATGCAAAAGCCCGCTGGCCTCTACGATATGCAGGATGTGCTGGGCCTGAAGTAAGGCTGCTGCAGTCGCACTAGCGCAGCGCCGTAATCACTTCCCGATCCGTCAGCCACTCCGATAGGATTCGCGGCTTGGTCTCACCGGGCCGATACACGAGATACAAAGGCACGCCATTGCGTCCATGCCGGGCCAGTTCGGCAGCAATCTGCGGATCCTGACGGGTCCAATCAGCCCGCAATGCCTGCACACGATTTTCTTTAAATGCCTTGAGGACCGCATCGCCTTGCAAGACGCGGACCTTATTGGCCTGGCAGGTAATGCACCAGCTCGCAGTAAAATCAACGAAGACCGGGGCGCCCTGCAACGCGAGCCGCTCAGCCAAGCCAGGTGCCCAGGCCTGCCAGCGCAGCTCGCCAGCCGAGGCTGGGAGCGAACCTCCGCTGGTGGCTGATTCCGTCAAAGATGCAGCCGCAGTTGATGAACGCAGCGCACCGGCGGGCGTCTCACGCAAGGTCCAGATAATCGTTAAAACCAGCAACACAAACGCCAGCAATACGCCCACCAAGGAGATCGGACCCGCTTTGCCCTGCTGTAAGAATCGGCCATAAATCCACAGCAGCAGCGACAACGAAATGGCCGCCATCAGCGCAGTCAGCACGCGGTCGGAGCCCTGCAGCCCCGCTAAAACCCAAATCAGCCAGGCCGCAGCAGCAAGCATGGGAAAGGCCATGACCTGCTTAAACGTCATCATCCAGGGGCCAGGCCTCGGCAGCACTTTAAGAAGATCAGGAAGAAAAGCCATCAATAAATACGGAAGCGACATCCCAACGCCAAGGCCGCTAAAAACCAAGAGGGTTTCCCAGAGACCGGCTGTCGCCGTAAAGCCAATCGCGCTGCCCATAAATGGCACCGTACAGGGTGAGGCCACCACTACGGCCAGTACGCCGGATGCAAATGCGCCACCTGCATTGGCCTGCGCTGCCGCGCGATCAGCGAATCCTAAATTCGCAGCCCGAACCGCAAGTAGGCCCATCTCGAATACGCCCAACAAGTTCAGCGCAAGCAATACAAACAACAGTGTTAGGCCCAAGACCACCGCAGGATTCTGCAGCTGAAAGCCCCAGCCAATAGACTCACCGAGACTGCGTAATGCCACCAAAAGCAGGCCCAAAGCCGTGAAAGTCAGAATCACACCGGCAGAAAATGACAAGGCCCGCACGACGGTAATCGATGTTGCGTGCGCCGATTCAGCAAACGACAGGACCTTCAATCCGATGACGGGAAAAACGCAAGGCATGAGATTCAGAATCAGGCCCCCCAGTAACGCGGCACCTAAGGCTGACCAGAATGCGCTGCTTACAAAGCCAGCAGAGGGCTTGGGGCTTGGGGCTGCAGCCGCTGCAGTCTGACCCTCGGAGACCACGCTGACCACAGCCGGCGGCGACTGATTCGAAAATGTGGCCCGCCATTCGAGTCCCGGCTGTGTGCCGATCACCCAGATGCCGTCGACGAGTTTGGTTTTTTTTACCTGCTCAACCGCAGCAGTCGATGACTCCCCGAGCGGGATATCCAAGCGCCATCCCTGCTCTGTTTTTGAAAGCCGCTGCGCAGCAGCCGGCAGGATGAGGCTCTCGATGAAGGGAAGAAACAGGCCCGCAACTTCATCAGCATCCGATTTCGGCCACGATAGCACCAGCTGGCGATCCACGAGATGGGCTGTGATCAGACGGCCAGAATCTTTTTTCGGCAGACGCTCTCGCGCTAACGCAAATAACGACGCATCCGCAGAGGCCTCGACTGATTTTGCATCCGCCGCCACCGGCAATCGCAATGCCAAAGATGCTTCACCCGGGATACAGACATCTTTACAGACGAGCCAACTGGCCTGGGCCTGCAAGACGACCTCGCGCGCGGCAATCGATGAGGGCGCGATCAACTCCACTGCCAGCAGCAGGTCTCCCTCGTAGCCAAAATTCGCCAGCGGGCCAACCGGCAATCGTTTCGGCGTGGGCCATTGAATCGCACCGGCCTTCCAGCCTGCTGGTAAACGCCAATCAATTCGTGTTGGCAATCCCGAATCCCCTGGATTTTTCCAGTAGGTATGCCAGTGTTCATCGTGCACCAGACGCAGTCCGACCCAGAGGCTCTGCCCAGCAGCCACCGCCTTGCGCTCGGCAATCAGTCCGGCCTGTAGCTGGCCCACCCGGGTCATACCCTCGGCGGGGACAGTAGCGTCGGCCGCCTGTTGGGCCTTTTGAAGCAGCCCCTGTGATTGCGCCGCAGGCGCTGCCGAGATGAACAGCCAAACTAATAAATAAAGAAATTTCATGGTTGGGATTATTCCACCTTCGATCCGCTTGGTAACATTGGCATCATGCTCAATGAATTAACCGCCCTGGCCGATAAGACCGACGCCCTGATTGCGGTCGTGAATCAACTGCGCCAGGAAAACACGCGGCTGCGCAATCAAAATGCCCAGCTCAACGCGGAGCATCGGGCCATGAGTGAACGACTGCAGACGGCCTCGGAAAAACTCGAGGCCATCGTCGAGCGGCTGCCTTGAGCAGCCTGCCCGCCACAGCATGGGCTGAGCCCACTAGCTGAATTGCTCGCGCAGTATATTTTTCTGAACCTTGCCCATCGCATTGCGGGGTAAAGTCTGCACAACATGAATGGCTTTAGGCACCTTGAAGTTAGCGATCCGGGCCTTAATTTCAGCGATCATCGCCTGCGGATCTAAAGATGCGCCGGGCTTGGCCACCACCACAGCGGTTACCGCCTCGCCAAAATCGGAATGCGGAATGCCAATCACCGCCGATTCATCTACACCGGCCATCTCATCGATGAGCATTTCAATTTCTTTCGGGTAGACGTTATAGCCGCCAGTGATAATGAGGTCTTTGCTTCGGCCGATAAGATGCAGATAGCCATCGGCATCCCACTGCCCCATATCACCTGTCCGAAACCAGCGATCTTGTGTAAATTCCTCGCGTGTTTTCTCGGGCATCCTCCAATAACCCGAAAACACATTTGGACCGCGGACTTCAACAGCACCGATTTCCGATACGCCCTGCCGGCGCTTTCGCACGTCGCGGCCACGATCATCCCTCAAGCGCAGCCCTACCCCCGGCAAGGGAAAACCAACCGTCCCCGCGCGACGCTCTCCCTTGTAGGGATTCGAAGTCAACATGACGGTTTCACTCATGCCATAGCGTTCCAAAATCACGTGGCCAGTCTTCGCGCGAAAGGCTTCGAAGGTCTCCTTTAGAAGCGGTGCCGATCCCGAAATAAATAGCCGTATGCCCTTCACTACGGATCGCGTCAGCCGATCATCGGCCGCCAGCCGAACATAGAAGGTGGGCACGCCCATCATGACCGTTGCCCGCGGCAGTAGCCTGATGATTTGATCGGCATCGAACTTTGAACACCACAGGGTCTTGCTTCCATTAATCAAAGCACCATGAAGCGCAACGAAAAGACCGTGCACATGAAAAATTGGCAAGGCATGCAGTAGCACATCACCCCGCTGCCAACGCCAGGCCTTCTGCAGAGTACGAGCATTAGAGGCCAGATTGCGATGACTCAGCATGGCGCCTTTGCTGCGGCCGGTCGTACCCGAGGTATACAGAATCGCGGCAAGATCATCGGGCCTGCTGCTGACGGTTTTAAACGACGCACGATGTGGTGTTGCCGCCTGAATCAAGCTGCCATCAGCAGATTCCCCCAGTGTCATCACATGGCTGCAGCCATTGGCCCGGGCGATCGGCTCAACCCAAGAATAATTAGTGGGGCTGCAGACGACCACCGCAGGCTCGGCATCCGCGATGAAATAGCCGATCTCGGACTCGCGATAAGCGGTATTCAAAGGCAGGAACACCATGCCACTGCGCAAAGCAGCCAGGTACAACATCACCGCCTCGACCGATTTCTCGACCTGAACCGCAATGCGACTGCCGCGGGCAATGCCGAGAGAGGCAAGCCAATTGGCGATCTTGGCGCTGCCAGCGCGCAGGTCATCAAAGGTGTAATAACGGCCATCCGGCGTTTCAAACGCGCAGCGATCAGACGCCCGAGGGAACTGCGATTCCAAAATACGATACAGATTGCTCATATCAACCCTGCGCACTTAGTCATCTTGAAAGTCGGGACTGGTCTTATTCAGAAACGCGTTAATGCCGCGTCGATAATCCTGAGAGTCTGCGAAATCCCAGCTCGCATCATGCTGAGCTGCGGTAAGCCCGGGCCCCTGGGCAAGCTCCATCAGTCGACGGATCAACCACTTGTGTCGCCGAGCAGCAGCGGGCCCACCCGCCACAGTATGCTGTATCACTGTATTCAGCGCATCCTCAAATAATGACTGCGGTACAACGCGATTGACCAGGCCTTTGTCATATGCCTCTTCGGCGTCCATCAGCCGGCCCTCCAGCAAAAGCTCAAGGGCAGTCACTGCGCCAACACAGCCCACTAAGGCGGCGGCCTCTTGCGGGGCCATGGGAAAACCTAGCCGATTAATCGGCACGCCAAAGCGGCTGCGGTCGGTGGCAAGGCGAAGATCACAGACACAGGCGATCTCCAGCCCACCGCCGATACAGGCACCATCGATGGCCGCCACGACGGGTATCGGGCAATGCGCGATTGCGCGAAGTGCGGGAGCAAT
>JBILVT010000041.1:0-15661 GCA_044370275.1 Burkholderiaceae bacterium | reverse complement strand
CTCAAAGCAGGCAGCAATCTGGGCGTCCTCCGCGACATCGAGCGGAAAACACAGGCTGCTGTCGAACTCAGCGGCCATCTCCTTTACACGCTGCTCGAATCGTTCGTTCTGGTAAGTGAAGGCCAGCGATGCGCCCTGGGCATGGCAAGCCTGCGCAATGCCGTACGCAATGGATCGGTTCGACAATAGGCCCGTAATCAGAATGCGCTTTCCTTGTAAAAACGCCATGAAAGCTCCTTTGAAGGCGGTAAGGGGAGTTGCGCCACGCCAAGATCTCAGGGTTGGCGCGCTAGGGCCAATTCTAATCGTCCGGACCGTCCGGCCTTGGCTACACTGCCAGCCATGCACGGTCTCTGTCCCGCATCCCAATTAGCGCTCAGCCAGCCCGCGGGCATTGGCCAGAGAGGCCTGGCCCGCCCGGCCATGGGCGGGGCGATGTTGCTTGCTTTGGCGATGTTCTTGATAAGCCCTGATTTTTCTGCCGCAGCCGGCCCCAGCCGTGCCAAGGCTGGAGTTGAATCAGGATTTGCCCACGGAATGGCACTGGGGGCTACACCCCGGTACGGGCCTGACTTCACACACTTTCGCTATGTGCGGCCAGATGCGCCGCGCGGCGGGGAGCTGCGGCTTTCAGCAATGGGCACCTTCGATAAATTAAATCCATTCACATTAAAGGGTATTGCGGCACGCGGTGTGATGGATTTGATGTTTGAGTCCCTGACCATCGGCAGTCTTGATGAACCCATGAGCAGCTACGGCTTGCTCGCAAAGGATATGCAGCTGGCAGCCGACCGGATGTCGATTACGTTTCGGCTGCGGCCTGAGGCCCGCTTCTCCAATGGCGATCCAGTGACCGCCGAGGATGTAAAGTTTTCATTTGACACCCTGCGCAGTAAGGCCGCGAATCCGATCTGGCGCAACTATTGGGCTGACGTACGCGATGCGGAAGTCATTGATAGCCGAACCATTCGTTTTAACTTCGCACGAAAAAACCGAGAGCTCCACATGATTGTGGGTGCGGTACCGGTCTTTTCAAAAAAATGGGGCCTGGTGCAGGGTGAGCAAAAGCCGTTTGAGCAATGGATACTCGAGCATCCGATTACCAGCGGCCCGTATGTCATCGAAAGGGTTGATCTGGGGAAGACGATTCGATTTCGCCGACAGCCGGATTACTGGGCCGATCAGGTGCCGAGTCGAAAAGGTCAATTTAATTTTGATCTCATAAGTTTTCGTTACTACAAAGATGAATTCGCCCGTATCGAGGCCTATAAGGCCGGTGAATTCGATTTTGTCCATGAAAACGCCGCGAAGAACTGGGCCCGGGGCTATATCGGGCAGAAGTTCTCTAATGGCAGCCTGCTGAAAACCGAACTGCCCAATTCCAATGCGCAAGGCATGCAAGCGTTTTACTTCAATATCCGTCGGCCGCTATTCGCTGATGTTCGAGTCCGTCAGGCCATTGGGCTGGCGATGGACTATGAGTGGATGAATCGGCAGCTGTTTTATAACCAATACAAACGCTCTTATTCCTACTTCACCAATACTGCAATGGCCGCCACGGGACTCCCCTCCCCCGATGAACTGCGGCTACTGCAGCCGTTAAAAGACCGGCTTAACCCGAGTGTGTTTGGCGAGGTACCCATGCCGCCAAATACCAACCCTCCAAATTCGCTGCGCGATAACTTACGCCAGGCCCGAGCTCTCCTGGCCCAGGCCGGCTGGACCTATCGCGATGGCGCCCTGCGCGATGCGGCTGGCAGGCCATTCGAATTTGAGGTCCTGCTGGCCAGCCGGACCTGGGAGCGCATCCTTGCGCCCTTTTCCCGCAATCTTGAAAAGCTAGGCATTCGGGCCAAGGTTCGGGTGACGGACACCTCACTTTATAAGAAACGGGTGGATGACTACGACTACGACATGATCGTGCACTGGTATCTGTCGAGCCAAAGCCCCGGCAATGAACTCACGTTTCGATTTATGAGTAATGCTGCCGATGAGCTGGGGGCCGATAATTTCATCGGCCTGAAAGATCCCGCAGTCGATGCCCTGATCAATCGAATCCTGGCCGTCGAGACCCGAGATGAACTCATCACTGCCTCGCGCGCTTTAGATCGGGTGCTGCGTCATGGCCACTACGCCATCGCACATTGGCATAACAATGTGCATCGGATTTCCTATCGTAAGGGGCTTGGAAAACCGCAACAGCTGCCCGATTACTATCACTCAGAAGACTGGGTGGTGGCCGCCTGGTGGTGGGACGATAATCCGCGGGCGACTGCCTCTCAAAGCAAGGGGGCGCGAGCGCCATGAGCCCGAGCCTGCTGCGATATATCGGCAAGCGACTCTTGCTGATGGTACCCACGCTGTTGGGCATCCTGCTGATCACCTTTGCCATCATTCAATTTGTGCCGGGAGGGCCCGTCGAACAGATGGTTCAGATGCTCAAGGGCGACCATAGTGCTCTGGGTGGTGCCTCGGCAACGCTTCCAGGGGCAGCCTCGGCCGAAGTCGGCCAGACCAGCAACATCTACCGCGGCAATCGGGGCGTTGATGCCGCCAAGCTCGAAGAAATCAAGGCCCTTTATGGCTTCGATAAGCCCGTTCACGAGCGCTTTCTGCACATGCTGTCAGGCTTTCTAACCTTTGATCTAGGAGAAAGCTTTTTTCACAACCGCAGCGTCTGGGAGTTAATGAAAGACAAGCTTCCGGTCTCCATCAGCCTGGGCATCTGGACCTTTCTGCTGACCTACCTGATTTCGATTCCGCTGGGAATTGCGAAGGCCGTTAGGCATGGCTCACGCTTTGATCTCTGGACCAGCACGGCCATTCTGGTGGGCTATGCGATTCCCGGCTTTGTACTCGGGGTAGCGCTCTTGGTGCTCTTTGGTGGGGGGAGTTTCTTGCAGCTCTTTCCACTGCGCGGCCTGACTTCAGATGACTGGGAGTCGCTCAGCCTGATGGGCAAAATCCTGGATTACTTCTGGCATCTCACGCTGCCAATCATCTGCATGACCCTAGGCAGTTTTGCAGTCACCACGATGCTGACCAAAAACACCATGCTGGAGGAAATCCGCAAGCAGTATGTCCTGACCGCGCGTGCCAAGGGCCTACCTGAGCAGACAGTGCTTTGGCGGCACGTCTTTCGCAACGCCTTGATTCCTATCGTGACGGGATTTCCGGCGGCCTTTGTTGGGGCGTTTTTTACAGGGTCACTACTGATTGAGACTCTTTTCTCGCTGGATGGTCTGGGCCTGCTGTCTTATGAATCGGTGATGAAACGGGATTATCCCGTGGTGATGGGAACGCTTTATTTTTTCTCGCTGATTGGGCTATTTGCAAAACTGCTGAATGACCTGATGTACATCTGGGTGGATCCGCGGGTGCAATTCGAGGCCAGCCGTTGATGAGCGTAACCAAAAGCCTTTCGCCCGGCCAGCGCGCCTGGCTGCGATTTAAGCGCAACCGGCGTGGTGTTCTGAGTCTCTGGATTTTCTCGATCGCCTTTGTGATCTCATTGTTTGCCGAAGTGATTTCGAACGACCGGCCGCTGATAGTGGTCTATCAGGGCGAAACATATTTTCCCTTGCTGCAGAGCTACCCCGAGAAAACCTTTGGCGGCGATTTTGAGACCCCTACCGATTTTCTCGATCCGTTTATCGAACGTAGCATCCGAGAAGGATCTAACTGGGCGATCTACCCACTTAATCGCTACTCATTTACGAGTCTGAATTATTTCGCGCCCAGTCCAAATCCAGCGCCTCCGTCGGCGGTGAACTGGCTTGGGACCGATGATCGGGGCCGCGATGTTTTTGCGCGGCTTTTATACGGATTTCGTACCTCAGTGCTCTTCGCTTTGGCCCTGACCGCCATTGGTGTGGTACTGGGCATTGTGATGGGCGCGATCCAGGGCTATTTCGCTGGCCGTATCGATTTAGTCATTCAACGCTTCATCGAAATCTGGGGCTCGGTACCCGAGCTCTATCTGCTGATTATTCTGGCCTCAGTCTTCGAACCAGGCCTGCTGATTCTCTTGGTAATTTTGTCTTTATTTGGCTGGATGGGATTGGCCGACTATGTCCGCGCTGAATTTTTACGCAACCGGGCGCTCGATTACGTCACCGCAGCGCGTGCGCTGGGCCTATCGAACCTTCAGATCATCAGTCGACATGTGCTGCCCAACAGCATGACTCCCGTTATCGCATTTCTGCCTTTCCGGATGAGTGCTGCAATTCTCGCGCTGACGAGCCTCGATTTTCTCGGCCTGGGGGTGCCTTCCAACACACCGAGTCTGGGTGAGCTGCTGGCCCAGGGCAAGGCTAATCTTGATGCGTGGTGGATATCACTGGGCACCTTTGGCGTACTGGTCGTACTGCTGATGCTACTTATTTTTATCGGAGAAGCTCTCCGAGATGCGCTCGATACACGCCGTGGATAAGCAGCCGCAACCCTCACCCCTAATCTCAATTCGCAATCTGAGCGTGCGTTTTGCGACAGACTCACAGACGGCAGAGGCGGTCCAACAAGTCAGCATTGATCTGTACCGCGGCGAGCGTTACGCACTGGTTGGGGAATCCGGCAGCGGCAAAACCGTAACGGCTTTATCCATGCTCAGGCTGCTGCCCGATGCCCAAACCTCTGGCCAGGTCCTCTGGCAGCCGTCACCGCAGACTCCCGCCCAAGATCTTTTGTCATGCAGTGACCGCCAGATCCGCGCTTTGCGCGGCCGGGATGTCGCGATGATTTTTCAGGAGCCTATGTCAGCGCTGAATCCGCTCTATACCGTGGGCGAGCAGATCGCCGAGGTGCTCGAGGTTCATCATGGGCTCTCTAAACGCGAGGCCTTGGCGCGGGCCGTATCTTTACTGGAGCGCACGGGTGTGGATGAGCCTCAGCGACGCGCTGCCGCTTACCCCCATCAACTCTCCGGAGGCCAGCGTCAGCGGGTCGTGATCGCGATGGCCTTGGCCTGCAGCCCGCAGCTGTTAATTGCCGATGAGCCAACAACCGCACTCGATGTGACGATTCGTGAACAGGTCTTGGAGTTACTGCTAGATCTGCAGCGGCAAGAGGGCATGGCCATTTTGCTGATCACACATGATCTGCCGCTTGTCGAACGATTTGCACAGCGGGTCGGAGTAATGCAGCGGGGTCGGCTGGTAGAGCAAAAGCCGACAGCAGCACTCTTTTCTACGCCGGAGCACGACTACACCCGTCGTCTGCTCGCCAGCCGCCCTCAGCGACTGGTGGGCGCGTCTAGCGACGGCGCGCCGCTCGTGTCTGCCCGTCAGCTGCATTGCGAGTTCTCTATACCCCTTGGCTGGTGGAAACGTCGTGAATTTGTTGCGGTCGATCGGGCCGACTTAAGCCTTCGCCGCAGCGAGACACTTGGCATCGTCGGTGAGTCCGGATCCGGAAAAACCACTCTCGCCCTAGCGCTTCTGTGTCTCAGTAGCGCCCAGGTCGACGGCGAAATTGACTTTGATGGCCAGCAGCTACTCGGGCTACAGCCCTCAGGCCTGCGTCGATTACGTAACCGCATGCAGATTGTGTTTCAGGATCCCTTCTCGGCATTATCGCCCCGCATGACCGTCGGCCAGATCTTAGAAGAGGGCCTCCGTTTACATTTTCCACAGCGTTCGAGAATTGAACGGGAGTCCCAGGTCATCGATATGCTGCACGAGGTCGGGCTGCCTGACGACAGCGTTGGCCGCTATCCACATGAGTTCTCGGGTGGACAGCGGCAGCGGATTGCGATTGCCCGGGCGGTGATTCTTGAGCCGAAACTTGTCGTACTCGATGAGCCCACCAGCGCGCTCGATGTTTCGATCCAGCAACAGGTTTTAGAGCTTTTGGTACGACTCCAGCAGCGTCACCGCATGGCCTACCTGCTCATCACGCATGACCTCGCGGTCATTCAGGCGATGGCCCATCGGGTAATGGTGATGCATCAAGGTAAGGTAATTGAATCGGGAGTAACGCAGCAGGTGCTCGAAAATCCAAAAACCGACTACACTCGCGCACTCATTCGCGCCGCTTTTGCAACCGATAAACTAAGCGCAGAGTCCGCTCGTGCCCCATGAAAACAATTCTTGAAGTCAGCAGTAACCCCCGTGGCCACTGGGTGGGAGATGGCTTTCCTGTTCGCTCGCTGTTTTCCTACTCGACCCATAGCAAAACGTTGAGCCCTTTTTTGCTGCTGGATTTTGCCGGCCCAGCAGAATTTACGCCCGCAGTAACACCGCGCGGAGTGGGACAGCATCCTCATCGCGGTTTTGAGACTGTCACCATCGTGTATCACGGCGAAGTCTCGCATCGCGATTCAACCGGCCAAGGCGGCACGATTGGACCCGGTGATGTTCAATGGATGACCGCAGGGGCAGGAATTCTGCACGAAGAGTTTCACTCGGAGGCATTCACGCGAGCAGGTGGGATGCTTCAAATGATTCAACTCTGGGTCAATCTTCCTGCTCGCCACAAGATGACCGCGCCTCGTTATCAGGCCATCCTGAATTCAGAAATTCCGGCGGTAGCGCTGGCCAACGGCGCTGGCACTGTCCGAGTGATTGCCGGCCAGTATGAAAACGCTCAGGGCCCCGCCCAAACGTTTACACCGATGAATGTCTGGGATCTTCGGCTGACCGCATCAAGCAGCGCCACGGTGCCGATCCGCGCCGGATGGAACACAGCTTTAATCGTACTGAAAGGACAGATCAAGGTAAACCACGAACGTACGGTCAAAGATGGCGCGATGGTCGTGCTCAGCGCACACGGCAGCGATTGCTTCATCGAGTCGATTTCGGATGCGTCTGTGCTGCTACTGAGCGGCGAGCCGATTGACGAGCCTGTAGAGGGCTATGGACCTTTCGTGATGAATACGCGTGGCGAAATCGAACAAGCGATTCACGACTTCAACAGCGGTAAATTCGGCGAGATGCCTGCCTAGGTCTTCGGCAGCGTAACACCAGTCTGGCCCTGGTATTTGCCGCCACGGTCTTTATACGAAGTGTCGCAGACCTCGTCACTTTCGAAAAAGAGCATCTGAGCACAGCCTTCGCCCGCATAAATCTTTGCCGGCAATGGTGTGGTGTTGGAGAATTCCAGCGTGACATGGCCTTCCCACTCGGGCTCTAAGGGCGTTACATTCACAATGATCCCGCACCTTGCGTACGTGCTTTTTCCAAGGCAGACCGTTAAGACACTTCTTGGAATTCGAAAATATTCCACTGTGCGCGCCAGTGCGAATGAGTTCGGCGGAATCACGCAGACATCGCCTTTAAAGTCGACAAACGAGGCGCTATCAAAATTCTTCGGATCAACGATGGTGCTATTGATATTCGTGAAAATCTTAAATTCGTTTGCGCAACGGACATCGTAGCCATAGCTTGATGTGCCGTAAGAAACAATTTTTGTTTCGCCCGCGAACCGGACCTGCTGCGGCGCGAAAGGCTCGATCATTCCGTGGGACTCCGCCATCCGACGGATCCAGAGGTCACTTTTGATACTCATGATGGGACGAATTGTCCCACAAGCCGCTTAAGTCCCGACGATCTTGATACTCGGGAACTTGGCGCTGTGGTCCTCGGAGAGCATGGCCACCCGCGCTCCAACCGTACGGGCAATCTCCCTGTAGGCCGTTGCAATCGGGCCATCCGGCTCGGCCACCACAGTGGGACGGCCGGAGTCAGCCTGCTCCCGAATTTTGATATCCAAGGGCAGCGACCCCAGGAACTGAACACCATATTGTTCTGCCATTCGGGCACCGCCGCCTTCGCCGAAAATATGCTCAATGTGGCCGCATTTCGAGCAGGCATGCATCGCCATATTCTCAACAATGCCAAGTATCGGCACCTTTACCTTTTCAAACATAACCAGGCCTTTTTTCGCATCCAGCAAAGCGATGTCTTGCGGCGTGGTCACAATTACAGCTCCGGTGACCGGGACACGCTGCGAAAGCGTCAGCTGAATGTCTCCTGTGCCAGGTGGCATATCGACCACCAGATAATCGACATCCTCCCAGGCCGTCTCGGTCAGCAGCTGCTCCATTGCGCTTGAGGCCATCGGGCCGCGCCAGACCATCGGGGTATCTTCATTGGTGAGCATGCCCATCGAGATCACTTGCACACCATAGGCAACCTTGGGCTCAATCTTATTTTGATCGTTGGAATAAGCCTGGCCTGCAGCGCCCAGCATCATGGTCTGAGATGGTCCATAAATATCGGCATCCATCATGCCCACGCGGGCGCCCTCCGCCGCCAATGCCAAAGCCAGATTTGCTGCAGTAGTACTCTTACCCACGCCGCCTTTGCCGGAGGCGACTGCGATGATGTTCTTGATTCCGGTGAGCCGCTTCATTGTTGCGGGTATGGCGCGCGCCTTCACTTTGATAGCAACCGACACCCTCACCTTGCCTTGCGGCGCAAGGCCTGCCAGGGCCCGGCCAATGCGGTCCTGCCAGACCGACGCCTCACCCATGGCCGCATACGGCAGGGCGATTCCCACGCAGAGTTCGCCATCCTTGATCTCGACGCTCTCCACCATCTTTGCGCTAACGAGATCCCTGCCGGGGGGTGGGCCGAGCCGGGGGTCAAACACGGTCGAGAGGACCGCATTTACAGAGTTCAATAAAGAGGAATCCATAGATCGGGCAGAATACACGGTTGATTAATTCGACGAGCTGTACACGCCCTCGTATCTTCCCCTATTCCCCGCACAATGACCGAGCATTCGCGTCCTGGCCACTCGGCTGCTGACTCCAATCGACAGCGCAAGATTCTGGTCACCTCCGCCCTGCCCTACGCCAATGGCGCGATTCACCTTGGGCATCTGGTTGAATACATCCAGACTGACATATGGGTCCGGTTTCAACGCCTTCAGGGCCATGCGGTGGTCTATGTCTGCGCCGATGACACCCATGGCACCCCGATCATGCTGCGGGCGGAGAAAGAGGGCCTAAGCCCCCAGGCCCTGATTGACCGGGTCTGGCACGAGCACACCCGGGATTTCGCAGGCTTTGCGGTCTCGTTTGATCAGTACTACAGCACCCACTCTGACGAAAACAAAGAGCTCTCTGAGCAAGTCTATCGGGGGCTCGAGAATGCCGGCCTGATCGAAATCCGTCGCATCGAGCAGATGTACGACCCGACTAAGGAAATGTTTCTACCGGATCGCTTCATTAAAGGAGATTGCCCCAAGTGCGGTGCTAAAGACCAGTACGGCGATTCGTGCGAGGCCTGCGGCGCTACTTACAGCCCCACCGAGCTGAAAAACCCGCGCTCCGTTGTTTCGGGCAGCACACCGATTCGCAAAGAATCCGACCACCACTTTTTTAAACTCTCCGATCCGCGCTGCTTTGCATTCCTGCGGCAATGGGCCATTACGGATGAACGGCTTCAGCCAGAGGCGGCCAACAAACTAAAAGAGTGGCTAGGCGAGTCGGCCGCTGATTCGTCAGGCCTGAGCGACTGGGACATCTCACGCGATGCGCCCTACTTCGGCTTTGAGATTCCGGGGGCGCCGGGTAAGTATTTCTATGTCTGGCTAGATGCGCCGGTTGGCTATTACGCCAGCTTAAAAAAATACTGTGACGATCGCGGGCTATCGTTTGCATCCTTTACCGCGCCAGACTCCGAGGTCGAGCAATACCATTTCATCGGAAAAGATATTCTTTACTTTCACACATTGTTTTGGCCGGCCATGCTCAAGTTCTCAGGCTTTCGCACGCCGACCAATGTCTTTGCCCATGGATTTCTCACCGTCGATGGCGCAAAGATGAGCAAATCACGGGGCACCTTTATTACTGCACAGAGCTACCTGGACCAGGCACTCAATCCGGAGTGGCTTCGTTATTACTTCGCCGCAAAGCTCAATGGCAGCATGGAAGATCTTGATTTGAATCTCACGGACTTCATCGCAAAAATCAATAGCGATCTAGTGGGTAAGTACGTCAACATCGCGAGCCGATGTGCCGGGTTTATCACCAAACGATTTGCCGGCCAGCTCGACCCGCAATCTTTGGCCGATAACACCCATGGCCTGCATCAGGCGATTGCCGCCGCACAGCCGGAGATTGCCATCGCCTACGAGCAGCGTGATACTGCCCGCGTCGTGCGCGAGATGGGTGCGCTCATGGATCTCGTGAACGGTTATGTCGATAGCGAAAAGCCTTGGGATGTTGCCAAGCAAGCCGCAACAGATCCCGCGCTACTGCCAAAACTTCACGAAATCTGCAGCTACGCATTAAAAGCCTTTGCGCAGCTGACGATTCTTTTAAAGCCCATTTTGCCGCTCACCGCCCAGCGGGTTGAGCAGGAGGTCTTCGGGCTGGCCCGCCCGCTGAACTGGTCGGACCTGGCCGCGCCTCCGATCGAAGCGATTAAGGGCTTTTCTCACCTGATGACGCGAGTCGACCGAGAGCGTATCGATGCGCTAATCGCGGCTAACCGGGAGTCGCTCGGTTAAAATCTGCTCCATGCCCCTCTACGAATCTGAAATCACCAAATTCCTGCGCTCCCTGAAGGAGCAGCGGCCCCACCTTGAAGATGCCCAGCAGTCGGGCCGTCGTCTGCTTTGGGATCGGGACCCGCTTGATCTGGACCAGCTCCAGCGGGCCCAAGAAATCCGGGTCAAGCAAAAGCCCTACGTGTATCAGCCTGATTAACTGCCGCGACCGTGGATCCCGTGACTGACCCCGTTGACCAGGGGACCGAGACCGCCGATCCGGCTGCCGCGCCGGCACTCCAGGAGACATTTGCGCGGCTTTACGGTGAGCCGCTCACCGAAATTCCGAAGGATTTGTACATCCCGCCGGATGCGCTTGAGGTCATTCTCGAGACCTTCGAGGGCCCACTCGATCTGCTGCTGTATCTCATTCGCCGCCAGAACTTCGACATCTTGGATATCCCGATGGCGGAGGTCACACGCCAGTATTTGAATTACGTAGAAGAAATTCGCTCCCGCAATCTTGAGCTTGCTGCGGAATACCTGCTGATGGCCGCCATGCTGATCGAGATTAAGTCACGCATGCTGCTGCCGGTCAGGCCGCGCGAGGGCGATCAGGAGCCCGAGGATCCAAGGGCTGAATTGGTACGCCGACTTTTGGAATACGAACAGATGAAAATTGCTGCCCGGCAAATCGATGCATTCCCGCAGCTTGGCCGTGATGTGCTGGCAGCCACTATATTTGTGGATCAGACCATGGCACCCAGGCTGCCAGACGTCAATGCCGATGACCTGCGGACCGCGTGGAATGATATTTTGCGTAGAGCCAAGCTCACCGCCCACCATCACATCACGCGCGAGCCGCTATCTGTGCGCGAACACATGTCACGGATTCTGAAGTTTCTGCAGGGCCGGCCCTTTGTTGAATTCACCGAACTCTTTTTGCAGGAATTGGCCCATGGCGGCGGCATTCCGGTGGTGGTGGTCCACTTTTTGGCCCTCTTAGAGCTTGCCCGCGAAGGCCTCGTCGAGGTGACCCAGGCTGAAGCCTACGCACCAATCTACGTGCGACTGGGCTACACGCCCTCTTAAAGCACTGCGCTTTGCCGAGGATGCGTCATCCGGCTCTTAGCGTATGAATCTCGCGCAGCACAACACCCTGCGTCTGCCCGCCCGAGCGGACCGCGTAATGCAGGTCGATTCGGTTGAAGCGCTTCCCAAAATCACTGCAGCTCTGGGTCAGGCCCCGCGATGCATTTTAGGTGCGGGCAGCAATGTTGTACTGCATGCGCCGTTGGCCGCGACCGTTTTACTGTCGCGCATCATGGGCCGAAGCATCACGAAAGATGGTCGCCTAACGGCCGGCGCGGGAGAGGACTGGCACGAGCTGGTGATGTGGAGCCTTGACCAGGGATTCGCTGGCCTGGAAAACCTGGCCCTGATCCCCGGCACCACGGGCGCGGCACCAGTGCAAAACATCGGCGCCTACGGCGTCGAGCTTTGTGACCGCATCACAACAGTCACCGCATGGGACTTTCAAGACAAAAAACTGGTGCGCTTAGACGCCAGCGACTGCGGCTTTTCTTATCGGCATAGCATTTTTCGAGACCCGGCAATACAGGGGCCCTGGAATCAGCCTCGCTATCTCATTACTGAAATTGAATTCCAGCTCTGTCCGCTGGCTAATGCGCAAGTCGAAATCAATTACGCTGATTTGAAAACAGCATTTGCACATCGGTCCCTCCCGCCCTCAGCCCAGGAAGTCGCCGATGCGGTGATTGCCATTCGGCGACGAAAACTTCCGGATCCAAAAGATATCGGAAATGTTGGCAGCTTTTTTAAAAATCCAATGGTCAGCCAGCTGCAGGCCAAACACTTAAGCCTGCTACACCCCGATCTGCCTCAATATCCCGTCGATGCATCTCATCATGATCAATGCAAGATCTCGGCAGCCTGGCTAATTGAGCGCTGCGGTTTTAAAGGCGCCCGACGCGGTGATGTTGGCGTGCACGAGGGCCACGCGCTGGTGCTGGTCAACCATGGTGGTGGCACGGGCCGCGAAATTTTGGCGCTCGCCCACGAAATCCAGCAAGCCGTGGTAGCCAAATTCGGAATTTTTCTCGAGCCTGAGCCGATCTTTCTGCCCCAGCACTAGCCCCTACGAAACATCAGCCTGCTCTCGGTTGAGGCCTTTGTGTCAAAACGATAGTCTTCAAGCGCAAAGTCTTTCAGTCCTGCGGGCCGATCAACGGCCTGATCGATAACAAAGCGGGCCATCAGACCGCGGGCGCGCTTCGCGTTAAAGCTCACCACCTTATACGCCCCCGCTTTTTTTTCCTGAAAAACAGGCGTCACGACGGGAAAGCTCAAGGCCTGCACCGATTTGAAGTACTCATCCGAGGCAAGATTAATCAATACTTTTTCACGATGGCCCTGCAGCTCAGTATTGAGCGCCTGCCCGATTCGATCACCCCAGAAACTGTATAAGTCCTTGCCCTTTGGGTTGGCTAAGGCCGTGCCCATCTCCAGACGATAAGGCTGCATCAGATCCAGCGGCCGCAGCAGCCCATAGAGCCCAGACAAAATCCTTAAGCATTTCTGAGCTCGTCCCAGCTGCGTTTTGTTCATTGTCTTTGCAGAAAGCCCATCGTAGACATCGCCATCAAAAGCAAGCACTGCCTGCTTCGCATTGGCGGGTGCAAAGGGCCGCTTCCAGGCGCCAAAACGGGCGACGTTTAAGGCCGCCAATTTATCACTGAGGTCCATCAGCGCGGCGATCTGACCCATCCCCATGGGCCTAAGAATCTTGATGAGCTCGGCCGACTGGTTTAGAAAATCGCACTGCGAACTCACGGATGTGGTGGGCGGCGTGTCAAAATCCAGCGTCTTAGCTGGTGAAATCACCATCAACATGCAGGCCTCCTGGGAGCAAACGGGTTATGCAAATTACAAGTGGACTTACGCATTTTATTGCAGCCGCAGTCATGGCCTGCGCCTTGACGGGATGCGCCAGCGCGATCAAATCACCCCAGGTCGAGGTCGCCGAGGTCCGTCTAGCCTCCATCGATCGCGAGGGCGTGCAATTCACGGTGTCATTGCGGGTCACCAACCCGAATCCGATTGAGATCACCGTTGCCGATCTCAGGGCCGACCTAAGCATCGCCGGGCAGCTCATTGGTAAGGCCGAGACTTTGTCGGCAAAAACGTCCCTCAGCGCACAGACTGCGGTTACTGTTCCGATGCGGGTCTCAGTTGCTTTTAAGGCACTGCCAGAGGCCCTGCGCCAGAGCCTGATTGCTGCAGGCAGCGGCAGCCTGCCCTATCGAATCGCAGGAAGTGCCACGATTGCCAACGGATTGATTCAGATTCCTTTTGAGAAGGTTGGAGAGGTCGCGCGTCGGCGATAAACCTCAGGCCTGCGTCTCCCACCAGGCCCCACCGAACTGGCCAGAAAGCCAATCCACAAAGCCTTTTACCTTTGCCGGCACCATACGGGGTGAGGGAAACACCGCATGAATCTCCTGCGCCGGCAGCGTGTACGTTTTTAAAAGTGGCACAACCGCGCCTGAGTTCACTGACTGCACCGCCACATACCATGGCAGTGCAGCCACACCCATATGATTGCGAGCTGCAACTAAAAGTGTTGAAAGATTATTTGATCGCAGCGGCCCAGAGACCTGCACGACCTCGTTAGCTCCATCGCCTCCCGCAAAGTGCCAGCGGGCATCGCCCTGTGCGGTGTTGTAAATCAGTGCGTCGTGCCTAACAAGATCACGCGGATGCTCGGGAACCTCGCGGCCCTTGAGATACTCGGGAGAAGCTACGACGATCCAGGGATTTAATCCAAGATACCGGGCACCCAGACTCGAATCGCCAAGCCTTCCCATCCGAATCGCCACATCAATGCCCTGCTCCACCAGATCCACATAACGGTCATCGAAAGTAAGATCAATCTGCAGTTTAGGGTTTTGACGCATGAAGTTAATCACCATTGGCGCCATCACCCGGCGGCCGAAGGCCACCGAGGTATTGATCCGCAGCAGCCCCTGGACCTGCGACTGCACCAAGGCCGCAACGGTATCGGCCTCATCGACATGATGGAGGATCAGGCGACATTTCTCATAGAACATCTGGCCCACCTCGGTCGGACTGACTCCCCGAGTCGTGCGGTGCAGCAACCGACTGCCCAGCCGCTGCTCCAGTTGAGCGACCATCTTGGTGGCCGTGGGCTGGCCAATGCCAAGATCGTTGGCTGCCTTGGAAAATGACCCAAGGTCGACCAGCCGAACATAAAGCCTTAAGGACTGAATTCGATCCATGGGCAGCATGGTATTCCATTTTGGAATAGCTGAAATGCCCCTGTGCACTATTCCCGGGCATGGCCAGCCCTGCGACCATCTCGCTCAAGTTCAAGCCGAAATCCACCCCGGCCCCTTCCCCAACCACCCCCACAACAAGCAGGAGACAGTCATGGCAAGAATGCGCGCAGTAATGGCAGCAGTCCAAGTGATGGAAAAAGAAGGCATCACCCAGGCCTTCGGTGTTCCCGGTGCCGCCATCAATCCTATGTATGCAGCGCTCAAAGAGCGCCAGTCCATCGCCCACATTCTGGCGCGTCACGTTGAAGGCGCATCGCACATGGCCGAGGGCTACACCCGTGCCGCACCCGGCAACATCGGCGTCTGTATCGGCACCTCGGGCCCTGCTGGCACCGATATGATCACCGGCCTTTATTCCGCGATCGCAGACTCGATTCCAATTCTCTGCATCACCGGCCAGGCACCCCGCGCACGGCTCTATAAAGAAGACTTCCAGGCCGTGGATATCGAAAGCATCGCCAAGCCCGTTACCAAGATGGCGGTAACAGTGCGCGAGCCCGCCCAGGTGCCACGTGTATTCCAGCAGGCCTTTCATCTGATGCGCTCCGGCCGTCCGGGACCCGTGCTCATTGATCTGCCCTTTGATGTGCAGATGGCTGAGATCGAGTTCGATATTGATACCTACGAGCCCCTGCCAGTCTATAAGCCCGCCGCCTCTCGCAAACAGGTCGAAAAAGCAATTGATATGCTGCTGGCCGCAGAGAAGCCCGTAATCGTTGCTGGTGGCGGCATCATCAATGCCGATGCAGCGAAGCTTTTGGTGGAGTTCGCGGAAACGATCAACGTGCCCGTGATTCCGACACTGATGGGTTGGGGTTCGATCCCCGATGACCACCCGCTGATGGCCG
>JBILVT010000040.1:0-15715 GCA_044370275.1 Burkholderiaceae bacterium | reverse complement strand
CGGCTGGGGCGAGCTTTGAAAAGAGCAGAGCGAGCTCAGCAACCGACTGGGCCTTCGCATCAATCATGCCCATCGATAAGGCGGCCTCGGCTGACTTTGGGTCAATGCCGATCACTTGACTCGCAGCACGACGATGTTTTGCCGCTGCCGCAAGACTTGCCCCCATAAAGCCGGTGCCAACGATGACCAAAAAATCCAAGGGCGCAGACGATGTCATGAGCCTGCTGCCCGCACTAACGGCCAGGGGCCGCAGCGATGACTTCACGCAGGGCCTGAATGCATTGGGCATTTTCCTCGCGCGTGCCCACCGAGATCCGCAGCCACTGCGGCAATCCGTAATTGGCCACCGGCCGCGTAATCACGCCTTGGGCAAGCAAGGCCTGAAACACCTGCGTGCCGGCATCGGCGGCATCCCCCATTTTGATGAGCAAAAAATTGCCCCATGAGGGCACATACGACAAGCCAAGATCGTCTGCTGCGGCGATGAGCTGCTGTAGGCCCTCTTGATTGACACGACGACTCACCGCTAAAAATGCATCATCAAAAAGCGCCGCACAGGCAGCCGCCTGAGCCAATGAGTTGACGTTAAAAGGTTGACGGATGCGATTCAGCAGATCCGTGATCCCCGGCTGCGCTACGCCAAAGCCAATGCGCAGGCCAGCCAAGCCATAGGCCTTTGAAAAAGAGCGCGACACCAAAAGATTCGGCATGCTCGCCACCCACTCAAAGGCGTTATACCGATCAGCATCACTGAGATACTCGGTGTAGGCCTCATCCAAAATCACCAGCACGCGCTTCGGCAGATCTTGAAGAAAGGCTTTTAGCTCAGCAGCAGGAATAAAGGTGCCCGTCGGGTTATTGGGATTGGCCACCCACACAATCCCGGTGCGGTCATTGATCGCCTTGCGCATTGCTGAAAGATCATGGCCAAGGCCCGATGTTGCGGGCACCACGACTGCCTTTGCCCCAGTGGCCTGCGTGGCCAGCGCATACACCGCAAAGGAATGTTGGCTGTAGACCGACTCCCGATCGGGTTGCAAAAAGGCATGTGCAGCCAACTCAAGAATGTCGTTGCTGCCATTTCCGAGCGTGATCCAGTCGGCGGGGATTTCAAATCGTTTACTGATGGCGGCCTTTAACTCAAAGCCATTGCCATCTGGATAGCGGCCCAGATCAGCTGCTGCAGCGAGCATGGCATCGCGAGCCTTGGGGCTCATGCCGAGGGGATTTTCATTGGAAGCAAGCTTCACAATCTGCGACTCTTCAAACCCAAATTCGCGCGCAATCTCCGAAATCGGCCGGCCGCCCTGATAAGGGGCAATGCCCCGAACATATTGGGGCGCCAATTGGCTGGGGGTATCCATCATGTCAGTGTGTCGAGTTAAGAAGCGGGTACGAGCCTAGATCTTTGTAAAAAGCGGCCTGCTTACGAATTTCCGCCAGCGCCAAGGCCACATTGCTGTCATTGCGGTGGCCCACGAGATCCACATAAAAGTGATATTCCCAGGTGCCCTGACGCGCAGGCCGAGACTCAAACCGCTTCATCGAGACGCCGTGTCGGGCAAAGGGCTCAATTAAGGCCAGCACCGCGCCCGCCTTATCTGGCACCGAGAGAATCAGCGAGGTCTGATCACTGCCGCAGGCAGCAGGAGAAAAATCGCCCAGGACCGCAAAGCGTGTCCGATTGTTCGGATCATCTTCAATCCGCTCTGCTAATGCTTGCAGTCCATAGTGCTGCGCAGCCAGCTGTCCAGCAATGGCGGCAATCGAAGGATTACTTGCGGCAAGCTCTGCAGCATGGCCGTTACTGGCCACTGGCTGCTGCGTCACGCCGGGGAAATTTTCATCTAACCAACGGTGGCACTGGGCAAGGGCCTGAGGATGTGCCGCAATCGATGTCACGACACTGCGATCCCCGGTCTTGTGCAATAGGCTGTGGTGAATCGGGAGTGACACTTCGGCAGAAATTTTCAACGGCGTGCGCAGCAAAATATCGAGGGTGCGGCCGACTGTGCCTTCGGTAGAGTTTTCCACGGGCAGCACAGCGCAATCCACACTGCCAGCTTCGGCCTCACGGGCTGCTTCATCTAGGGTCACGCACGGCACCAGATCCACACGATGTCCAAAGATCGCACGCACCGCCTGCTCGCTGTAAGTACCAGCAGGTCCCAGATACGCGATGCGCATCACGCGCTCCAAGGCCCGGCAGCCCGAGATGATTTCTAGCCAGATGGCGGCAATCGTCTGCTCAGGTAAAGCGCTGGTGTTTGCGGCCACCATACGCTGCACAATCGCGGCCTCGCGCTCGGGCCGAAAAACCGGCGCCTGGGTCTGGGCTTTCACCTCGCCCACCTGCTGCACCAGGGCGGCCCGCTCCATCAAAAGCCGCATCATCTGATCATCAACGGCATCAATTTTCTGACGCAGCTCTTTAAGGCTATCGGTGCTCATGCCCGCTCCTTCTCGAACTCGGCCAACCAATCGATCAGGGCGCGTACGCCTTGTATTGGCATCGCGTTGTAGATGCTTGCCCTCAGGCCACCAACGGCCTTGTGCCCCTTCAGATTTATGAGGCCCCGCGCCTGCGCACCCTTTAGAAAGGGCTCATCAAGCCGCTCATCGGGCAAATAAAACGGTACATTCATGCGCGAACGCGCGATAGCAGCGACTCGGGTCTGATAAAACGTCGAAGCATCCAGTGCCGCATACAAAAGCTGAGCTTTTTCAGCGTTACGCTTTTCCAGCGCTGCCACACCGCCTTGGCCATCAATCCACTCCAGCATCAGCCCTGTCATGTAGATCGCATAGGTAGGCGGTGTATTGAACATTGAATCGTTTTCTAAGACTCTGCGGTAATCAAATACCGAGGGGCAGCCCGTAATCGGCGCCTTTACGCGATCCCGAATCAGGGCCTCATCCAAAATGACAAAAGTCACTCCCGCAATGCCCAGATTCTTTTGCATGCCGCCATACGCCATCGCAAATCGGGTGAGATCGATCTCGCGCGACAAAATATGCGATGACATATCGACAATTAAGGGTACATTCGGTGCGCCCAAAGCCTGCATATCCGGCCAATCCCAGAACTCAACACCGCCGATCGTCTCGTTACCGCAGATGTGCAGGTAAGAACTATCGGGCCGAACCCTCCACTCCGAGTAGTGCGGTATAAAAGTGAAAGGGAAGGATGGCGACTGGCGATTGGCAGCAGCTGGCAACGCTTCCGAACTCGCCGCCACATGAACATCCCCGTAAGACCTTGCCTCGTTAATTGATTTTGTCGACCAGTGGCCAGTGTTGACGTAATCGAGTTTACGATTGGCCCCCATGAGATTCATCGGGATCAGCGCATTCTGTGCGGTCGCACCGCCTTGCATCAGCAAAATCTTGTAATGGTCCGGCAGCCGAAGAAGTCGCCGAAAATCCGCCATCACTTTTTCAAAAAGACCGAGATAGACCTTACCGCGATGGGTCATCTCCATCACCGACATGCCTGAGTCGTGCCAGTCCAGCATCTCCTGCGCAGCCCGCGACAAGACCGCCTCCGGTAGGGTCGATGGCCCGGCGGCGAAGTTAAACGGTCGTGTGGTCATTGCAAGGTGGTGTCGGGGCTGTCTTGGCCTTGCGCGTCGTCTGTTGCCTCTGCCTCGTCGCTGCCCTCACTGCCGTCTTCTCCTACATCGCTTTCTACGATGCGCTGCAGGCCTGCCAGCTGACTGCCATCATCGACTGCGATTAGGGTCACACCTTGTGTGGCACGGCCCATCTCGCGGACCTCGGCCACACGAGTACGGACCAGCACGCCCTTATCAGTGATCAGCATGATTTCATCATTCGGATCCACCAATACGGCGCCTACGACTTTGCCGTTACGCTCCGAGGTCTGAATTGCAATCATTCCCTTGCCTGCGCGGCCGTGCCGGGTGTATTCCGCAATTGGTGTCCGTTTGCCAAAGCCATTTTCGGTAGCCGTCAGCACCGACTGGGTCTCGCTTTCAGCTACCAGCATGGCGATCACACGCTGATCGCCTTCCAGCTGCATGCCGCGCACACCGCGGGCCTCACGGCCCATTGCGCGGACATCAGTCTCATCAAATCGGACTGCTTTACCTGCGTCTGAAAAGAGCATCACATCATGCTGGCCATCCGTGATCGCCGCGCCAATTAAGTAATCCCCGTCATCAAGGCTTACGGCAATGATGCCGCGCTTCATGGGCCGGGAGAAGTTATCCAGCGGTGTCTTTTTCACTGTGCCCAAGGCAGTGGCCATGAACACATAGTGATTTTCATCAAACTGCTTCACGGGCAGGATGACCGTGACTTTTTCCTCGGGCTCCAGCGGCCAGACATTGACCAGGGGCTTGCCACGCGAGGTCCGGCTTCCCTGCGGGACTTCCCAGACCTTCAACCAATACACGCGGCCGCGATTGGAAAACGCCAGGATCATGTCGTGGGTGTTGGCGATAAAGAGCTGATCGATCCAGTCGTCTTCCTTGGTGCTGGCCGCCTGCTTGCCACGGCCACCACGGCGCTGGGCACGATATTCCGACAGCGGCTGACTCTTGATGTAGCCCGAGTGCGAAAGCGTGACCACCATGTCTTGCGGCGTGATGAGATCTTCGGTCTGAAGTTCTTCGGCATTGACCTCGATCTGGCTTTTTCGGTCATCGCCAAACTCATCACGAATGGCAGTGAGCTCGCCGGAAATGATGGCGGTAATGCGGGCCGGTGTCGCCAAGATGTTGAGTATATCGGCGATTTTTTCGATCACCTCTTTGTATTCCTGAACGATCTTGTCTTGCTCTAGGCCCGTGAGGCGCTGCAGGCGCATCTGCAAGATCTCGTTGGCCTGGATATCCGAGAGCTTATAGCCGTCGGATTTCAGGCCAAAGGCCTCACTGATTCCCTCGGGCCGGAAAGCCTCTGAGATTGTCTTTTCCGTGGCGCGAGACAAAAGCTCTTTGACCAGCGAAGCCTGCCAGGTGCGCTCCATCAGTTCTTGCTTGGCTGCCACCGGCGTGGCGGAGCCCTTAATCAATGCAATCATCTCGTCCATGTTGGAGACTGCAACGGCAAGGCCTTCCAGAATATGGCCGCGATCGCGCGCTTTTCTGAGCTCAAAGACGGTGCGGCGAGTGACGACCTCCCGGCGGTGATCGATAAAGGCCGACAGCATCTGCTTTAAGTTCAGCGTGCGGGGCTGGCCATCCACCAAGGCCACCATGTTCATGCCAAAAGTGTCTTGCAGCTGAGTGTTTTTGTAGAGATTGTTGAGTACGACTTCGGGCATCTCGCCGCGCTTTAATTCGATCACGACCCGCATGCCAGATTTGTCTGATTCATCGCGAATATCCGAGATGCCCTCGATGCGCTTTTCATTGACATGCTCAGCAATGCGCTCAAGTAACGTGCGCTTGTTGACCTGGTAGGGCAGCTCATCAATGATGATGGCCTGCCGGGCCCCTTTATCAATGTCCTCAAAGTGGGTCTTTGCCCGCATCACTACCCGGCCTCGGCCGGTGCGATAGCCCTCCCTCACGCCGGCTAGACCGTAAATAATTCCAGCTGTCGGAAAATCTGGCGCAGGGATAATGTCGATTAATTCATCCACAGTGATCTCGGGGTTTTCCAAGACCTTTAAACAGCCCTCAATCACCTCAGACAGGTTATGCGGCGGAATATTGGTGGCCATGCCCACCGCGATTCCTGATGAACCATTGATCAGCAGGTTCGGAATACGTGCCGGCAGGATCAGCGGCTCTTTTTCGCTGCCATCGTAGTTCGGCCCGAAGTCCACGGTTTCTTTATCGAGGTCTTCCAGCAACGCATGGGCGATCTTGGAGAGCCGGATTTCGGTGTAACGCATCGCTGCTGCGTTATCGCCATCGACCGAGCCGAAGTTGCCCTGGCCATCGACCAGCATGTAGCGCAGAGAGAAATTCTGCGCCATGCGCACGATGGTGTCGTAGACAGCCGAATCCCCATGGGGATGGTATTTACCAATAACATCACCAACGATACGCGCAGACTTCTTATAAGGCCGGTTCCAGTCGTTGTTTAACTCGTGCATTGCAAACAGTACACGCCGATGGACAGGCTTTAGACCATCGCGGACATCGGGGAGGGCTCGGCCAACAATCACGCTCATTGCGTAATCGAGGTAAGAGCGGCGCATTTCCTGTTCCAGGCTGACTGGCAGGGTCTCTTTAGCGAAGGAATCCATCACCCGATTTTACCTTTTTAATCCACTCGTTCTGTGGCAGAATCCCGAACGAAACGCAATAAGTTCAGCCTGAAAAATTGCACCGCTTTTAAGGAGTTTTTAATGCGAATCAGCGCTCTTTCTGGCCTGCTCTCAGCGGCCGCTCTCACCCTCTCGATCTCGGCAATTTCCAGCCCGGTCTTTGCCCAGGCGCCGGTGGCCGCCAATGGCTATGTTCAGTCCTCAGGCGGCAGCGTGCGCAGCGGCGCTAACTCCTGCGTACGCACTGGCTACTGGACCCCTTCCTCGGCGACTGAGGAATGCGATCCCGATCTGCTGCCGAAGAAAACTCCTGTAGCGGCTCCGCCCCCGCCACCACCCCCGGCGCCTGCGGTTCAGCCTCCACCCCCGCCGCCAAGACCGATTGTGGAAAAGATCAGCCTGCGTGGCGATACGCTGTTTGACTTCGATAAATCAGTGGTCAAGCCCGAGGGAAAAGCCGTGCTCGATAAGCTCGTGCAGCAGGCGAAGGACCTGAACCTGGAGGTCATCGTCGCCGTGGGCCATACCGACTCAGTGGGTACTGATGCCTACAACCAGAAACTCTCGGAGCGTCGCGCCGCAGCGGTGAAGGCCTACTTGGTGAGTAAGGGCATTGCTGCAAATCGGATCTACACCGAGGGCAAAGGCGAGAAGTCTCCCATAGCCGATAACAACAGCAAGGATGGCCGCTCAAAGAATCGACGTGTTGAAGTCGAGGTGGTCGGCACGCGCAACTTAAAGTAGTCCGGCGCGCCGGATTCGCAAAGCCCCAGGCAGATTTGTCTGGGGCTTTTATTTTGAAAAACCAAGCCCATGAACGTTGACCACGCCGAGCTCGAGAAATTTAGTGCCCTGGCATCCCGCTGGTGGGATCCCACCAGTGAATTCAAGCCATTGCACCAGATTAATCCCCTGCGCTTGGATTGGATTGATGGCCTGGCCACACTCAGAGGAAAAAACATTGTGGATGTCGGCTGCGGCGGCGGAATCCTATCCGAGTCGATGGCCAAGCTCGGCGCCGTGGTCAAGGGCATCGACCTCGCCGAAAAGCCACTTAAAGTTGCCCAGCTGCATGGCCTGGAAAGCGGCGTGAAGGTCGACTACGAGGCCATCTCCGCCGAGGACCTGGCGGCCCGAGCAGGCAGCCAATTCGATGTCGTGACCTGCATGGAGATGCTGGAGCATGTGCCGGATCCCGCCGCAACCATCGCTGCCTGCAGCCAACTTGCTAAGCCGGGCGGCTGGGTCTTTTTCTCAACGATCAACCGCAATCCCAAGAGTTTTTTGTTTGCCATCATCGGAGCCGAGTATGTGCTTCGGCTTTTGCCAAAAGGCACGCATGAATACGCAAAGTTCATCAAACCCTCGGAGCTTGCCGATGCAGCCCGTGACGCGGGGTTAACGCTCACCACGATGCTGGGCTTAAGCTACAACCCAATCACTCAGGTCTATGCACTCACGCGCGATACCAGCGTGAATTACATGATGGCCTTCCGAAAGCCTTGATGCCCACCGCCCGCCCCCACTGGCTTGAGCGCTGGTCCACCCACTCACAGCGGGCCATGCTGTTTGATTTGGATGGCACGCTTTTAGACTCCGCGCCCGACCTTGCCCATGCTGCCAATGTAATTCGCGGGCAGCGCGGCTTAGCGCCCATGCCAGTGGATGCACTTCGGCCCTGGATCTCGCAAGGCGCTCGCGGCATGATCACCCGTGGCCTGGGCATCACCACAGATCACCCGGAATTTGAGCCAGCCCGCAGCGCCTTCATGGAGGTCTATGCCCAGTGCCTCTCGCGTCAGACCACCTGGTGGCCCGGCATGGACCGAGTCGTCGATCGCCTGGAGGAAGCCGGTATCGCCTGGGGCATCGTGACCAATAAGATTGCACGCTTTACCGAGCCGCTTTTGCGCGATATCAAGCTATATGACCGCTGTGCCATTGTGGTAAGTGGCGACACCACCCCACACCCCAAGCCCCACCCGGCACCCGTGGCCCATGCGATTGAGCGCCTGGGGCTTCCCGCTGAGGCCGTGGTCTACGTCGGTGATGATCTGCGTGATATCGAATCTGGATTTGCAGCTGGAGCCTGGACCATCGGCTGCGACTTCGGCCACCACGTCCAAGAACCGCTGCCGCATCAGTGGGGCGCCGATGCGCTGATCCAGCGGGCAGACGACCTCTCACGCTTTCTCGCACCCGCTGGCTCTCGCTAAAGCAGCACTGGCAAGGCCGGTTTGTTGCCCTAGGGGAACTTTGCCCGCATACTTCGGCTCTTAGTTGTGGATCCGGAGTCGTCGCCGGGTCAGAAGATGTAGAAATTGGGGCCGACCCGGTTTCGACGTGGGTAGTGAAGAAGCGCAGGGCATACCGAGGACCGATTCCCTCGTAAATCCATTCGGAAAAAAACAAACGCAAACGACGAACGTTTTGCTCTCGCAGCCTAAGTGCTAGCGAGCGCTGCACCGGCTCTCTGATGGGCCGGGCGGGGCAACCCGCAGCAGTGTCATGCACATCAGATCGTCATCGGATAAGCCGTGGGTCCGATGCCTAAAATAAACGGATCGCCAGTTGCCGGCCTGTCGGTTGGCTAAGCAGCTCGGTTAAATGAAATAAATCGACTACGTATGTAGAACTGTCTTTGGAAGACTTGCGGACGCGGGTTCGATTCCCGCCGGCTCCACCATTACATGGTTACCACCAACGCCTACACCCTCGATGGTCGCTATCGCACGAATCCCGGGGAGGGATTCGATGGCGTTGTTCGCATCAGCTATAGCGGCCAGTCCGCCTCGGGAACACTACTGTTCGATGGCCGGGCCGTGCTGACAGCGGTCCGGACCATCCTGGATCAAGATGGGTGGCTGGGGTGATCGCAGCCCCGATTCGCCATCTCGTGGTGGTGTTGGGTGATCAGCTGGATCACCATGCGGCCGGACTCGATGGGTTCGATCCTAAAAAAGACTGCATCTGGATGGCTGAGGTGAAACAAGAATCCTGTCATGTGCCGTCTTCAAAACAACGAATCACGCTGTTTCTGTCAGCGATGCGGCATTTTGCGAAAGAACTGCGAGCACGCAGCTGGCCGCTGGATTACATCGAACTCAATGACCCGCTGAATACCGCCAACCTTGGCGGAGAGTTAAAGCGGGCGATCCGAAAACACCAGCCCGATAAGCTCATCATGACAGCGCCGGGGGACTGGCGGGTGTTAAAAGAGATTCAGGCGGCGGCCACATCTTGCAGCCTTGCACTAGAGATTCGGGAAGATCGACACTTTTTTTCAACGGTTCGTGATTTCGCTGAGCACGCCCGCGGCCGCAAACAGCTTCGGCTTGAATACTGGTATCGCGAGCTGCGGGAAAAAACCGGAATCTTGATGCAAGGTGATAAGCCAGTTGGCGGCCAGTGGAACTTCGATCAAGAAAACCGCGGGGCATTCGGTAAGGATGGGCCCGGCCTATTGCCCAAGCCATTGCGATTTAAGCCCGATGCCATCACTTCCGAAGTGATTGAAATGGTGAACACGGTCTTTCGCGATCATCCTGGATCGGTTACCGCCTCAGCAGAGGGATTCGGCTGGCCAGTGAACCGTAAACAAGGCCTGCAGGCATTGGATGATTTCATTCAACATCGGCTCGCCCTCTTTGGTACCTATCAGGATGCCATGTGGACCGGTGAGCCATGGCTTTATCACGCGCACATTGCAAGCGCTTTGAATTTGAAACTGCTGTCTGCCCAAGAGGTGGTGAATGCCGCAGAAGAGGCCTACAAAAAGGGGGCGGCACCACTTGCAGCAGTCGAGGGGTTTATTCGGCAGATTCTCGGGTGGCGGGAATATGTTCGGGGCATCTACTGGATGAATATGCCGGATTACTTAGAACGTAATGCGCTTGCCGCCCGCCAACCCCTGCCGGATTTTTTCTGGACAGGCGATACAGAGATGACTTGCCTGCGGGAATCGATTCAGCAGACGCTTCGCACGGGCTACGCCCATCACATTCAAAGGCTCATGGTCACGGGGCTTTACACCCTGCTAGCAGGAATTCATCCTAAGGCGGTCCATGAGTGGTACCTCAGTGTCTATGTCGATGCCGTGGAATGGGTGGAACTGCCCAATGTACTGGGCATGAGCCAATATGCCGATGGCGGTGTGATGGCCAGTAAGCCCTGTGCTGCAAGCGGCAAATACATCGATCGGATGAGCAATTACTGTAAGCACTGTCGATTTAATCCTGCCGCTTCGACAGGCAAGGATGCCTGCCCCATCACTACGCTTTACTGGGACTTTCTAATGCGGCACGAGGCCTTACTGGCAAAGAATCCGCGCATGGTCATGCAGATCAGAAATGTGAATCGGCTCTCGGCTGCCGATCGAAAAGCGATACAAGTGCAGGCCCAGCAGCACCGCAAGCAGTTGCAGTGAAGTGTTAGACTGGCTCTAACCCTTGAATCCTTACACTTTAACCCCCACAAAAAGTATCCGGTATGTTTTTTACGCTCTCCAAAACCCTGGATTTTTTGCTTCATCCGATTAACCTGCTTGGCATTTTCAGCATTGCAAGTGTTGTTTTTTTCTTATTCAATCGACGCAAACTGGCAAAGCTTCTTGGCATAAGTGTCATCGGCGGATGGCTCTTGGTGGGCTACGTTCCCCTGGCCTGAGGGCACGCGGCAATGGAATCTTGCGCTTAGGGAGCTGGCCGGAATTTCTGTCTACAAACTGACTGGGAAGCTCTAGCCTAAATTGCGACGATGAGGCGCAATTGATAGCATTGTCGGCCCACCCAGGAGGCCACGATGCAGCCCTTTCAGGCAATCATTTGTAATAAGACCGAATCCGCTTACACCGCAACAATTGAGACTGTTGGCGAGGAAGCGCTGGTCAGCACGGGCGATCAGGATGTGCTGGTCAAGGTGGATTACTCCACAATCAATTTCAAAGATGGACTGGCCATCACTGGCCGCTCACCCATTCTGCGCAAGTTTCCGATGTCGCCTGGCATTGATTTCTCTGGGACCGTCCAAACCAGTGGCCATCCACTCTTTAAAGCAGGCGATGCGGTCGTGCTCACCGGCTGGGGCGTGGGCGAGACCCACCCGGGTGGCCTTGCCCAATACGCCAAGGTCAAAGGCGACTGGCTGGTGGCAAAGCCAGAGGGGCTTTCTCTAAAGCAGACCATGGCCATCGGAACGGCCGGTTACACCGCCATGCTTTGTGTGCTGGCGATCGAAAAGCATGGCGTCAAGCCAGAAGATGGCGAAGTGCTGGTTACCGGCGCGGCAGGCGGCGTTGGCTCGATTGCAGTCGCTGTGCTTGCCAAGCTCGGATACACAGTAGTTGCATCAACGGGCCGGCTGTCTGAGTCTGACTATCTGAAGTCGCTCGGTGCCACCACGATCATGGATCGCAGCGAGTTGGCAGGCCCCGGTAAGCCCCTGGGCAAAGAACGTTGGGCGGCCGTGGTGGATACCGTGGGCAGCCACACCCTGGCCAATGCCTGTGCTTCGACACGCTGGGATGGCGCGGTGGCGGCATGCGGCCTGGCGCAGGGCATGGATTTTCCCGCAACCGTTGCGCCCTTTATTTTGCGTGGCGTAACCCTTTATGGCATTAACAGTGTCACAACGCCGCGGCCCAAGCGCGAAATGGTCTGGCAACGGCTTGCAAAGGATTTGCCAATTCAAAAGCTCGATGCAATGACCCAGGAAATCACACTCACGCGGGCGCTGAGCATCGCGCCAGAGATTCTTGCCGGACAGGTCCGCGGCCGCCTAGTGGTCAATGTCAATCGGCTGTGAATTCCATTCTTAATATCGCCGCCTATAAGTTTGTTCCGCTTGCCGATCTGGCAGGCTTTAAAGCCACGTTAACTGCCCAGACCGAGGCCCGGCAGCTCAAAGGCACGATTCTGATTGCCGAAGAAGGCATCAATCTCTTTTTGGCAGCAGGTAAGGAATCGATTCACGATTTTTTGGGCTGGCTGAAAAGCGATGGCCGTTTTTCAGATCTCTGGGCAAAAGAGAGTTGGTCAGATCATCAGCCCTTTAAAAAGATGCGGATCAAAATTAAATCCGAAATCATTCGGATGAATCACCCTACCATTCGGCCGCAGGCCGGCCGGGCGCCCTCAGTTACCCCGGGCGAACTTAATCGCTGGCTCGATCAGGGCCATGATGACAATGGCCGCGAGGTAGTGCTTCTCGATACCCGTAATGCCTTTGAGGTGAGCCACGGATCTTTTCAAGGTGCGGTGGATTTTGGAATTGGAAAATTTTCTGACTTTCCGCAGGCATTTCGTGATCATGCATCTGCGCTTGAAGGAAAAACAATTGTCAGTTTTTGCACCGGCGGCATCCGCTGTGAAAAAGCGGCTATTTATATGCGCAGCATCGGCCATCCGCACGCCTTTCAGCTCGAAGGCGGTATCTTGAATTATTTTGAAAAGACCGATGCCCGACACTACCGGGGCGACTGCTTTGTCTTTGATGATCGAGCGCTGCTGGATCCACAGCTTGCGGTAAGCCCACACGCCAAATAAAGAGCCGCTGATATGCCCGCCCCCACTGAACAAAGCCTGCGCCAGGACATTCGATTTTTGGGCGCCATCTTAGGCGATACGATCCGCGAACAGGAAGGCAAGGCGACTTTTGATCTGATCGAGAGCATTCGCCGGCTCAGTGTTCAGTTTCATCGCAATGGCGATGCCGCTGCCGGAAAATCACTCACCAAGCTCATCAAAGGCTTAAGTCCCGATAAGGCCGTGAGTGTCATTCGGGCCTTTACGTATTTTTCTCATCTTGCAAATATTGCTGAGGATCAATTCAGCCTTCAGGCTCAGGCTGCCGAAGATCCTGCGACCACCGAGGGTAGACTCGCCCACACCTTTGGCCGACTAAAAGCGGCCAAGACTTCGTCAAAAGCGCTTCATCAGACCCTACGCAATGCCTGGATCTCGCCCGTGTTGACCGCCCACCCGACCGAGGTGCAACGTCGCAGCATCCTCGATGCCAAGCGGGCCCTCGCGGAGTTACTTCCCCGGTACCGGCAGGCAAACACGCCAGCCGCACAGGCTGAAATCGAGACACTAATTCGGGCCCGTGTCGCCCAGCTCTGGCAGACCCGGCTGATTCGTCTGTCAAAACTCTCGGTCGATGACGAAATTGAAAATGCGCTGTCGTTTTATCAGAGCACGTTTCTGCAGGAAATCCCCAAGCTCTATCGGCGCATCGAAGAGCAGGCCAAATTGGATTGGATTGCGCCAATTTTTCGGATGGGCAATTGGATTGGCGGAGACCGCGATGGCAATCCAAATGTCAATGTCGATACCTTAAGCCGTGCTGTATCGCGGCACAGCGAGGTGCTGCTGCGTCACTACCTCACCCAGGTCCATGAATTAGGCGGCGAGCTCTCGATCTGCGAATCGCTTGCCGGCAGCTCCGATGGCCTGAAATTTCTTGCCCAGCGATCCGGGGATACCAACTCTCACCGTCAGGATGAGCCTTATCGCCGCGCCTTGATCGGCATATATTCCCGGCTGGCCGCGACACTGACCACACTCACCGGTGGCGAGGCCTTGCGCCACGCGGTGGAGCCCTCTGAGCCCTACGGCCGAAGTGAGGAATTCTTACAAGATTTGGCCACGATTTATGAATCGCTGGTAGCCCACCATGGACAGCCGCTGACCCGAGCAAGGCTTTTGCCCCTGATTCGGGCGGTGGAAGTCTTTGGATTTCATATGGCCACCACCGACTTGCGGCAGAACTCTTCCGTGCATGAGCATGTCGTGGCTGAGCTTTTGCGTGGCGCCGCCATTGAAAGCGGCTATGAGCATCTCGAGGAAAACAGCAAGATTGAGCTTTTGCTGATTCTTTTAGGAGACGCACGAAGCCTGCGCTCCCGCCATGTGAGCTATTCCGAGCAGGCCGAGGGAGAGCTTGCAATTTTCGAGGCTGCCTTTGATATCAATCAGCGCTTTGGCAGCGAGACAATTCGGCATGCCATCATCAGCCACACCGAGAGCGTCAGTGACCTCTTGGAAGTCTTACTGATTCAAAAAGAAACCGGGCTCATGTCTGGGACCCTCAATCGGGATGGCTTTGCTGGCTTAGTCGTTGTGCCGCTTTTTGAAACGATTGAAGACCTGCGCTTTGCAGCACCCATCATGCAGGCTTTCTATGATCTTCCGGGCATCAGTGACTTGGTGCGGCGATCGGGGGGCGAGCAAGACATCATGCTGGGCTACTCCGACAGCAATAAAGATGGCGGATTTTTCACCAGCAACTGGGAACTCTATAAGGCCTCCACCGCCTTGGCCGCTTTCTTTAAGAACCTGCCGGGCATCAGACTGCGGCTTTTTCATGGCCGCGGTGGCACTGTGGGCCGCGGTGGTGGCCCCAGCTATCAAGCCATCCTCGCGCAGCCCGCAGGGACCGTCAATGGCCAGCTTCGGCTGACCGAGCAAGGCGAGATCATCGCCAACAAATACAGCAATCCGGAAATCGGTGCGAAAAATCTCGAAACACTGGTCTGCGCCGTGTTGGAAGCCACTCTGCTTTCTTCGAAGCAGAAAACCTCCCAAGAGTTTCTGGATATCGCGCAATTCTTGTCGGATCAGAGCATGCAGGCCTATCGCGATCTCGTCTACGAGACGAAGGGCTTTGAGGATTATTTTTTTGAGGCAACGCCCATCAGTGAAATCGCAGAACTCAATATCGGATCCAGGCCGGCTTCAAGAAAAAGCTCGCGCAGCATCGGCGATCTACGGGCTATTCCATGGGGATTTTCGTGGGGCCAGAGCCGAGTCAATCTGCCCGGATGGTATGGCTTCGGATCTGCAGTGGATCAGCTTCTGGATGCGGCACCAAAAAAGAACGCCGCGCTACTCAAGCAGATGCATCGCGAGTGGCCATTTTTCTCGACCTTACTTTCCAATATGGACATGGTAATGGCCAAAGCCAATCTCGCCTTGGCCCACAGGTACGCTGAACTGGTCCACGATCGCCGGCTGGCCAAGGCTGTCATGGCCCGGATTGAATCCGAGTGGGCCAGAACCGAGACGGCTCTTGAAATCATCACAGGACAAAAACACCGGCTGGGATCCAACCCAGCACTGGCTGCACTCATTACCCAGCGGATTCCTTATCTCGATCCCTTAAACCACTTACAAATCGAATTGATTCGCCGCTGGCGCGAAGGCCAGCAGGACCATCGTACCCAGGTCGGCATTCACCTATCGATTAACGGAATCGCTGCCGCCCTTCGCAATACGGGCTGAGGCGGCAAACAGAAGTGCCAGCACCCCCGCTGCGCTCACCGCAAGGGTGACATCAGTCACCACGGTTAAAACAAAAGTAAGAAGCATCAGAATTCGATCTCGCATCGGAAGTCCACCCAGCTGAATCAAGCATCGCCACTCTCCCATATTCCAGGCAACGAACATCAGAATTCCCGCGAGTGTTGCTAAGGGC
>JBILVT010000129.1:0-4596 GCA_044370275.1 Burkholderiaceae bacterium | reverse complement strand
CGTTGTTATAACCCGTATGGCGGCGCGGAGCGTTTTATTGAGCGGCTTTTGCCCCGCCTAACTCAGCGGGGAATCAAAAACACAATCATCACAGAAAATTGGTCTGGGCCAAACAGCGCCGACAGTATGGAATACATACGCGTTCAATCGCCGGGTTTTACTCGCGCTGCGCGATTTAAATCATTTCAGAAATCAGTCCATACCGCGCTCAATCAAGAAACTGCCGCTGGCCGCAAATTTGACCTGATTCAATCGCATGAGAGGATGACAGGGATTGATATTTTTCGACTTGGGGACGGCGTACATGCTGCCTGGGTGAAACGATTGCAACGAGAACTCAGCGGCATTCGTTCGCTCTGGCTGGGCTTAGACCCTTATCACCGGGCGGTGATCGAGACCGAGCGCGCAATGGCGCTAGATTCCAAGCTGCACTATGTCGCCAATAGCAGCTTAGTGGTCAATGAACTTCAAGAATACTGGTCAGTGCCGGATAGCCGTATCACGCTAATTCCAAATGGCGTAGACACCAGTTTTTTCACACCCGCCACGCCCACACAAAAGGAAGAATCTCGCCAAGCTGTAGCCCAGCAGCACTCGGTTGCAATTACACCCGAGACTCTGATCATTGCTGTGGTGGGATCTGGCTTTTCTCGTAAGGGAATTTTTCCGTTGATTGAGGCCTGTGCAAAAGTCAAAAACTATGTGCTACTCATCTGCGGAGAAGACAAAGCGACTCACAAGGCCAAGGCCCTTATCAAACACCTGGGGGTTGAGAGCAGAATCGCCCTGACTGGCCCTTTAGAAGATGTACGGTCGCTTCTTTGGGCCGCAGATCTTTTTGCATTGCCGTCGCTTTATGACCCCTCTTCTAACGCGGTACTTGAAGCCCTAGCGTGTGGTCTACCTGTAATCGTAACCCGTGATGTCGGGATGGCCTGGGAGATTACCGATACCGATGCGGGCATGATCTGTGACCGTAGCGTAGCGAGCCTGCTGCAAGCTTTTCGAAAATTTGAGGATACAGGCCGCAGGCAGCATATGACTTATCAGGCACGTGCTTTCGCGTTACGTTATGACCAAAGTCAAATCATTGAACAATGGCTTGAGTTCTATCGAACCATGAGAGCCCGGCGCTAATGCGAATCGCACACACTGAGTCTTCGCACGGATGGGGCGGCCAAGAGATTCGAGTGCTGACTGAGTCTCAGCAATTGATCAAGCGCGGACACGAAGTAGTCATACTTGCAGATCAAGACAGTCTTATTGCAAAACGAGCGCTCAGCTACGGGGTGCCTGTAAAGTTCTTGCGTTTGAAAAAGAAACGACTTGCCGAGATTCGAGCAATGATCCAGATGCTAAATAAGTTGCAGCCGAATGTGGTGAGTACGCATTCGAGTACGGATCACTGGGTGGTGGCAATCGCACGCCTTTTTACAAGGCACAAACCCGTTATTGTTCGCACCCGGCACGTTAGCGCGCCAATACGCCGTGGAGTAGGTACACGTTGGCTATACCGGTCGGGCTGCGAGGCAATCGTGACCACGGGGGAGTCCATCAAAACTCATCTCACCTACGATGATTTGGTCAGCGAAAAAAAAGTGTTTTCAATTCCGACCGGCATCAATCTTCAAATCTTTCGTGCACAAGGTAAGGCGAGTGCGCGCGACAGAATTCGAGCAAATACTCAGATCGATCTCGGAGCGCTTGATCCCAGCGCACTGCTATTTGGCAATATCGCCACCCTACGATCCTGGAAGGGGCAACATGATCTCATCGAAGCTTTTGCAAAAATCTCTCGGCAGCTACCGAAGGCGCAGCTGCTGATCGTAGGCGATGGCCCCCAAGCCCAAAGCCTACGCAGCCTGGCGAATCGGTTGGATGTAGCCAACCAGGTGCTTTTCGCTGGCCATCAGCAAGATGTGCGTGACTATTTTGATGCACTAGATGTATTTGTGTTTCCCAGCTACGCTAATGAAGGCGTGCCCCAAGCGATTCTGCAGGCGATGGCCTATGGGCTACCCATTATCACCACGCGCGCAGGGTCAATCGAAGAGGCAGTAAGCGGCTACCCATTGGTCAATATTGTCGAAGAACGGGATACTGCAGCCCTATCACAGTATATGCTTTTGGCAGCACAGTCGGGATATGCCCGCACCAACCTTAACCAGGAGCTTTCTGACCGAATCAGCATCAACGGTATGACCGATCAAATGATCGCGGTCTATGAGCGGTCTCGTCTTAAGAGAGAATTAAGTTGAAGCCGTTTGCGATATAAAAAGAGTTTAAATCGCAGCAATAAACGATTCTTAATTCGACTTAGCCTGTTAGCGTGGGCAGCACGCCAGCGAGAGATCCCTTCTTCAGAGATTTTTTGCAAGTCCTGGCCTTTGCGCCAATGCACCCCCAAATCCGAGACCCAACCGCCGCGATCAGCAGACATCACAGCCAAGTCACTCGCAAACAAATAAGCCTCTTGCGCTCCCAAAGCAGGCACCAAGAAATGCCGCCAGTCATTTAATTTACTGATGAGCGGCTCCAAGACGAACTGTTTTTCCGGATCCTTATCAAGTTGAAAATTTTCCAAGGCCTCTTGAATAAAAACAGGGTTGAAAAACACTGGGTTCAGGCTCAGATTAGATGCCTGCGCCTTTGGGAGATTACGCTGCCTGTGCAATCGCACTGAGGCGATCTTGGGCTGGGCAAGCAAATTTAAGATTCCTTTTGCCGGAACTGATCGATTTAAAAACCAATCATCTTCTAAGTGTAAAAAGCACTGATCAAGCTCCAGGGCCTGCTGCCAGAGCCACTGCACAGCATCTGGAAAACTGGCCTGGCTTGGGAAGCGGGTAATGACCTGATCAAAGTAGTGATGGGCGAGCCTCAGGATCTGATCCCTTTTTTCTCTGTGTAGCGATGGATCAACCCCCAAAGGATCGACATTCAGTATCAGTGTCCGCTTTGGGAATTGTCGAAAAAGACCGCGCTCAAAACTCCATAGCGTGGCGGCCAGTACCTCAGGCCGATAAAGCGCTGGCATGGCCACAACCAGGCGCTCTGAAGATGTGATGCCGCGTGATGATGTTTCTACAGTGATCGGGGCTAACTTCATAAAAATATAATCGTTGGGCTTAGTTAGGCCCAAAATAGAACGCCTGATTTAGCTTTTCGATCACTCGATCAACGGTGACATCGCCATCGGTAATATCTACTGCAAGCTGATGCTTTAAGTCGGGATGTGCATATCGCGCTGCATGAGTTTTTAAAAATAGCATCACGGTGGGCAACCCGAGCGCTACCGCAAGGTGCCCTAAACCGGTATCGCCGCCGACTAAGGCGCGTGCAGTTAAAAACTTTGCAATAAGTTCATTGATTGCATAAGCTCTTGGAGCCGCGAGCACCCTGGGATCCGCAACCTTTTTCTCAATACTCAAGGCGATCTGTCGCTCAGACTCCGAGCCCCAAAGCAACTCAATCACAGGGGCCCATTCGCCATTGATATCCCTAGAATCTCGGCCGCTCGTGTCATCATGGTCGGGGGCTTTTCGAAGAACTCGACCGCACAGCTCGGTCCACTGTGCTTCAGGCCACATCTTCTCTTTGCGTGATGCGCCCACCATCATCAGAATTTGAAAAGCGTCTGCCGTCCGAGTCCACCTTCGTGTACCTGAATCGATGGGATATGAAAACGCATCGTAACCAAGCGCAACACCCGCAAGATATCGAGCACGCATCGCGAGCCCCTCGACCTTGCTGCCCTTTAGTTCGCGGTGATAGAGGCAATGCACCCCAGGCTCTGACTCGGCAAAAGCCTCTGGCCCCAAGCGTAATCGCGCTCGGCTTATCCAGCCTACCAATGCGCTTTTATACAGACCTTGTAAATCCAGCGAAGCATCAATATCGAGCGCCCTCAGATCTTTGATCCAGCGAAAGACTTCAAGCCACGAACGGGGATACATCATCAGCCCCCTCCATCGGCGTGTCGGCAGTGAGATTACTTTAGTGACTGCTGGATGCAGGCGGGCGAGATCAACAAATCGCTCATCCACACACCAGTCAATTCGAGTTTCAGGTAGGGCCCTGTGCAAGTCCGAGAGCACATAAAAGGTCTGAACAACGTCCCCAAAGGCAGAGGTTCTAACGAGGAGCAGATGCCGAGGCGCCATCAGAGAATTAATCAATTCCGAAAAGTATTGGTACTGCTGTCGTGCTAAGACTAGCCAGCGGTGTCTTCATCAAATCGGTCATGGCCAGCAGTCGTTGCCTGCGCATACAGGCGCGCGTAAAGACCAGCGCGATCTAAGAGCTGCTGATGCGTGCCTTGCTCAATAAGCCGCCCCACATCAATCACCAGGATGCGATCGGCATCAACAATGGTCGATAGCCGGTGGGCGACCACTAAGGTGGTTCGGCCCTTGCGCAGGCGATCAATCGCAGACTTTACACTGGCCTCTGCCGTAGTATCCAGCGCGGAGGTGGCCTCATCCAGAATGAGAATCGGCGCATTTTTTAAGACTGCTCGGGCAATCGCAATGCGCTGACGCTGACCCCCCGAAAGGCGCACGCCACGGTCACCGATTATGGTCTCGGCTCCCTCGG
>JBILVT010000039.1:0-15780 GCA_044370275.1 Burkholderiaceae bacterium | reverse complement strand
GGTTCGGCCCGGATCAAAAAAAAGTTGGCTGGCGAAGAGGTCAACCTGCGGCAAGGCGATAAAAAGCGCAGCACAGATGATGCAAGCCGGCAGGCCGATCCTGAGCGCAGCACGGGATCGCGCCGATACAAGATCGAATAAGGAAAGTTTGGCCAAAGCAGTCATGAATGTTGCGGATTGTGCAGAAAATTATCGCGTGGCCCAGAAGGCCTGAATTTTATCGCCCGAATCACCAACAGAAATCGCAGGCTCATCTGCTGCCTGAGCAGCTGTGATTTCGCGAAACCCAGCAGCCTGCAATCGATTTATCAAATTCTGAGTATCGGCCTGGCCTACCAACACCACCAGAATGGGCTGATCTGTGCCGATCCGCTGATCGCTGAAGTGATAAAACCAGCTGTAGTGATGATTTCTTCGATTCTGTTCATCCAGGGCATAGGCCTTTAGCCCCAAATAGCCCGATAGGCTGGCCAAAAGCCTGCGATCTTCGGCCACGACAACTGCATCTTGCGCCTTTGCCTTGTTTTGAATCCAAAGTGCGGCCTCTTTCCAGCCCCTGAGCTTTTCGACAGCACGAATATTCAGGGCAGAGCTCTCCTGGTAGGCATAGCGCAATCCATAAATCATTAACGCCGAACACGCCAGGCCCAAAGCAACCGAAAGCCAAAGCAGTCGCCTGCCAACAGACGGCCTTTGCGCGTCAGTGCCCGACGATGTCCAGAGATATCCGGCCAAAATCGCTAAGGCGAGATAAGCAGGCGCAGCCCAGTTCGCAAACGCACGTGACAACCCCGCCTGCAGCACGACAATGGCCAGCATGGGTAATGCAAACCACCACAAGAGATTAAGTTTTACTCGATCCTCAGTCTGATGGCCACGCAGATAAGTCGGCAGCCAGAACAGCAGTGATAACAGCGCAAAGGGCCCGATCAGCACCAGCTGCGCGGCGAGAAATTCCCCTAGTGATCGCACAGCACTTAGTCCGCTCCATTGTGTGGGGCTTAGGCTCTGGACCTGCGAGATTTCCAAATGGTGTGACAGCGTGGGAAATCCTTGGGTGGCATTCCAGATCAGATTGGGCAGAAACACCACAAATGCCACCGCTGCCGCAAGCCAAGGCCCCCACGAGAACGCTCTTTTGAGCGCCAGCAACACAATGAAAGCGCTGACCACAAATACGCCCATGGAATATTTTGACAGTAGCCCCAGGCCAACGGCAGCCCCGCACACTACCCAGTAGGCCCAGTGGCCCTGATCTGCTCGTGCGCCAGCCGCTAAGGCAAACGATGATTGAAGCCCGGGACTGATGCCGCAGATAAAAGACCACAAGGCAATCGACCAGAACATCAAAAGCCAGGCATCTGTGGTGGCAAATAAAGAAAGAAATCCAAACAGCGGCGAGGTGATGAGCAGCAGCGCCGCTGCGAACGCGGCCTGCTTGCGGTGAAACAAGGTCCACGAAGAAAGCGCCGCAAAGAGTCCGGCAATTCCCAGGGCAAATGCCTGGGCAAGCCGCGCACAGCCCTCGATCCACGGGAGTGTAGAAAGGCCAGCCACCTCGCAGGCTGCCCGATTTAAGCCCAAGATCCAGGCAATCATCGGCGGCTTGGAGTAATAGCCAAAGGCAGGATCGCGCGACCAGCCAAGGTACTGGGCTTCGTCGACCTGAAGCGGCAATGGAGAAAAAAATCCCGACACTGACCGAACCAGCACCAGTGCGAACAGCGCAACAATTAGTGGGAGGGCTGAGTTCCTAAAGGTCTGGCTCAAGGCCGATCGGCGCCTTTTTTCCTACTCGACCGCCTTGACCATGTCTTCCACGACTTTCTTGGCGTCACCGAAGACCATCATGGTCTGGTTCATGTAGAAGAGATCGTTATCGAGGCCGGCGTAACCTGCTGCCATGGAGCGCTTATTAACAATGACGGTCTTGGCCTTATAGGCCTCGAGAATCGGCATGCCAAAAATCGGTGAGCCCGGTGTGCGTGCTGCGGGATTCACCACATCGTTGGCGCCTAACACCAACACTACATCGGTCTGGCCAAACTCGGAGTTGATATCTTCCATCTCAAAGACCTGGTCATAGGGCACTTCAGCCTCAGCGAGCAGCACATTCATATGGCCAGGCATACGGCCTGCCACGGGGTGGATGGCGTATTTGACCGTGATGCCCTTGTGGGTGAGTTTTTCAGTCAACTCTTTAAGTGCATGTTGTGCGCGGGCCACCGCAAGGCCATAGCCCGGCACGATGATGACGGTCTCGGCATTGGTGAGCATGAAGGCTGCATCGTCCGGTGAGCCGCTTTTCACCGGCCGCTGCTCGCCACTGCCAGTGGCTGCTGCACCCGACTCGCCCCCGAAGCCACCCAGAATCACATTGAAAAAGGAACGATTCATGGCCTTACACATGATGTAAGACAGAATCGCGCCACTTGAGCCCACCAGTGATCCTGCAATGATCAGCATGGAGTTGTTTAGCGAAAAGCCGATGCCCGCTGCCGCCCAGCCCGAGTAGCTATTGAGCATTGAGACCACCACCGGCATGTCGGCTCCGCCAATTGGGATGATGATTAAGACACCGAGCACAAACGACAGCGCCAACATTAAGAAAAACGCGGTCCAGTCCTCGGTGAACATGAAGATGAGGCCGAGGGCGATTGTGGCGATACCCAATGCAAGATTCAGCATGTGCTGGCCAGGAAACACGACAGGCGCGCCCTGAAATAGCCGGAACTTATATTTTCCCGAGAGCTTGCCAAAGGCAATTACCGAGCCGCTAAAGGTAATGGCACCGATAGCAGCGCCAAGGAAGAGCTCAAGCCGATTACCCAGCGGAATGCCAGATCCCTTCTGGGTGATGTTTAAGGCATAGGGCTCCGCCACAGCGGCAATCGCGATAAACACCGCAGAAAGCCCAATCATGGAGTGCATAAAGGCGACCAGCTCCGGCATCTTGGTCATCTCGACGCGCTTGGCCATCGTCGCGCCAATCAGCCCGCCCACCAACAACCCAATCGCGACCAGTGCAAACCCCTTGCCGAGATTAGCGCTGCCGCCCATGAGGGCCTCAGCCATTGTGGAGATCAGGCCAACCGTGGTGAAAATGGCAATCGCCATTCCCGTCATACCAAAGAGATTGCCGCGAATTGAAGTGGTGGGATGTGAGAGGCCCTTTAAGGCCTGAATAAAGCAGACCGACGCGATCAGATACAGCAGCGTGACGGTGTTCATCGAGAGGCTCAACATTTATACAGCCTCCTTTTCGGCGGCAGGCGCCTTTTTCTCTTTTTTCTTAAACATTTCCAGCATGCGGCGGGTTACCAAAAAACCACCAAAGACATTGACTGCTGCCAGCGCGACAGCCAGTACCCCCATGGCCATGCCGAGCGTGGTCTCGGTCAAGGCGGCCGCTAGCATGGCGCCCACAATCACGATGGCCGAGATGGCATTGGTGACGGCCATCAGCGGTGTGTGCAGTGCCGGCGTGACATTCCACACCACGTGGTAGCCCACATATATGGCCAGCACAAAAATGATCAGGTTCACTAGGGTTGGACTAATCGCTTCCATTGCAGTGCTCTCGTATTGTTGGGCGTTTCTTTATTGGGCGCGCAGCACAGCGCCGTCTTTGGTCATCAGGCATGCGGTGACGATGTCGTCATCAACCGGGATCGACAGACTGCCTTCTTTGGTAATCAGCAGTTTGAGGAAATCCAGCAGATTGCGGGCGTAAAGCGCGCTGGCATCGGTTGGGACAAGCGCAGCGATATTAGGCTGGCCCACCAGAATCACGCCGTGTTTCACCACTGTTTTTCCAAGCTCAGACAACGGGCAGTTGCCGCCTTGCTCGACGGCCATATCGACAATCACCGAGCCCGGTTTCATGGACTTCACCATCTCTTCAGTGATCAGGGTGGGGGCCTTTCGGCCGGGAATCAGCGCGGTTGAAATCACGATGTCCGCCAGCGCGATGCGTTTGGCAACTTCGGCCGCCTGCCGCTTCATCCAGGACTCGGGCATGGGCCTTGCATAGCCGCCAACGCCCTGAGCGATTTCGCGCTCTTCATCAGTTTCAAAGGGCACATCAATAAACTTCGCGCCAAGCGATTCGATTTGCTCTTTCACGGCGGGACGTACATCAGAGGCCTCGACAACGGCACCCAAGCGCTTGGCGGTCGCAATCGCCTGAAGGCCTGCTACACCGGCGCCAAGAATAACTACGCGAGCGGCCTTCACCGTGCCAGCAGCGGTCATGAGCATCGGGAAGATTCTTGGATAGGCATCTGCAGCCAGCATGACGGCCTTATAGCCCGCAAGATTGGCCTGCGAGGACAGTACATCCAGGCTCTGGGCCCGCGTGGTTCGCGGAGCAGCCTCCATTGCAAATGCGGTGAGGCCCGCGGCCGCAAGACGGTCCAATCCCGAACGATCAAAGGGATTCAGCATGCCAATCAAAATGGCATTGCGTTTCATTTGGACCAGTTCCTCTGCAGAGGGAATTCGGACTTTGAGTACGACCTCTGCGCCCAAGGCCTGCGACTGCTCTGCAATCGCAGCGCCCGCCGCAGAGAAAGCATCATCCGTGAAATTTGCAGTCAGGCCTGCGCCGCGGGCGACGGTCACCTGGTGGCCCTGCGTGACCAGTTTTTTCACCGTTTCCGGTGTGGCCGCAACCCGGGTTTCGCCCGGCGACGACTCCTTGGGGATGCCAAGATGCATTCAACTGTCTCCGTGGGATTCTTGATGAGAGAAAGGGTGCTAATGCTACCCGAGAAACAGGATTTTCGCGATGCAGCAGATAGAATCTGACTGCATGAATCACCCCGTTTTGGACTGGAAATCAGGGCTCGGCGGCCGCAAAACCATTGTAGTCGGCATGTCAGGCGGCGTTGACTCTTCTGTCACCGCTTGGCGACTGAAACAGGCCGGGCTGGAGGTGATCGGCATGTTCATGAAGAACTGGGAAGACGATGACAATGATGCCTACTGCTCGACGCGTCAGGATTTTCTCGATGCCGCCGCTGCTGCAGAGGTCATTGGCATTGAGCTGCAAGCAGTCAATTTCGCAGCCGAATATAAGGATCGGGTGTTTGCGGATTTTCTTCGCGAGTATCAGGCGGGACGAACGCCCAACCCCGATGTGCTGTGTAATGCCGAGATTAAGTTCAAAGCTTTTTTAGACTATGCGATTGCCCAGGGTGCGCAATGCATCGCTACCGGACACTACGCGCAGCTTCAGCACGATGCCACAGGCCTTGTGAAACTGATTCGTGCGGCGGACGCCAGTAAGGATCAGACTTATTTTCTGCATCGACTGAATCAGTCTCAGCTGGCGCGTACGGTGTTCCCGATCGGAGATCTTCAGAAGACAGAAGTCCGGGCAATTGCGGCGCGAATTGGTCTGCCCAATGCGGCCAAACGCGACTCCACTGGCATTTGCTTTATCGGCGAGCGGCCCTTTCGGGAGTTCTTAAATCGATATCTACCCAGCCAGCCGGGGCCAATGAAAACGCCCACTGGCCGCACGGTCGGCCAGCATCAGGGGCTCGCCTTTTACACCCTGGGCCAGCGCAAGGGCCTGGGCCTTGGTGGCGATCGTGCAGGCGATGGTAGCCCCTGGTATGTGGTGGAGAAAAATCTTGACACCAACACGCTGGTGGTAGATCAGGGCCACGATCATCCCGGACTGCTGTCGAAAACGCTCCATGCAATCGATGCCAGCTGGATTGCCGAAAGTCCGCCGCCTTCAGATCTACGCCATGCTGCCAAGACACGCTATCGGCAGGCCGATGCAGCCTGCCAGCTTCAGGCAAGCGCCGATGCATTTGATCTTCAATTTGATGAGCCCCAATGGGCTATTACGCCAGGCCAGTCAGCGGTGCTGTACGACGGCCCAGTCTGCCTGGGGGGCGGAGTTATTGCGGCAAAGTCGACTTAAACGAATCACGCTGCATCAACTTTTCATACAGCGTGCGCAGATTTGGATAGGTTTTTTGCCAATGATTTTCGGGAAAACGAAACGCGAGATAGCCCAGGGCGGAACCCACAGCGATATCGGCCAGTGAAAAGTTGCGGCCATAGCACCACGCGTTTTTTCCCAGACTACGAGACATCGATGCGAGGGCCGCATCGACTTTGCGGGCCTGGCGACTGATCCAGCTGGCAGAGCGCTCGGTCTCGGGCCGGCGGCCTTCCAGCAGCATCGTGATGGCGGCGTCCTGCAGGCCATCGGCCAAGGCCTCCCAGACTTTGACCTCGATGCGCTCCCGGCCGCCTTCCGGAATCAGGCGCTGAATTGGCGCCCGAGAGTCCAGGTATTCCACGATTACGCGCGAGTCGTAAATGCAGGTGTTGTCATCCAGCACGAGCACCGGAATTTTCCCCAGGGGGTTGGAGTGCTCGATATCGGTTGTCGCCGACCAGACATCATTGATCACAAAGTCGCACTCTGTTTTCTTTTCAGAAAGCACAATGCGGACCTTGCGGACATAAGGGCTGGTGTGATTGCCGATGAGTTTCATGTTCTGCCGTCTTCCGAATTCGGGCTCGAAGTATAGAATGTCTGTCGTGAAAGCTCTAATGGCACTTTCCCCGCTGGATGGTCGCTACCGCAGCAAAGTCGACGCCCTGCGGCCCCTGCTTTCAGAGTACGGCTACATGCGGCAGCGCGTGCGTGTCGAACTCGCCTGGTGGATGGGCCTATCGGAGCTGGGGCTTTCTGAAATGCCCCGCTTTGGGGCAAAGGCGCAGAGCGCATTGATGCGATGGGCCGATGAATTTTCTGAGGCCGATGCAGAGCGGATCAAGGCCATCGAAGCCACCACCAATCACGATGTCAAGGCGGTGGAGTACTGGCTTAAAGAAAAAGCGGCGGCTGAGACAGGTCTGCCCGAACTATCCAAAGCGGCTGAGTTTATTCACTTCGCCTGCACTTCAGAAGACATCAACAACACCGCCCATGGGCTAATGCTGCGCGAAGCGCGTAGCGCATGTCTTTTGCCGGCGATGCAGGCCTTGATTGATCGGCTCGGCGCTCTGATAGAGGAAACCGCAGGCCTCTCGATGCTGTCGCGGACCCACGGACAACCCGCATCGCCCACCACGCTAGGCAAAGAACTGGCCAATGTGCGCCAGCGGCTGCGTCTGGCCCGAGATGTATGGATACAGATTCAGCCCAAGGCAAAAATGAATGGGGCGGTAGGCAACTACAACGCCCACCTTGTGGCTGCACCCGAGGTGGACTGGCCGGCATTTTCAAAGCGGATTGTCGAGGGCCTGGGCCTCGAGTTCGCGAGTCACACCATTCAGATTGAGCCCCACGATTGGATTGCGCATTATCTGGATGCAGTTGCACGATTTAATGTCATCGTGCTGGATCTCTCGCGGGATCTGTGGGGCTACATTTCGCTGGGCTACTTCAGTCAGAAATTAAAAGCGGGCGAGGTCGGCTCTTCCACCATGCCGCACAAAGTCAATCCGATTGATTTTGAAAATGCCGAGGGCAATCTGGGGCTGGCCAATGCGGTGCTGGGCCACCTTAGCGAAAAGCTTCCGGTATCGCGCTGGCAGCGGGACCTGACCGACTCGACCGTCTTGAGAAACCTCGGGGTGGCCCTCGGCCATAGTCTGCTGGCCTATGACGCCGCCTTAAAAGGTCTGGGTAAGCTGCAGATCAATCGACCCCGGCTAGCGGCGGACCTAGAGGCCGCCTGGGAAGTCTTGGCTGAGCCCATCCAGACGGTCATGCGCCGGCATGGCCTAGAGCAGCCCTATGAACAGCTCAAGGCCCTCACCCGGGGCCAGGGCATGACCGAGGCCACCCTTCGGCAATTCGTGAGCGGCCTGGCCCTTCCCAAGGCGGAGAAAGACCGCCTGCTGGCGCTTACGCCTGCAGGCTACGTGGGGCTCGCAGAGCGGCTTGCCCGCGAAGAGCTCGCTCATCGCTAGGGGCGTTTGGTGCGGGCCCGGAGCGGACCGCGCACTGCCCCATCACGATTGCTACTGGACCTTTCCGATGCGCTTGACCACTTCGGCCAATTTTTTGGCATCGGTATCGACATATCGGCCAAACTCAGGAGCATCCAGGAACTGAATGGGGCTGCCAGAGTTGCTGATGATCTGACGGACCTTTTCATCATTGGCCGCCTGGCGGACTGCATCACGCAGTTTCGCCACGATGTCATCTGGCGTATTCGCCGGCACAAAGATTCCCGACCACTGGGCAAACTCCGCAGCAATGCCAAGCTCTTTGAAGCTGGGCACATCCGGCAGGGCCGCAAGCCGGCCCTCGCCCCAGTGGGCGAGCGCCCGCACCTTGCCGGACTTAATGTGACTCACAACCGATGCGGGGCCAGTGGCCAATGCATCGACCTGACCGCCCAGTAGACCGATCACTGCAGGGCCTGCACCGGTATACGGGATATGCGTGATAGAGAACTTCTCTGCGGCCTTGAGTTGCTCCATCGGTACATGCATGGTGCCGTAATTGCCCGAGGATCCATAGTTGAACTTGGTGGGATTTTTGCGCATCTCGGCAACGAAATCTTTGTAAGTCTTCCAGGGGGTCTCGGCCCGCACTACCAACACAGTGGGATCGGCCGTGATACGCGCGATGGGTTTGAGTTGGTTTAATTCATAGCTCGGTGCTTTGCCGAGAATACGATCCGCCTCAGGAATCACGGAGACTGAAGAAAGGGCCATCAAAATCGTATAGCCATCGGGCCTGGACTTGGCCACATGCGCAAAGCCAATGCCGCCGCCTGCACCTGCGCGATTTTCCACCACCACGCTTTGCTTCAAGATGCGGCCCATCGCTTCGGCCATCGGACGGCCCACGGTGTCGGCTACACCCCCGGGCGGAAAGGGCACCACCATGGTGATTGCACGGGCGGGGTAGGACTCCTGCGCCACGCCCTGGGGAAGCGCCGCTAAGCATAGAGCAGCCGCAAAGAATAATTGAGTCCAACGTTGAAAAATGAATGAAGACATCATGAGTGCTCTCCTGGGGACAAACCGATCAACTCGATCGCATGACTGGCTTAAAATCGCGACTCTTTCCATTGGGCTGGAGCCCTCATGAAATTCGCTACGTTTAAAACCGATCGTACTTCAGCTGAGATTTTAGTCGGCATTGTCTCCGACGACGAACACAGCATTCAGGCCCTGCAATTTGATGGAGCCCAGGCGGCAACGGGTGTCGCTGCAGTGGTCCGAGCCCAGGCAGCAGGCATCTCGCTGCCTGCGGCGGGAAAGCGCTATGACCTCTCGGCCATTGAACTGCTGGCGCCCTTTCCCCGGCCCGCAAGAAATATTTTTTGTGTCGGCAAAAATTATTTTGATCACGCCAAGGAATTTGCACAAAGCGGCTTTGACAGCAGCGCAAAGCAAGGGGATGACATTCCAGCCGACCCGATTTTCTTTACCAAGGTGCCCGAAAGCGTGATTGGCTCTGGCCAGGCCATCGTCATCCCCCAGGGAGTCTCTGAGGCCATCGACTACGAGGCCGAACTGGCGGTGATTATTGGAAAGCAGGCCAAGGGCATCGCCGAGGCAAATGCAATGGACTGCGTCTGGGGCTATACGATCGTAAACGATGTCACGGCGCGAGATTGGCAGAATCGGCACAAGCAATGGTTTATGGGTAAAAGCTTTGATACGTTTTGCCCGATGGGGCCTTGGGCCGTTACCAAAGATGCGTGTCGGGGCGAGCGGACCCAGGTGCGCTGTTTTGTAAACGGCGAGTGTCGGCAGAATGCCTCGACAGCCGATCTCATCTTCAAGATCCCGAAGCTGATTGCCACCGTGTCTGCGGGCATCACACTGTATCCTGGCGACATCATTGCCACGGGCACCCCCGTGGGCGTGGGCATCGGATTTAAGCCGCCCAAATACCTGCAGCGGGGCGACCGTGTGCGGGTGGAAATCGATGGCATCGGCGCCATCGAAAACCCGGTGATCTAAGGGGTATAGACCTCAGGCTCGTCGTCTTTTTTCTTAACGGGCTTCACCAGATCCTCGCGCTGAATGCCCAGCCACATGGTGATCGGTGCCATCACGAGCACCGAGGAATAAATTCCAAACACGATGCCGATGGTCAGCGCCAGCGCAAAATAAAACAGCACCGGCCCACCGAAAATAAGCATGGCCAGCACCATGGCCTCTGTGGTGCCATGGGTGATGATGGTGCGGCTCATGGTGGTCGTGATGGCGTTGTCAATAACTTCAGTCACTGAGGCCTTGCGCATCTTGCGGAAGTTCTCACGAATTCGATCGGCCACCACGACTGACTCGTTAACCGAGTAACCCAATACCGCCAAGATAGCCGCAAGTACTGATAGCGAAAACTCCCACTGAAACGCCGCAAAAAACCCGACAATGATCACCACATCGTGCAGGTTGGCGATGATGGCCGCCACTGCAAACTTCCACTCGAATCGGATGGCCAGATAAATCATGATGCCGATCACCACAAAGAGCAGCGCCAACGCGCCATCGGTAGCGAGCTCTTCGCCCACCTGCGGGCCAACGAACTCGACGCGACGCAGCTCAACATTCGGTGTCGCCGCCTTCAGCGCTGCCATGACTTTCTCGCTTTGCTCGCTGGTGGCTTTCGCAGCGGCTTTTTCGTCAGCGCCCGCTTGCTCAGAGCGCAGGGGCAATCGAATCAACAGATCGCGCGAGGTGCCAAAGTTTTGGACCTGTGCATCGGCGTAGCCAAGGTCTTCAACGACTTTTCGGACCTGGGCCAGAGGTGCTGCCTGCGGATAGGAGACCTCCATCACCGTGCCGCCCGTAAACTCAATTGAAAAATGCAGGCCCCGAATGGCAATGAAGGCTACCGCAGCAATAAATGTGGCCACCGAGATCAGATTGAAGATCAGCGCATGCCGCATAAAGGGGATGTCTTTTTTGATTCGGAAAAATTCCATCTGCTGATCCCCCTAGCCGATTGAGAGCTTGGCCAGTTTTTTCTTGCCGCCGTACCAAAGGTTCACCAGGCCGCGCGAGAAAAATACCGCTGAGAAAATCGAAGTGAGAATGCCCAGGCAATGCACGACTGCAAAACCCCGCACCGGCCCCGAACCAAACACCAGCAGGGCAACCCCCGCAATCAGGGTGGTGACATTCGAGTCCAGAATCGTGGCCCAGGCGCGGTCATAGCCCTGCTGAATGGCCGCCTGCGGGCTTAATCCGTTGCGCAGCTCCTCTCGGACGCGCTCATTGATCAGCACGTTGGCATCGACCGCCATGCCTAGGGTGAGTGCGATCGCTGCAATGCCCGGCAGGGTGAGTGTGGCCTGCAGCAGCGACAAGATCGCAAATAAGAGCAAAAGGTTCACCGACAAGGCGGCCACCGAGAATGCCCCGAAGATCAGGTAGTAGGCCATCATGAAAATGCCGACGGCGATGAATCCATACAGCGTGGAGTTGAAGCCCTTTTTAATGTTGTCAGCACCCAGGCTAGGGCCAATTGTGCGCTCTTCAATAATTTCCATCGGGGCAGCCAGTGATCCCGCACGCAAAAGCAGCGCCACGTCTGCTGCCTCGGTGGTGGTCATGCGGCCCGAGATCTGCACGCGGCCGCCCGGAATTTCACTTCGAATGACAGGCGCGGTAACCACCTCGCCCTTGCCTTTTTCGACAAGCAAGATGGCCATACGCCGGCCGATGCTTTCGCGTGTGACATCACGAAACACGCGTGCGCCTTTTGAATCCAGGCTGAGGTGGACGGCAGGCTCACCGGGGTTTTGCGAATCAAAGCCGGCCTGCGCGTCGGTAAGACTCTCGCCAGTGAGAATGACTTCGCGCTTTAGCAGAATCGGGCCGCCGCCACGCTCGGTGAAGACTTCAAGGCCTGCCGGGGTGCGGCCCGTGGCCAGTGCGTTGAGCGCCTCGAGGCTGTCTTCGACCATGCGAATTTCAAGCGTCGCGGTTCGGCCAAGAATGTCTTTGGCCTTGGCCGTGTCTTGCACTCCGGGCAGCTGCACGACAATGCGCTCCGGCCCCTGCTGCTGAATAACAGGTTCGGCAACGCCGAGCTCATTGACACGATTGGACAGCGTGGTGATGTTTTGCTTTAAGGCGTAATCGCGAACACGCTTTTCTGTCTCGGGACGCATCGTGCCAATCACGGCAAGCTCACCGGCCACAGAGGCCTCAGCCCAATTTAGATCGGGAATCTGGGTATTGAGAAGCTCGCGGGATTTTTGACGGGTTTCAGCCTCACGAAACCGGATCTCAATACCCTGCGCGGTACGGCTGATACCGCTGTGACGCAGATTCTTATCCCGCAAGAGCGTCCGGGTATCAGTCACCAAGACATCCATGCGTTTTGACAGCGCTGCGGGCATATCCACCTGCAGCAGAAAATGAACACCACCCCGCAGATCCAGGCCGAGATACATCGGTAAGGCCCGCATGGCCGAGAGCCAGCCCGGTGAGCTGGATACGAGATTGAGCGCGACAACAAATCGCGGATCCTTCGGATCCGTATTTAAAGCTTTATCGATTGCATCTTTGGCTTTTAACTGCGTGTCGGTATCCGGCAGGCGAATTCGCACGCTTGTGCCTTCCAGTGCAACTGCTTCGGCTGAGATGCCGGCAATCTGAAGGACACGATTGATGCGGTCTGCGATCTCCTGATCCACCTTGACGGTGGACTTTCCACTCGAGACTTGAACCGCGGGCGCCTCGCCAAAAAAATTCGGCAGCGTGTAGAGCAGGCCAAAGGCTAGCGCGACCACCATGACGATGGCGCGCCAGATGGGAAGCTTATTCACTGCTTAGATGCTCTTGATGGTGCCCTTGGGCAGCAGGGTCTGAATCGCCTGCTTCTGCAGATGAATATTCACCGGCGTCTCGCTGCCCACATTCAGCGTGACATAGGCTTCGTCGATCTCAGTAATCTTGCCCACCACACCCCCGGCTGTGACCACCTCATCGCCTTTGCTCAACGCAGCCAGCATGGACTTATGCTCTTTGGCGCGCTTCATTTGGGGCCGGATCATCAAAAAGTAGAGCACAACAAACATCAAGATGAGCGGTATAAAACTCATCAGCGAGGACTCGGGCGTGCCGCCGGCAGCCTGCGCAAAAGCGGGGGAAATCAGCACGGAAATGCTCCTTAGGTAAAGGCCTCCAGTATACCGGCGGCGCCTTGGGCCCGGTCCTGGTGAAAGCCCCTTCGCCAGGACTCGAATTGGCCGGCTGAGATCGCTTCGCGCATCTGCCGCATGAGGTCCAGATAGAAATACAGGTTATGCACGGTAGCCAAGTGGGCGCCGAGGATTTCCTGAACTTTCTGCAGGTGATACAGGTAGCTTCGGGAAAAGGGGGGCCTTAAATCGCCATGGCGCTGAGGATCGCAGGCCGGGCAATGGCAGGTAGGATCGATCGGGCTTAAGTCGTTACGATAACGGGCATTGCGAATCTTCAAATCCCCATAACGGGTAAAAAGCCATCCATTTCGGGCATTGCGCGTGGGCATGACGCAGTCAAACATATCGACCCCCCGAGCGACACCCTCCACCAGATCTTCTGGCGTGCCGACCCCCATGAGGTAGCGTGGCTTATCGGCCGGCAAAAGCGGAGTCGTGGTCTGAAGAATTCGAATCATGTCCTCTTTGGGCTCACCGACCGAAAGGCCGCCAATGGCGTAGCCATCAAATCCGATTTCCAGAAGACCTGCTGCAGACTCGGCACGCAGTGCCTCCATCATGCCGCCCTGCACGATGCCAAAGAGCGCGTTCGGATTTTCTGCCGCTTGAAAGGCCTGCTGTGAACGTTTCGCCCAGCGCAGCGAGAGCCGCATGGACTGGGCAGTCTCATCATGCGTTGCGGGGTAGGGCGTACATTCATCAAACACCATCACGATGTCCGAATTCAGCACTGTTTGAATCCGCATCGACTCTTCGGGGGTAAGAAAAAGCTTATCGCCATTGACTGGTGACCGAAAGGCAACGCCCTCTTCGGAAATTTTGCGCAGCTCGCCCAGGCTCCAGACCTGAAATCCTCCCGAGTCCGTGAGAATCGGCTTGGACCAATTCATAAACTGATGCAGGCCGCCGTGTTGGCCCATAACCTCAAGGCCAGGCCGAAGCCAGAGATGAAAGGTGTTCCCCAACACAATCTGTGCGCCGATCGCGCTGAGGTCAGCAGGTGCTGCGGCCTTGACCGCGCCATAGGTGCCCACTGGCATAAAAATTGGTGTCTCCACCGTGCCGTGGTGTAGTGTCAGTCGGCCGCGACGGGCTGCGCCATCAGTCTGTAGGAGTTCGAATTTCATGAGTGTTGCGGGCAGAACATGGCATCCCCGTAGCTAAAGAATCGATAGCGCGCATCGATCGCATGCTGATAGGTGGCCCGCATCATGTCATAGCCGATAAAGGCGGCCACCAGCATCAAGAGGGTGGACCTAGGTAAATGAAAATTGGTCAGCAGGCTATCGACAATCTGAAATGAGTAGCCGGGCCGAATGAATAGGTTCGTCTCCCAGCTGCCCGCCCGCACTCGCGGTGGGTCACCGGCAGCTTTAACTTTGATAACGCCCGACTCCAAAGTGCGCAGGCTGGTGGTGCCTACCGCCACTACCCGCGATTGCCTAGCCTTTGCGGCATTGATCACTGCTGCCGCTTCGGCAGAAATCTCACACCACTCACTGTGCATTTGATGCTGGTCAATCTGATCCACGCGGACCGGCGCAAATGTTCCTGTTCCTACATGTAATGTGACAGACGCTCGCTGAATGCCTTTGTCCAGCAAAGCCTGCAAGAAGGGTTCATCAAAATGCAGGCCCGCAGTCGGTGCCGCTACCGAGCCGGGTATCTGGGCATACACGGTCTGATAGCGCTGCACATCCATGGCATCGGGCCGATGGGGAATATAGGGCGGCAGCGGAATCTCGCCGTCGACTTCCAAAATCTCCAAAATCGGCCGATCGAATTGCAGCAAAAAGCGATCCTGGGTCTCGCCATATCGGCTGAGCACGATCGCTGTTGATCCACTGCCGCTCTCCAGAGTGAGCATGGTTTTTTCTGCGATTTTTTTACTGGATCGCAGCAGGGCTACGGCCTGCTGATTCTCCAAAATACGCTCAATCAGAATCTCGACTTTTCCGCCTGTTGGCTTGATGCCATAAAGCCGCGCAGGAATGACTTTTGAGTTATTGAAAACCAGCACATCACCAGGGTGAAGCAGATCTAAGAGATCAGTAAATTGCTTATCTTTTGCGGGATCGTCAACCACCAAAAGCCTGCTGTCAGATCGACGCTGTGTGGGCTGCTGGGCAATCCGATCCTCGGGTAAGTCAAAATCAAAATCCGACAGTTGCCAGGTTCGCAAAGACTCCGATTTCAACGGCCGCTCCCAAGTCTTGCCACCAGCCAGGCGGCGATAAGCGACTTTAAAATATCACCGGGTAAAAAAATGATGCTGGCCATCGCTGCCTTTGGCAGCGTGAGGTCCGTGCGTAATGCAATGCCTGGCACGCCAAAGGCATAAATCACCAAAATGCCGCCAATCCAACAGGCAATCAAAGCGGCCAGGAAAGGTCGCGATGGCAGCCAGGCACTGAGGCGCTCAAAAGCCGCGCCGCAGGCCCATGCGCCCGCCACCCAGCCGATTAAAAATCCAATCGTGGGTCCAAAAAAAACCCCAAGGCCACCGCGCCCGCCTGATAACACCGGTGCGCCCATGGCAACGACAAACAAAAACAGCAGCACCGCCAGAACACCGCGTCGCGGCCCCAGCATAAGGCCGGCCAGCATGACCCCGAGGGTCTGG
>JBILVT010000038.1:0-15916 GCA_044370275.1 Burkholderiaceae bacterium | reverse complement strand
AGTGCAACCGTGCGGTGTTTTTTTGGGGCGCCGTCGGGCGTGACGGATGGAGATTTTGGATCGGCCTTAGAGGATTTTCCGGTGGTGGAGGGGGGCGATGATGCTTTCGAATCACCGATGCCGAAGGGCAAGAGAAACTGCTCAAGCAGTGTCATGCGGGGGCTCTCCGAGGTCGATCGGGGCTAAGTCTTTGCATCTCTTGATTAATCCAGGATTCCACCTTAGCCATGAGAGTAGTCGCATCTTCGGATTCAGGCAAGAGGGGTGGCCCAAAAGAAACCGTAATCGTTCCCTGTTTTTTTATAAATGATTTTCTCGGCCAGAGATCCCCGGAGTTCATCGCGACCGGAATGACCGGTACGCCGGTTGCAATGGCAAGACGCGTGCCACCGGTTTTATAACGACGATAGTCGCCGGGCAAGACGCGGGTACCTTCCGGAAAAAATACGATCCAGCGCTGCTCATCGAAGAGCACTTTTTTACTTTGCGAAAAAATATGATCAAAGGCCTCGCTGCCTTTGCCGCGATTAATTGCAATCATGCGTAGCAGACTAATACCCCAGCCAAAAAACGGTACCCAGAGCAACTCTCGCTTGAAAACAAAACAGAGTGTTTTGGGTAAATACGCAGGATAAAAAAGTGTCTCCCACGCGGATTCATGCTTGGAGAGCAGGATTGCTGGGCCTTTCGGCAGGTGCTCTGCACCCAGCACCCGGTATTCGATGCCCAAGAGCACCCGGGAGGCCCAGACCATCATTTTTGGCCACTGGATTGCGAGCCGATAACGAGATTCGAATGGAAGAAATGGACCGGCGATTAGAAACAATGTCGCCCAAAAGGCCAGTGATCCGCCCTGAAACAATAAGAAAATCACGGCGCGCGCGGCCGGCATCAGGCGGATGCTCCCACAGCTGTCGACAAAATCTGATTGACAGCCTCGGCGAGATTTTCAGCAATGCGGGCGCCCTTGGGCAGCTGTTTATCGGCATCGGTTTGGGCCGCCTGCAGAGTGCGTAGCCCTTTTCCGGTTTTCACGAGCCACAAATCCGCTGCAACCGCCTCACCCGCCTGCAGGTCACGTAGCGAATCACCCACCACCGGAACACCCGTCAGCTCACGCTTAAAGCGCCGTGCGATGTCGTGCATCAGGCCGGGCGCAGGCTTTCTGCAGGCGCAGCCGCTGCTGTTGGTGTGTGGACAAAAGAAAATCCCATCGAGCCGGCCACCTGCCTGATTGACCGCCTGCACCATCTTGTTGTGAATCGCATGCAGGGTGTTGATATCAAATAGCCCCCGCTCGATGCCCGATTGATTGGTCGCGACCGCGACGGCCCACCCTGCGTGAGATAGCCGCGAAATCGCCTCGATGCTGCCTGGAATAGGCAGCCATTCATCTGGATTTTTGATGTAGGCATCACTATCAAAATTAATCACGCCATCGCGATCCAGAATAATGAGTGGGGCCGAGGGCGAATGCTGGAGCATGGTGACGAAATGCCTCAGCCTGCGAGCCGGGCGAGATCCGCGACCTGATTCATTGAGCGGTGCAAAGTGGCGAGCAGCGCCAGGCGATTGGATCGCAGCTGGGCATCCTCGGCATTGACCATAACCTGATCAAAAAATTCATCGACAGGGGCCTTGAGTACCGATAAGCCTGCGAGTGCCTCGCTGTAGTGGCCCTGGGCGACTGCGGCCTCGGCCTTCGGCCCAATCTCGGCGAGCATTTGTGCAAGCGCGCGCTCTGCAGTTTCCTTTAAAAGCTGAGGCTGCACGGATGCAGTTACGGCTTCTGATTTTTTTAGAATGTTACTAATTCGTTTGTTCGCAGCGCATAGTGACTCTGACTCCGGCCGCATCATAAAGTCCGCGAGTGCACTCAGGCGCTTGGGCACTTGGCCGAGTCGATCGGGGCATTGGGCCAGTACAGCTTCAATGGCTTCTGCACGATGGCCCTGCTCTCGCAATTGTGCTCGTAGACGGTCCAGAATAAACGACTGCAGTGCGCTGAGATCGGGCTTGACTGCTTCGATTCCTTCAAAGGCGGCCTGGGTCTGCGAGAGCATCTGCTTTAGATCAAGCGATAAATCTTTTTCAATCAAGATGCGGACAACGCCGAGGGCATGGCGCCTGAGCGCAAAGGGATCTTTATCACCCGTCGGCGCAAGGCCAATACCCCAGATGCCAACCATAGTTTCCATTTTGTCTGCGAGTGCCAAGGCGACGCCCGCTGCGTTGCGCGGCAATTCATCACCCGCAAAGCGCGGCCGGTAATGGCCCTCGATCGCGAGGGCGACTTCCTCGGCCTCCTGATCGTGTCGTGCGTAATAGGTGCCGATAATGCCCTGCAGCTCCGGAAACTCCCCCACCATGTCGGTCAGTAGATCAGTCTTTGCAAGAAGCGCAGCCCTTTCGGCCTGATCGGGCTGTGCTCCAACGGCAGCGGCCCACTGCCGAGCCAGCCGGGCAAGGCGATCAATGCGCTGGCGTTGATTACCGATTTTATTGTGATAGACCACCGCCGTTAGGCCATCAATGCGCGATGCCAGGCTGCGTTTTCGATCCTGGTCAAAAAAGAATTTCGCGTCAGATAACCGTGCGCGCAGCACGCGTTCATTGCCAGAGATCAGGACGGCGGGATCCTTAGATTGGATATTGGCCACTAAAAGAAAGCGATTGGTGAGCCGGCCTTGCGCATCGGTAAGCGCAAAGTATTTCTGATTCTGCTGCATGGTCAGGATCAGACATTCCTGCGGTACCGAAAGAAAGGCTGCCTCAAAGCGGCCCTCTAAGACTTGAGGCCATTCGACCAGACTTGTGACTTCATCTAATAGCGCATCGGGCATCACCACCCGATCAGGCGCCGCTTTAGTGTTGAGGGCCTTTTCAATTTGGCTGCGGCGCACTTCAAAGGAGGCAACCACCTGGCCTTCTGTCAAAAGTTTTTCCTCGTAGTGATCCGCATGGTCTAAGGTAATCGGCACTTTGCAGTGGAAGCGATGGCCCTGGGTGGTGCGGCCTGCAGTGAGACCGAGACTTGAGACGGGCAGAATTTCATTGCCGTAGAGTGCTACCAGCCCATGGGCTGGCCGCACAAAGTGCACGGTCTGGCCAGCTTTCAGCTGATAGCTCATGACTTTCGGAATTGGCAGGCCTTCGATGGCCTGCGTGAGGGCGGACTGCAGCGACTGGGCTAGCGATGCACCTCTGGCGGTGTATTCATAAAAAAGCTGCTCTTGCTTGCCATCGTTCTCGCGCTGAAGATCCGAGAGTTCACAACCCTGACCTAGCGTGACACCGAGTGCGGCCAGCTTCTTTATTAGAGGGGCAGTCGGTTTGCCGCTCGCATCCAGTGCGATCGCAGTTGGCAGCAGCTTTTCTTTTTTCGGCCGGTCGGGCGCCTGCGGCCGGATTGCAGTGAAGTGCACCGCTAGGCGCCGCGGGCTGGCAAAACGCCGAATCTGTGTCGCAGGCTCAATCAGGCCGTCTTGCGTCAGTCCCTTCAGAATGGAGTCAGCAAAGGCTTCACCTAAGCGCTTTAAGGCCTTCGGCGGGAGTTCCTCGGTCAACAGTTCCACGAGCAATGAAGCAGTGGTCATGTCGGCCGATCCTTTAGCATTGGAAATCCGAGCTGCTCGCGCGACTGAACATAGGCTTGGGCGACTGCTCGCGAGAGATTACGAATTCGCCCAATGTACTGGGCCCGCTCGGTCACCGAGATGGCACCGCGTGCATCTAAAAGGTTAAAGGTATGGGCGGCCTTCAGGATTTGTTCGTAGGCCGGTAGCGTCAGGCCAGCTTCAAGCAGGCGTTGGGCATCGGCCTCATGCTCGGTAAATCGTGTGAATAGCACTGGCACATTGCTGTGCTCGAAGTTATAGCGGGACTGTTCGACCTCATTTTGGTGATAGACGTCGCCATAGGTAAGCCGCTGTGTCTGGCCGTGTGATTCCCATGCGGTCCAGGTCAGATCAAAGACATTCTCAACACCCTGTAGATACATGGCCAGCCGCTCAAGGCCGTAGGTGATCTCACCGGTGATCGGTGCGCAATCCAGGCCGCCCACCTGCTGGAAATACGTAAACTGGGTGACCTCCATACCATTAAGCCAGACCTCCCAGCCTAAACCCCAGGCGCCGAGCGTTGGATTTTCCCAATCGTCCTCGACAAATCGAATGTCATTGATTTCAGGATCAATACCCAGGGCCTTTAAGGAGCCGAGATAAAGCTCAAGAATATTTTCCGGAGAGGGTTTGAGCACCACCTGATATTGATAGTAGTGCTGAAGCCGATTGGGATTTTCACCGAAGCGGCCATCTTTGGGCCGGCGCGAGGGCTGCACGTAGGCCGCGCGCCAGGGCTCAGGCCCAAGTGCACGCAGAAATGTGGCAGTGTGTGAGGTGCCGGCGCCTACCTCAAGATCGATCGGCTGCAAAAGGGCACAGCCCTGCGCATCCCAGTATTGTTGCAGCGTCAGAATGATGCTTTGAAAGCTTCGCATGGGCGGCATTTTAGCCGACCCTTGCATATTGGTTATGCCCGGCGGGCCTTTAAACCGATTCCGATCATCAAGAATAAAAGACTCATCGCAAGAATGGGCATGTTGCCCCAGCGGCTATAGGGTGTGATGCCTTGCATCCCCTTGACTTGCGCAAACAGCAGACCCGGACGACCAAACGCGACTTGATCGGTCACTACGCCCCGATAATCAATCGCTGCAGTCGCGCCAGTGTTGGTTGCGCGAATCATTGGCCGGCCCGTTTCGATTGCCCGCATCCGCGAGATCGACAGGTGCTGCGAAAGCGCGATCGTATTTCCAAACCAGGCGAGATTGCTGATGTTTAGAAGAATGGTGGGCTGCTGGGCCGCTGTCACCTCCGGCGATAGCGGCGCAATGATCTCTTCGCCAAACAAATCTTCAAAGCAGATATTCACGCCAATTCGTTGATCCCGAACCGCGATCGGCTCCTGGCGTTTTGCGCCGCGTTGAAAATCTCCCAGCGGCATTTTCATCAGGTCCACAAACCAGCGAAAGCCCCAGGGAATGAATTCACCGAATGGCACCAGGTGATGCTTATCGTAGCGGGCCGCAAAGCTTCCAGGCGGTGTGGATTCATGGATTGCAATCAGACTATTGCGATAACCATCCGCGTCTCGCAGTGGAAGTCCCAGCATGACCGAGGCGCCAGCGGTCTGCGTGAGCCGGTAAAAGGCCTCGCGATAGTCGGGCGGGGCGAGGTCCCACGGCCGGACCATGGCGGTCTCAGGAAAGACAATCAGATGTGCGCCCCCTGGACCCGCGGCCGGCCGGGCAATTTCAAGATGGGTCTGCAAGGCCTGGGCCTCGCGATTCGGATCGAATTTCATGGACTGCTCAATAGCGCCTTGAACCAGCGCCACTTTGAGCGGTGACCCTGTGGGCTCAGTAAATCGATGGTGGCTCAGCCCAAATCCGCCGGCCAACACCAGCAGTAGTGCACCAAAAGCCGGCCAGGACCGATGGCGGATTGTTTGCGCTGCCCACATTACGGCAAGCACCGACAGAAAGCCAACTCCATAGACCCCGACGACGGGCGCATAACCGGAAAGCGGCGTATCGATGGCGAGGTAACCAATCCCAAGCCAAGGAAAGCCAGTAAAGAACGTGCCGCGACACCATTCCGCCAAGGTCACTATCGCAGCAATGACAAAGGGCGCGGCCCATTGTTGGGTGCCGAGCCTTAACCAGCGAATCAGTGCAAGCGCTCCGAGTGCATAGAGTGAAACATAGAGCGACAGCAGCAGGGTCGCGAGTGCGGCGAGCCATGCTGGCATTTCGCCATAGGTGTGCAGGCTGATGTAAATCCAGTGCAGTCCCGCCGTGTAGGCCAGCACCACCGCAAGACTGGCAAGTCGCATCATGTCGCGTCGGCGACGGCGGAGCTCCGCTGAACGATCAGCACATGGATTTGGCGCGCATCGGCCCGCTGGACCTCAAATCGAAAGCCCTCAATATCGATCTGCTCGCCACGATGGGGCATTCGGCCGAAGTGGTCAGTGACGAATCCCCCGATCGTATCCACTTGATCATCGGCAAGCGTGCAGGAAAACGCAGCATTGAATTGTTCCAGAGGGGTCAGCGCCCTGACCCGGAAGCGGCCGGGCTGTCGCGGCATCGCCACGATATTGTCATCGTCTTCTTCGATATCGTGCTCATCTTCGATATCACCCACAATCTGTTCTAACACGTCTTCAATCGTAATCATGCCGGCGACCCCACCGTACTCATCGATCACCATTGCAATGTGATTTCGATTGACGCGAAAATCCCGCAACATGACATTGAGACGTTTTGATTCCGGTACAAAGACCGCCGGCCGCAGCATGCCTCGCAGGTCATCCTCTTGGTGGGCAAGGCAGCGCAATAAATCTTTTGCCAGCAAGATGCCGATGATGTTATCGCGCTTGCCTTCCATGACTGGAAAACGCGAGTGGGCCGTATCCACTACGGTCTCTAAGATTTTTTCAAGCGGATCATCGATATCGATAACGTCCATCTGCGAGCGCGGGATCATCAGATCGCGGACCTGAAGATCGGCAACCTGCATCACCCCTTCCATCATCGAGACGGCATCGGCATCAATCACTGCATGCTCCTGGGCCTCCCGGAGCTGCTCCATGAGATCTTCTTTGTCATCGGTCCGGCGAAAGAGCCGGGCAATGAGGCGTTCAAACTGAGATTTGAATCCGGCGCGCGGGTCGCCGGAGGGTCGATCACCCATGCGGTGAAATCAGAGTTTAGGAGCTTGTATGGTGCCACAAGGCCGTGGGCCTGTCGTCACGGCCAGCGGTCCGTGGGCGGTGGACCGTCAGGCGTAGGGGTTGGGGATGCGGAAACGGCTGAGAATGGCGGCCTCGAGCCATTCCATCGCGTCGGCATCGCTTTTGTGCTGATGATCCATTCCGCTGGCATGCAGTACACCATGAACAATGAGGTGGGCGGCATGGTGATCAGGCCGCTTGCCCTGCTGGCGCGCCTCGGCCTTGATGACGGACATGCACAGGAGGAGGTCGGCCGATAGCATCGGCGTCTGGGTATAAGGAAAGGTCAGGATGTTAGTCGCGTGGTCCTGGCCGCGGTAATCGCGATTCAATCGTCGGGCCTTGGCGGTGCCCATCACCACAACATTGATTTCTGCTTGCGCACAGTTCGCCGGCAGGCTTGCCAGAATGAGACGCCTTAATCGCGGCCGAGACAGCGGCCAGTCATCGGGCCGAGCGCCCGACTCGAATTGAACACTCAGCCGAAGAAGCGCCAATTAGATGAGCTCACCGCGCAGTGAGTGCGGGTAGGCCTGCACGATCCGCACCGCACACAGGCGACCGATCAGCTGCGCCTGTCGTATCGGTGGCACTTCAACATTGACCACACGATTATTTTCGGTTCTGCCCTGCAGGGCTTCGGCGGGATTTTTTTTGGATGGGCCCTCAAAGAGAATGCGTTGTTCGGTGCCCACCATTGCATCGCTGATGCGTCGGGCGTTGGCCTCGATGGTGGATTGCAGATCTTGGAGCCGCTTCAGCTTAATGGCCTTCGGCGTGTCATCGGGCAGATCTGCCGCTGGCGTCCCTGGCCGCGCACTGTAGACAAAACTATATGAGGTATCAAAGCCGATCTCATTGACCAGCGCCATGGTTGCCGCGAAATCGGCTTCCGTCTCCCCAGGAAAACCAATGATGATATCGGTCGATAAGGCAACATCCGGACGGACTTTACGCAGCCGGCGAATGATGGATTTATATTCCAATGCGGTGTAGCCCCGTTTCATTGCGGACAAAATGCGATCCGACCCTGACTGCACGGGCAGATGCACGTGGCTGACAAGTTTGGGCAGCCGGCCATAAGCCTCAATTAACCGCTGACTGAATTCGCGCGGATGCGAAGTGGTGTAACGAATGCGCTCAATACCCTCGATTTCGCTGACCAGCTCCAACAGAGCCGTGAAGTCTGCCCGGCCTGCCTGCGGATCTGCAGCATCAATTGCCCCGAGATAGGCGTTGACATTCTGACCAAGCAGAGTGATTTCACGTACCCCTTTTCCTGCCAGCTCAGCAATCTCGGCGATGACATCCTCAAGTGGCCGGGAGATTTCAGTGCCGCGTGTGTAGGGCACGACACAGAAACTGCAGTACTTGCTGCAGCCTTCCATAATGGATACGAAGGCCGTCGGGCCCTCGACGCGCGCCGGCGGAAGATGATCAAACTTTTCAATTTCAGGAAAACGAATATCAACCTGAGGCTTTTGGGTGCGTCGCCGCGCCTCGATCAGTTCGGGCAGCCGATGCAGGGTCTGCGGACCAAAGACAATATCGACGTAGGGCGCCCGCTCAATAATCGCCTCGCCTTCTTGGGAGGCGACACATCCGCCCACACCGATGATTAGATTCGGGTTGAGTTTTTTTAATTCGCGGGCACGGCCGAGGTCCGAAAATACCTTGGCCTGGGCTTTTTCTCTGACCGAGCAGGTGTTGAGCAGGAACACATCAGCTTCTTCTGGCGTCTGCGCAATCTGCATCCCCTGCCGGGCACCAAGAATGTCGACCATCTTGTCAGAGTCGTATTCGTTCATCTGGCAGCCAAAAGTGCGCACGAATACTTTCTGTGGGGCGGCCGGCTTGGCCGCTGGGCGGGGTGTTTTTTCAGTCATATCGGTCGCGTCGTGCCAGGGGTTGGAATGGAGGACGCAGCCTGAATTTTGCCTCATCATAAGCCCTTATGCATCCATCCCCGTCTCTGCTGCGTGAGGGCCTAAGCCGCAAAGAAGCCATTGCCTGGGCTAGCCTGGATTTTGCGAACTCGGGCTACACCACTGTAGTGCTAACCGCCGTATTTAATGCTTACTTTGTCTCGGCAGTCATGTCTGGGGCTGCCCACGCTACGCTGGCCTGGACCCTGGTGCTCTCCGTAAGTTATGCCTTAGTCATCATCACGGCTCCAATTCTCGGGGCGTATGCAGATCTCCGGGCACAGAAAAAAGTATTGCTGGTGATCACCACTTTTGGCTGCGCGGGAGCAACGGCCTTGTTGGCTACTGTCGGATCGGGCATGTGGGCCTGGGCCATGCTGCTGTTGGTGATCTCAAACTTTTGTTATGCCACCCATCAGGATATGACCGCTGCTTTTCTTCCTGAGATTGCAGACCCGGCTTCCTATGGGCGGGTCTCGGGATATGGCTGGGCCTGGGGCTATCTGGGTGGCCTGATAGCGCTGGCCGCCTCATTGGCCTGGGTGAGTCTGGCGCAGTCGCAACAGATGGATGCACAACAGACCGTTGGCGGCACGATGCTTCTGACTGCCGCAATTTTTTTACTGGTCGCACTTCCTGCCTTATCGGTGATGCGTGAGCGTGCAGCGCCCGCGACCAGCACGCAGGATTGGGGCCTGCGGCAGTGGCTGGCTGCGAGCTGGGGCCGGCTGCACGAGACCTGGCGTTTGTCTTCTCAGCAGCCTGATCTGCGGCGTTTTCTGTTTTGCGTGGTGGTGTATCACGCTGGGGTACAGACGGTAATCGCACTCGCTGCGATTTACGCACAGCAGGTCATGGGATTTACGCTTGCGCAAACCATTCTCTTGATTCTGGTGGTCAATATCACTGCAGCACTCGGTGCATGGGGCTTTGGACTGCTGCAGGACCGGCTTGGCCATGCCCGCGGGCTGATGCTGGCCCTTGTATTTTGGATCTGCATGGTCGCAGTTGCATGGATTGCGACAACCCCAACCCTTTTTTGGATTGCAGCCAATTTTGCAGGACTTGCAATGGGTGCCTCGCAAAGCGGCGCGCGTGCAGCGGTTGCTGCTCTCGCCCGGCCGGGCCATCAGGCCGAGACCTTTGGCCTCTGGGGTGTGGCGGTGAATTGTTCCGCCATTCTTGGCCCCGTCAGCTATGGACTGGTGACCTGGATCACGGATAACGCACACCGGACGGCCATGCTTTTTACTGGCCTATTTTTTGTTGTGGGCCTGCTGTTACTGGCACGTGTGGATTTTCAGCGCGGGTCTCTTGATGCCCAATCAGGAAAGTAAAAATGAACGAATAGCGGGCCAGTAGCGATCAAAATCGCTGATGCTGTGATCAGAGCCCTCTAACACCATCTGTTGCGCACCCGGATATCGGGCGACCATCTCTTTCCAATCCAGTAACTCATCGCCTTTGGCTGCCACCAGCAGATAGCGTTGAGGAAGACGGATACCGACTTCGAGCGCTTTCAGATCGTGCAGGTACTCAGCCCGAAAATGCAGGACTTCATTGGTGTGCCAGGCGGGTAACTCGCCGACATGGTCCTGAAGATCGCGGGCAGGCCAGGGCGCAGGATTCAGAAGCGCAGCCTTAAATTCAGCCGCCCGCGGATGCTGCTCCATGAGTGCGCTGGCAAAAAATCCACCCAGCGAGCTGCCAATGAGCCTGACCTGATGGCCGCGGGCAAGGGCCGCATCAATTTCCTGCTGGGCCTGGGTCATCGCGACCTTGGGCGCGATATCCAGCTGGGGGCAGCGGTAGGTGATGCCCAATTGCTCCAGATTAGCCCCCACCATCATCGCTTTCGATGACTGAGGCGAGCTGCGAAATCCGTGCAGATAAACGACCGTAATGGGCTTCAATTTGAAATTACACTCTGAGGTTTAGCAAAGTCTCATCTTACTTGAGCAAAGGAAGCTGCAGCATGACCGCATCTGATTACTCATCAGCAAAGCCCGCGCCTGGCATCGCAATTGTTACCGGTGCTGGAAGCGGTATTGGCCGCGCCAGCGCCCAGCGCCTCTTGGCGCTTGGCTGGCGGGTTGCACTTTTCGGCCGGCGCGAGGCGCCATTGCGCGAAACGGTTGGCATGTCAGAGGAAAGCGCCTTCATTGTGACGGGCGATGTATCAATTGAGGCAGACGTGGATCGGCTCTTTGCCGCTGTGGTGAGCAAATGGGGCAGAGTCGATGTGCTTTTTAATAACGCAGGAATTTTTCCGCCCGGCCAGTTGATTGATGAACTCTCAGTTCAGAGCTGGAAAGAATCTGTTGAGATTAATTTGACGGGCGCATTCCTGTGTGCCCGGGCCGCCTTCGCACAGATGCGGCATCAGTCGCCGCAAGGTGGCCGCATCATCAACAACGGCTCAATCTCTGCCCATGCTCCCCGGCCGCAGTCGGTGGGCTACACCGCCACCAAACATGCAATTACAGGGCTGACTAAGTCTTTATCGCTGGATGGCAGACCTTTCGACATTGCTTGCGGTCAAATTGATATTGGTAATGCCGCCTCTGAAATGACGACTGGATTTGGGGCCGGCGCGTTGCAAGCCAATGGCAGCCGCATGGCGGAGCCAAGAATGGATGTCGCTGATGTCGCGGATGCGGTGGCGTATATGGCCGGCCTGCCGCTATCGGCCAATGTGCTCTTCATGACCGTCATGGCGACCAAGATGCCATTTATTGGCCGGGGCTAATCAGTCTCTGGCCAAAGGCCTGTGCAAGTGTTCGGCTTTCGCCAACCGCTGAGAGAATTCTCTGAAGATCAGCGCGCTCGGTGGGGCCCAATGCGGGATGCAAGCCCACAAGATGGGCGCAGCCTGAAATGATTTCGAGTTGATTCATCAATTGATGCATGAGCTGCCGCGCTTCTTGTGTGTTAAAGCCAGGGTCTGAGCTATTGGGTGCTGACATCGAAGGGTAAGAGTGGGATGACATCATGGCCTTTCTTGTGCAAATCAATATGGCTTTAATTTAAAGCACCTGCTGATTGGTGCAAGTCAGAAGTGCCTCGGTCTCATGGGCCGCAGGGGGCCGCACTAAGGTGCAGAGCAGGGCCTGCTGGGCCTTGGGGTTTAAGTAAAGCGGCAGGCTGTCGGCAGATTGCAGATCGGCGTAGCCATCAGCGGTTACAAATACTGGACGGCCATGACGATCACGGGCCAAGACGGCTTCGGTTAATCCGATGGACTCAGGCGCAAGTATTCTCCAGTGTTGCGCTCGGGACCAGAGCCCCCGGTAATCCACCAGATAGGCCCGATTGCTAGCCAATGGAATGGCGACCCGATGTGCGGCGAGCGTTGCGCCAAATGGCAGGGATTTGGGGTCCACCGTGTAGATTGAATCTGTCCAGGGTGGTGCTTTTCGAAAGATCACTCGGCCCTGTGTGTCCGCCACCTGTGCATCGCGGCCACCATGCCGCAGGCGGACCGCCGGCTGCCCGATGTGCTGGATGACGAGGTTATCTTCACCTGCGGGTGCAAATAGAAACGCCTCGGGGGTCATCCAGAGCCGAGTCGATGCTGACCATGAGAGTTTATTTGTGACCGAGTCAGCCCGCATGGAGCCATCGCCATAGGGGCTCGCGTAGCGGGCAAAGATATCAGTTCGATCAGCGGGCCCTAAGTTCTGGGCGGCATTGATCTGGGGGCCATAAAGATTTGGGCTATTGAGGTTTGCTGACACTCGGAAATCCGGGCCCTGATTTAGGCTGCTACGGTTAGAGCCAAGGCTCAGCGCGCTGCTCACTGAAGTGTGATGCCGCGCCAAGGAATAGGAAAAACCCAAAAGTCCACTCCATCCGTGATCGCCCGAAAGCAGGTGATGCCGTGCCTGAAATTGCAGGCTGGCATGGCCGGACAGCCTACGCTGCAGGCTGATCGCGGTGATGCGCTGGCTGGAATCGGGTCCCTGCCCCTGTGTAATCAGATGCACATTGCCTGTGAGCAGCGGCGTGATCGCGCCAGAGAGTGTGAGCTGTACAGCGCGTTGTTGTTGGGCGTTAAACGTGATCGGAGTAAGGTCAGAGGCAGCAAGAATTCCGGTGAGTCGTTTATTCAATGTCGCGCGTGCTTCCGCAAACCATTGAAGCGCACAGCGGTGATCTTCGCAAGACTGGCCGATCGCAGCGGTGGCCAGCACGCTCGGCATAGCCCGCGAATTTAGCTCAAGGCTTTGGCGATACCGCGATGCAAGCCACTCAGCATGCAGCCCAATGGTGTAAAACTCATGCAGACCCCAACGCAGCCGCGCGGACACTAAAGCCGGCGAGGTCAGTTCGGCCGCAAACTGCCGCGGTCTGCCTGCGAAGGCCTCCCATTCAGTCTTTCCGGGTGAGAGCAGCCGGCGGTCAGCAGACCAAGGAAGTGCCACCGTCTGTGTGATGCCATTGACATCCACCAGTCGGGCCTCAAGAAATCCCGGAACCGTGCTTGCGCCATAGCCTTGAATGACATAGTTACCCGGCGGCAGGATTTCGCTGGAAAAAACAGCGACGCCATTGCGATCAAAGAATTGCACGCGTGAGGGATTCTGAATTGCTAGAGGCGCCTCAGCCTTACCATCACCGCGAAGCGCCGGCGCGCGGTTGGTGACCAACAGTCCTTGAAATTCACCAAAACGTTGCTCAACACCCGTCTCGGTACGGAAATCTCCGGCACGGATCTGCGCGCCATCCGAGAAAAAATATTCCGCTGATGCGCGGCCAAAACCGAATTGCTTCGTTCGTTGTTCAAGCGCTGTCACGGAAAGCGGCCCGCGGGCCAGGACCAAGCCTGCGCCCATCAGATCGGATCCCGCAAAGAGATCGAGTGCAGCCGATGGCAGGACACGGGCAGGTGGCTGGGTTAAGAGTTCTGGCTGCGGACTTAAATGCAGGGCATCGTGGAGCAGCGCCACGCTCTGCAGGCCTGAGGACTGGCCCAGGGTCAGGGTCCTTGAGGCCAGCGCCTGTTGGGGCAGCCGAATTTTTAAAAGCCCCTCGGATTCATCAAAGCTGCAATGCTGAGCCGGCACCGACCAGGCTGGGCCTTGGCGGTGTCGGGCGAGATGTTCGGCAGACAGTGCCCTGGCAATTGCCGAGATCTCAACGCTGCAGTCACGCTCAGAAAGCTGGACCTGGGCGCCGCGTGAAATCAGTGCGCCGTTTAACTCAACCGCAGCGAGTAGCCATGCGGCAGCAAGCATGGCTAGTGAATCGTGACGCCATGCGGAATCAGGGGATCTTGCCGTGAGCGATAAATCGGCAGACTGAATCGAAATCGAAAATTCACGCCCTGATTGGAGAGCGCGTCATCAGGAATCTGTTCAATCAAGAGCCGGTAATGGCGTGAGCGGTCCATGATCCGGGCGCGAATGACTTGCCGGCCATGGCCTGCGAGCGAGAAAAAACGCGGTGAGATCTCGACCCCCAGGGGATGGCCGGGAATCGCCAGGGGGGAAGGCGGCATGAGGTGTGGCGATGGTGTTGAGAGTGTTGCAGGTGCGCCCTGTGTCGCTACATTGCTTGCAGCCGCACTGGGCGGCTCGGTGAGCCCCGGATCCCAGGGAATCACCCGTACCGACCAGCGGGTTGGGGCGGCCAGGCTGGATTTCACCTCAGTTGCAATCACACCCTGATCATCCGGCGCAAGCTGTGGTGGCGTGATATTCAGTGCTGCCTGTGCCCAGGGCGCCATGCACCATCCCATGGTGGCGAGCAGTAGCCCGCCGAAGCGTTTGAGAACCATGGCGTTAGTAGGTGATGGTGGCTACTATCGTGTCTGCATAGGCACCGGTGTTCGTAACGCTTTGGCCAGATGGGACGCGACCATACACGGTCAAGCTTTGGTCACTGCCGGTACCGGTGCCCGATTTTGTAGCGGTGGTGTTCCACTGGGTCGATCTGCTACTGTCTGAATAGAGGTAGTAGTTGATGTAGCTTGCGCCACTCGCCATTCGTCGACCCGCTGAGTAATTGTTACCGTTTCCTAACGAAATCGTATACGGCGTCCCGTTCGAGCAGTTCACGGTCAGGGTTGAAGTGGCATCGGTATTGCTGGTGGTGCCCGTAGTGATGCTGCTAAACGTCATATTGCTTGCGCTGATAGCGCAGGTCGCATTGACTTGAATGCTCACATCAAAGTTTGCGCTATTGCTTGCCGCCTGGGTTACGGGCGCAATGCCCAGCAGGCTGATGGTGATGGCGCGAGAAAGGGCGCGCAGAGGGGTACGCATAGAAGCCTCCAGAAAATGAATGAAACAAACTGGCCGGCCTGAGCAACACATCAATCGAGACCAGAACCACCGAGGCCAGAGTCTGAGAGGTCTTCGGGTTACTGCCCAGTGAAGAATCTTTACAGTGTAAGAATTCCTTACACCCCATCCTTTCTGGGCCGCTGGATTTTGTATTTTTTAAGGTAGTAGTAGAGATGCTCCCGACTCATTTGCAACTCCCGGGCGGTAGCAGAGACATTGAAGTTATTTTTTTCAAGTAGCGACATGATCAGCTTTTGCATCGGCTGCTCACGTAGGGCTTTGGTGTTGATTTCGGTTGCGGCATCTGCGACCAGATGCAGGCTGATTTTTGAAGACTCACGAAGGTTCGCGTGGGTATCGCGAAACAGCATTGCCCGCCGCAGTGAATACTGCAGTGCTTGTCGATCCACAGGCTTTTCCAGGTAATCAAATGCTCCTTGTTCGATGGCCCGCATAGTGACCACTGGCGAAGACTGGCCGGTAAGCACAATGACCTTGGCAAGACTATTTTTCGCCTGCACTATTTTTAAAAATGTAAGGCCCTCTTCGAAGTGATCAGCCTTTGGCGGCAGGCCCAGATCGAGTATGACCGCACCGATTTCCGAATCCCCGAATAGCATCGCCAGGCCATCTTGACGATTGGTGGCTTCGTCGGCTGAAAACCCAAGGGCCTCGACCTGGCGCCGAAGCAGCTCTCGAATCTCGGACTGATCTTCTACGATCAAGACACGCATGCAGAACCCTAATTTAACTATTTTTATTATAGTTTTTTAGCAAATATATTTTTTCGCGGCAAGTCCTTCAGCCCGTCAGACCAGGGGGTTTTTGGAATCGGCGACAATCCGGGCTCGAAAGCCAGGAGGAATGCCGTGAATCTCTACGCAAAACTCAGACAGCGCCAGGCCG
>JBILVT010000002.1:0-44091 GCA_044370275.1 Burkholderiaceae bacterium | reverse complement strand
TGAACTTCGCGATCTGCTTTGCGCTGCTGGGCGATCTCCCGCAGCTCAAGACTCAACACCACACCCTCCTCTTCAAAGTGCACCGATACCGTTGAGTCCAGCTCGACCGGTCCGCGCATTGGGAGCTGCCAGTCGCACTGCAGTCGCTTGGATTCGAACCTCTGGGCGCACGCCTGATTCAACATCTGTTCAACATCCTCAGCGACATCCAAAACCTCTAGAAGATACGAACCCTCGAGCAGCCTGCTTGAAGCCCCAAAGAGGACCTCGGCAGGCTGATTGATGTGGACCACCCGCAGCTCCTGATCGAGGATTACCACCGCAGTGGCAAGCAGATCAAGGCTACGGAGCTGCCGAGCGATCACATTCGGCGGGAGTGCGATGACGTCCGCAGCAGCCCCTTTTTACAGCGAGTAGTACATATCGAATTCCACAGGATGCGTGGTCATGCGGAACCGAGTGACCTCTTCCATCTTCAGCGCGATGTAAGAATCGATCATATCGTTGCTGAAAACACCACCACGGGTCAGGAACTCACGGTCTTTATCGAGTGCCTCAAGTGCCTGATCGAGAGATGAGCAGACCGTTGGGATCTTCTTATCTTCCTCGGGGGGCAAGTCGTAAAGGTTCTTGTCCGAAGGCTCACCAGGATGAATCTTATTCATCACACCATCGAGACCCGCCATCATCATCGCGGCAAATGCCATGTAGGGGTTGGCCGTGGGGTCCGGGAAGCGGACCTCGATACGGCGCGCCTTGGGACTGCTGACATGGGGGATACGAATCGAGGCAGAGCGGTTACGCGAGGAGTAGGCCAGCTTCACAGGCGCCTCGAATCCCGGCACCAGGCGCTTATAGCTGTTGGTGCCCGGGTTTGTAATCGCGTTTAAGGCGCGTGCGTGCTTGATGATGCCGCCGATGTAATACAGCGCGAACTCGGACAGGCCCGCGTAGCCATTACCCGCAAAGAGATTCTGGCCGTCTTTCCATACTGACTGATGGCAGTGCATGCCTGAGCCGTTATCGCCCACCACTGGCTTGGGCATGAACGTGGCGGTCTTGCCATAGCTTGCGGCAACGTTATGCACCACATACTTCAGGATCTGAGTCCAGTCTGCGCGCTGAGTTAGCGTGCTGAATTTTGTTCCGATTTCGCACTGTCCTGCCCCTGCCACTTCATGGTGATGCACCTCGACGGGCACACCCATCTGCTCGAGAATCAAGCACATCTCTGAGCGGATGTCCTGAAACGAATCTACTGGGGGCACGGGAAAGTAGCCGCCCTTCACCGCAGGACGATGGGCCAGATTGCCGCCCTCGTAGTCGATTCCGGTCGACCAGCTTGCCTCTTCGGATTTGATCCTGGCCGAGCAGCCCGACATATCCACGTTCCAGGTCACACCATCAAAGATAAAAAATTCGGGCTCCGGGCCAAAGTACACCGTGTCGCCCACGCCGGTTGATTTCAGATAGGCCTCTGCCCGCTTCGCGATCGAACGCGGATCACGGTCGTAGCCTTTGCCGTCAGAGGGCTCCACCACATCACAAGTCAGATTGAGGGTCGACTCTTCGCGAAAAGGATCCAAAACGGCGGTGTTCGCATCCGGCATCAGCAGCATGTCCGAGGCCTCAATGCCTTTCCATCCGGCGATGGAAGAGCCATCGAAGGCATGGCCGGACTCGAATTTATCTTCGCTGAAGGCACTGACCGGAACACTCACGTGCTGCTCTTTGCCGCGGGTGTCGGTAAAGCGAAAATCAACGAATTTCACCTCGTTGTCGGACACCATCTTCATGACTTCTTGAGGGGTGGGCATATCAACATCTCCTTATGTAAAAACGTTCCAGTACGATAAAACGACCCATTTTCGTGATGCTAGGAGCGAAAAGCGTGCCCGTTCGTAAATCACGGAAAATCAATGACTTATATAGAATTTGTAATTAATTTTCTATAATAAAATTCTTTTTTGGTGCATTAAATGCACCATTATAGTGCTATTAGATTAGTCTACAAATTGATCGCACCAAGTCTGTGCAGACCCGGATTTAGGGCAGGAAGATGGCCTGCAGGTCATTGAGCAATTCAAGCCCCCGAGCAGATGCCTGAAACCGATCGGGCCGCCTAACCATCAGGCCCTTAGACTGGGCGTTACTCAGGCGCTCCAATAAGAACGGATGCTCACCAACTGCCATGCCGGTCGTTTGGACCCAGCGGCCGATGGGCACTCCCTCGACAAGCCGAAGCACATTGAGCATGAACTCAAATCCCAGATCATCAATGTTGACATCAGACTCCCTGACAGCGGTCCCGTTAGCACTCAAATAGGCTTCTGGGGTTCGCGTCTTAACTGTTCGAAAAATGCGATTGGCCAGCGATATTTTTCCGTGCGCCCCCGCCCCAATCCCCAAGTAGTCTCCAAATGTCCAGTAATTCAGGTTGTGCTGACACTGCCGACCCTCTGCCGCATAGGCCGAGACCTCGTAGCGCCGAAGGCCCCGGGCGGCGAGCCGCTCAACAACCAGCGTCTGCATTTCCGCAAGACAGTCATCATCCGGGAGGGCCTGCGGCGGTCGCGTCGCAAACAGCGTGTTGGGCTCTAGCGTCAGCTGATAAAGAGACACATGGGCCAATGAAAAGCTCAGCAGTCGATCAAGCTCCTGCTCAAGGTCGGCTAAGCGCTGGCCTGGCAGCCCAAACATCAGGTCGGCATTGACCCGATCAAATATTTTTAGAGCTGAATCCAGCGCAAGGCCTGCCTGATCCGCGTTATGCACACGGCCAAGCTGGCTGAGCATGACATCGGAAAATGATTGCACCCCAAGCGAGAGTCGATTAACTCCCGCCTCACGAAAGCCCAAGAAACGGTCTGATTCAAAAGTACCGGGGTTGGCCTCCATCGTGATCTCAGCATCAGGCACCAAGGGTAGCCGCGCGCGAATCTCCGAGAGTAGCCGCGCAATTGCCTGCGGAGAAAAAAGGCTGGGGGTGCCGCCGCCGATAAATACACTGATCACAGGCCGGCCCCAGACCAGGGGCAGGCTCCGCTCTAGATCATTGATTAATGCTTCGATATAAGCGGTTTCAGCAATCGGTGTCGCGCGCTCATGTGAATTGAAATCACAATAGGGGCACTTACGAATGCACCACGGCAGATGGACATACAGCGAGAGCTCCGGCAGGGCTTGAAAATGAATCTCCGCGCTCATGTCAATGCGACTGGTGGGCTAAATTTCAAAATGCCAGCCTCTGAAGTAATGCAGTCAGCGCTTGGCCCCGATGACTAACCTGTCGCTTTTGCTCAATTGTCATTTCTGCGGCCGACATCTTTAACTGCAAATCAAAAAATGCGGGATCGTACCCAAAGCCTTGCTGGCCACGCGGATGCGGCAGCAGCGCACCATTCCAGCGGCCATGGACAATGACCGGATGCGCATCATCAGCACTGCGGACGAAAGCGATTGCTCCATGAAAGGCGGCGTGAATCGACATCACATCCGTCAGCCCAGCTGCCGTTTCGCCGGGGTCCGTCCACTGCTGCTGACGGACTGAGCTTTCGCGTCGGACACAGTGTAAGAGCCACTGAAGATTCAATACATCGGTACTCAGACCCTGGGCCTGTAACGCAGCGATTTGCGCCTGATTTTCCGGATTTGCATCTGCGACAGCATCGGCAAAAAAACGCGCTGAACGCACACCCGGCGCACCGCCTAACAACGGAACAACAATTCCTGAATCATCAGCCAAGGCAGGACAATCTGCGGCTCGGCTGGCGTGTCGCGCTTTGGCGAGTGCATTCTCCGCAAATGAATCGTAAGGCTCCTCGGCCGGATCAATGCCAAGCGAGGATTGATTGATTAATTGAATTCCCCGCGACTGGAGCGCTGGGGCAAGGGCCTGCTCAAACTCTTTTAGTTTTCCTGGGTTCGATGAGGCCAGCACCCAGGTCGTGCTCATTCGACAACGACCGAAAGCCGCTCCGGATCCTGAATCAGGCATTGCTGAAACTCGTGCAGCTGGCTGATGCCGCGTGAGGCAAGCATCAGCAGCTGATCAAACTGTTCACGGGTAAACGGTGTGCCCTCTGCTGTGCCCTGGACTTCAACGATACCGCCTGAGTCAGTCATTACAATATTCATATCGGTATCACAAGCGGAGTCCTCAAGATAATCTAGATCCAGCACCGCAGCGCCGCGCCAGATACCCACAGAGATAGCGGCAACCGATTCCTTTAACGGATTCTGGCCAATCCGGCGGTCACGCTGTAGGCCCTGAAACGCATCCGAAAGCGCCACGCAGGCGCCAGTGATACTCGCAGTCCGCGTGCCGCCATCAGCCTGCAAGACATCGCAATCAATCGTAATCGTCCGCTCACCCAAGAGACTCAAGTCGGTGACAGCCCGCAAGGATCGGCCAATCAGGCGCTGAATCTCCTGGGTGCGGCCGCTCTGTTTTCCTTTTGCGGCCTCGCGATCACTTCGAGTATGGGTTGATCTCGGCAGCATGCCGTACTCTGCTGTCACCCAGCCCGAACCCTGGCCTTTTAAAAAGCCGGGCACGCGCTCCTCTACCGAAGCCGTACAAAGCACCCTAGTCTCTCCGAAGCAGACCAGTACTGAGCCTTCAGCGTGTTTGGTATAGCGGCGCTGAAGGCTCACGGGCCTGAGTTGGGCGGCCTGTCGGCCGCTGGGCCGAGGCGCAGACTGGGCCGAAGCGCCTGACGAAGCTGAACCTTGCTGTGTCATGTTGAATTCCTCTAAAAGCAGGACCTTACAATATCGCGTCCCTCCCGCACATCGAGATTACGCCCATGGCCCACCCCAGCATGACCGGATTTGGCAGCGCCCAGATTGACTGCCCCGCCGGCCGCCTCGGCCTTGAAATTCGAAGTGTCAATAGCCGATTTTTTGAGCTGCATCCGCGGCTGCCGGATGAATTTCGCTGGGCAGAATCCTTGCTGCGGGAGCGAATCTCATCGCAGATTGCCCGCGGAAAAATTGAGCTGCGGCTTAGCCTCTCCCGCACCGAGTCGACTCTGTCGATGACGCGGATTAGCCAGCCTGGCCTGCAGTCCGCCCTCAGGCTTGCCCATGAGATTCGACAGGAACATCCCGACATTACGTCCTTTAGCGTTCACGAATTGCTGAAGCTGCCCGGAGTTCTCGTAGAACCACAGCTCAGCCAACAGGAGTGGGCGGCATTGCTCGATGGTCTTGCAACCAGCGCGCTTGAGCAGTTTTCGAGAAATAGAATCGCAGAAGGTGACAAGCTCGGGCTTGTGATCGGTGACAGGCTGCAACAAATTCAAAAGCTATGCAGTAACGCCAAAGAACAGATCCCCCAGGCCATCGCTGCTCAGGAGAATCGGCTCTCTGAGAAATTTCGGGAGGCCTTGGCGGGCACAGCCCAAGACGCTGCAGATGCCATCAAGCTTGCCGTACTCGAGGAGCGAATTCGCCAAGAGGTTGCGGTATACGGGCTTCGCATCGACATCGCGGAGGAGTTGGACCGGCTTTCTGCCCACCTCACCGCAGCCACTACGGTCCTTCAGTCGCCGCCCAAATCAGGCACAGGAGGAATCGGCAAACGATTGGATTTCCTTACCCAGGAAATGAATCGAGAGGCCAACACACTGGGGTCTAAAGCAGCCTCGATTGAACTTAGCAAGATCTCTATTGAAATGAAGCTACTGATCGAGCAAATCAGAGAGCAGGTTCAGAATCTTGAATGAAGGCAGACTGCTCATGATCGCCGCGCCGTCTGGCGCGGGAAAATCGAGCCTCGTGAGCGCGTTTCTTGCCCGCAATCCAGAGTGGATCGTCTCCATCTCCACGACAACACGCGCACCTAGACCCGGCGAGCAAGACGGCCGAGAATATTTCTTCACTACAGCGAAGGACTTTGTCGCCCGGCGTGATGCGGGCGAATTTCTGGAATGGGCTGAAGTCCATGGGAACTTCTATGGCACCTCAAAAGCCTGGATCCAAGCACAACGTGAAGCCAACCGCTCGGTGATCCTCGAAATCGACTGGCAAGGTGCTCAACAGATCCGCCAGGTCTATCGGCAGCCCGGACAGGCCCCCCGGAGCATCTTTATTCTTCCGCCCTCGCTTCATGAGCTGGAATCACGACTCAGATCAAGGCGGCAGGACAGCGAAGAAGTTATTCAGCGGCGCCTAGCGGCCGCCGCAGATGAAATGTCGCACGCCGAAGAGTTCGATTATGTTATTATAAATCAAGACTTTAGCGTCGCTTTGCAGGAGTTAGAACAGTTTGTTCAACGCTCTTGGCCGGCGCCAACATCCCGATAAATCACCTCTGATTGAGAGCACCGCATGGCACGCATCACCGTAGAAGACTGCCTCCAGTTCATCCCCAACCGATTTGAACTTGCGCTTGCCGCTGCCTATCGGGCCCGCCAACTCGCCCAGGGCGCATCGCCGAAACTAGAGTCCAGGGATAAGCCCACGGTGACGGCATTGCGTGAAATCGCCGCGCAGCAGGTTGGCCGCGAGATGCTAAGGAAAGTGCCAATCTAAGTGAACAGTCCCGCTCTGCGGGCAGTCTCCGTGGGCCCGCTTATCGAACGCGCAAGGGCCTACCTTCACCAAGATGATTGCGAGCGGCTAAAGGCCGCTTATCGTTTCAGCGACCAGGCCCACCTCGGCCAATACCGCCAAAGCGGCGAACCCTACGTCTCCCACCCTCTCGCAGTCGCTGAGTTGTGCACGCAATGGCGGCTCGATGTTCAGGCCCTGATGGCGGCCTTGCTGCATGACACAGTCGAGGACACGACAGCTACTACCGAAGAAATCCGTGAGCGCTTCGGGTCCGAGGTCGCCGAGCTGGTAGACGGCCTCTCCAAGCTCGATGCTGTGGAGTTTCGTAACCGCGAAGAAGCCCAGGCGGAAAACTTCCGAAAGATGCTGCTGGCCATGGCTCGGGATGTCCGTGTCATTTTGATCAAAATCGCTGATCGGCTTCATAACATGCGAACCCTGGAGGGGGTGGCGGCCGAAAAGCGGCGTCGAATCGCAAAAGAAACACTCGACATTTACGCACCGATCGCCCACCGTCTTGGATTAAATGCAGCGTTTCGGGAGCTTGAGGATTTAAGTTTTTCTGGCCTATATCCGCGCCGCTACGCCACCTTGTCGCGGGCCATTCTTGCAGCGCGCGGTAACCGTCGTGAAGTCATCGGCAGGCTGCAATCGGCTGTTGCCCAGCAGCTGCCCAAGTTCGGTATTTCTGCTGCAGTCGAAGGCCGAGAGAAAAGTGTCTGGTCGACCTACAAAAAAATGATCGAAAAGCACCTAAGTTTTGCTGAGGTGCTCGATGTTTACGGCTTTCGTATTTTGGTTCCCAAGATCTCAGACTGCTACATCACACTCGGCGCATTACATGCACTTTATAAGCCTATGCCGGGAAAATTTAAAGACTATATTGCTTTACCAAAATCCAACGGCTATCAGTCGCTGCACACCACGGTCATTGGTCCGTATGGCACGCCAGTCGAGTTTCAGATCCGCACCGAGGAAATGCACTACGTCTCCGAGGCAGGAGTCGCAGCCCACTGGATGTATAAAGAAAATATCGGCAAGGCCGCTTCACCGCTTCAGGCCCGCGCCCATGAGTGGATGCAGTCCTTGGTCCAAGTCCAGTCCCAGACGCGAGATCCCTCTGAGTTTTTAGACAGCGTCAAGATCGATCTTTTTCCAGATGTGGTCTATGTCTTCACGCCGAAAGGTGCGATTCGTGAGCTGCCTCGTGGTTCTACTCCCGTAGACTTCGCCTACAACGTGCACACCGATATTGGCCATCACTGCATTTCAGCGGAAATCAACCAGCGGCCGGTTGGTCTAGATACGATCCTGCGCAATGGCGATGTCATCAGCATCCAGACCGACGCAAGAGCGAACCCCCATCCCGCCTGGCTCGGTTTTGTTCGCACAGCGAAAGCCCGAGCGGAAATACGGCATCGGCTTAAAACCACAACCCGCACCGAGGCCATCGAGTTCGGCCAGCGGCTTTTGGACCAGGCCCTTCGGGCCCTCGGATCATCGGGATTGGACGATCCGAAGTTGGAGTGGCAGCAATTTCTTGCCGAGAATACGGCCCACGACAAAGATGCGCTGCTTGAAGACATCGGTCTTGGCCTGACCTTGGCACACGTGGCTGCCCGACGACTCGCGCCTCAGATCGCCAACACCGCGCCAGCGCATCTGCCCGATCATGCGAAAAATGCCCTGGCGATCGCGAAGACCCATTTAACGAGCACCGCCGAGGCCATCACGATTGATGGCAGCGAGGGCTCTACAGTGCAGTACGCGACCTGCTGCAGCCCGATTGGTGGTGATGCGGCTATTGGCCTGATGCGCGGTGGCGCGGGCCTTGTTGTCCATCGGGCGACCTGCGGCCTTGGGCGTCGCCAACGCTCGAAGGATCCGGGCCGCTGGGCCGATATCGTCTGGGCTGAGCAGCTGCGGCGTCTCTTTCAGACCCATCTGATTATTGAAACCCAAGACCTGCGTGGAATTCTTGCCCGAGTTGCATCTGCAATCTCAGGAGCCGATGCCAATATTGTTGGCGCTAACACGGCACCGAAAGATCAGACACTAGCCATCATGAATCTGACCATCGAAGTCCGTGAGCGTCAGCACCTTGCCAATGTACTACGACGCGTACGCCGGGCACCCGGCGTGATTCGTGCAATTCGAGTTCCGCCGCAGCACGCAACGAATCTGACCGAGCCCTAGTTCCCTGCGATAGTCATCTCGTCAATTAAAATCGAGCCGACGGTTTTGGTGCCCCGGCAAATGGCGTCCGCTCCAATCGCTACAATGCCCTTGAGCATGTCTTTCATATTGGCTGCAATCGTGATTTCCTCAACCGGATAAGCGATCTCACCATTTTCAACCCAGTAGCCAAACGCACCCCGCGAGTAATCTCCGGTAACGTAATTCACGCCCTGGCCCATGACTTCGGTCAAGAGCAGGCCACGGCCCATTTTGCGCAACATCGCATTGAGATCATCACTTGCGGCAGTCCTGCTGCTGGTCATTAACAGATTATGGGATCCGCCGGAATTTCCAGTCGACTCCATGCCCAGCTTTCGAGCGCTATAGCAAGACAAAAAATATCCTTTCACTATACCGTTGGCGACAACATCGCGGGCCCGCACCCGGACGCCCTCGTCGTCAAAGGGTGTGCTCCCCATCGCACCGGGGATTAAGGGATCTTCACGAATCTGAATATGAGAGGGAAATATTTGTTGGCCGAGACTATCCAGCAGAAAACTTGACTTTCGATACAACGCGCCACCACTCACCGCTTGCACAAAGGCCCCCAAAATGCCACTTGCCAGCGGCGCCTCAAAAAGAACCGGCACTTTCTGGGTCGCGACCTTTTTTGCATGGAGCCGGGCCAATGCCCGTTGGGCAGCGTAACGGCCCACCGCCTCGGGGTCCGCAAGCCGTCGCGGATCCCGATCCGAGGTGTACCAGTCATCGCGCTGCATGTTCTGGCCCGACTGCGCAATCGGTGCAACTGAAAACCAATGGCGTGAATAAGGATAGCCACCGACAAACCCCTTGGTGTTCGCGGAATAAAACTGGCCGTGATTGGCGGCCACTGAAGCGCCCTCGGTATTTTGAATCGCAGGACTCACTGAGAGTGCTGCCTTTTCTGCCGTCATCGCAAGCCGTACCGCCGCCTCTGCTGAGAGCTCCCATGGAAAATACAAGGCAAGCGCCGGCGCATCACGGGCAATCAGATGCGGCTCTGGCAAGCCTGCACACGGATCCTCGGCGGTATAACGGGCAATATCCAAGGCTTTCTCAACCGCAGCGCGCAGGGCCTGGTCAGAAAAATCCGACGTGGTCGCATGGCCCCGACGTGTCCCGCTGTAGACGGTGACCGAGGCGGCCCGATCCCGGGTCCGCTCAAGGGTCTCAATATCCTGTTTCCTGACCGTCACAGAAAGTCCACTGCTTTCTGAGACCTCCGAGGCAGCATCGGTGGCCCCGGCATCCCGGGCCATTTGCAAAATCTTTAATGAGAGATCCCGCAGCAGCTCGGGTTTGAGCATGAGGGGAGACGATGTTTGTTTTGAGTTGGCCATAAGGGCAATAATAGCGACTCCTGCCTAATCCTTCTGTCTGACTTGACGATGACCGATTCCTCAACATCATCCTCCACGCGCACCGCTAAAATCGGTCTGGTCTCCATTAGTGACCGCGCGAGCCAGGGGATCTACGAGGACAAAGGCCTGCCGGGCCTGCGCGCATGGCTGGAGGCCGCCATCACCAGCCCCTGGATCGGCATTGAACGGCTCATCCCCGATGAGCAAGATCGCATCGTTCAGACACTGATGAATCTCGTGGACCACGAAGAGTGTGATGTCGTCTTTACCACTGGAGGCACCGGCCCTGCTGCCCGGGATGTGACGCCAGAGGCAACCCTCGCGGTCGCGGACCGTGAATTACCAGGATTCGGTGAACAAATGCGGCAAATCAGCCTGCACTATGTGCCTACCGCAATCCTTTCGCGACAAGTTGGTGTGACGCGCGGCAAGGCGATGATCATTAACCTGCCGGGCCAGCCAAAATCAATTGCAGAAACCTTGGGCGGTGTACGCAGCCCTGACGGCAAAATCCTGGTCCACGGTATTTTTGCCGCGATTCCTTATGGCCTTGAGCTGATGGGCGGGCCAAGCATCCTGACCAATGATGCAGTCTGTGCCGCGTTTCGGCCAAAGAAATAGCCTGTGAGATCAAGCCGACTTATGCACAGCGCTCTGTGGGTTGTTGCGCTGCTGCTTACCGGATCAGCATGGGCGCAGCCCGCCACCGAGCGGTGTAAAGAATTCCTAGAATACGGCCTACCCACGGATCGTGGCGCTTTACTGTGCCGCTCGGGCTTTGCCCTATCACATGATGAAGAGAAAAAAGCACCCGTCTGGGTAGCGCAGCGCATGACACCTGAACGATTGGTGAGTCGTGTCCAACGCTCTAACCGTTTCGCGCCAGATCCCGAACTTCCCAAAGGCAAACGCGCCGAGCTTGAAGACTATCGGGGTAGCGGTTACGACCGTGGTCACATGGCGCCTGCTGCGGATATGCGTTGGAGCGCGCAGGCCATGGAAGAGAGTTTTTACCTCTCGAATATGGCGCCTCAGGTCGGGCCCGGCATGAACCGAGGGATCTGGGGCGAAATCGAATCCTCAATCCGGACTTGGGTTGCGCAGCGCGGTGAGCTTTTTATTTATACGGGCCCCATTTTTGAGACCCCAAAAGTCGCCAAGATCGGGCCCAATCAGGTTGCCGTGCCAACGCACTTCTACAAAGTGGTCTTCGATCCGGTCCGGGTGGAGACGATCGCCTTTGTCGTGCCGAATGCACCGCATCCCAACCGAAAGATTGACGAATTCATCACCTCGGTGCGCGATATTGAACAGCGAACTGGGTTAGATTTCCTGAATCGAATTAGCCCTGCGGTGCAGGCACTCATTGAAGAAAGTGTGGCGGCAAGCCTCTGGTGAATATGGATCTCAACGGATGGATTGATACCTTAAGTGTGTACGCTATCCCGGTGCTGTTTGCGATCACAGTGCATGAGGCCGCTCACGGCTACGCCGCCCGTTTTTTCGGCGATCCCACCGCCTGGCAGCTTGGACGCATTACCCTTAATCCCCTAAAACATATTGACCCGGTTGGAACAATCCTGATCCCTGTGGCGCTTGCATTTGCGACCGCAGGCGCATTTGTCTTCGGGTATGCCAAGCCAGTGCCAGTCGATTTCGGCGCCCTGCGCCGGCCGAAGCAAGACATGATCTGGGTCGCTCTTGCGGGCCCGGCTGTCAACCTGATACAGGCCCTGCTTTGGGCAGTGGCACTTTTAGTTTTTGTCAGCCCAGGCGATGGAAATTCATTTTTTGGCGCGGTCTGCAAAGCAGGAGTGCTCGTCAATGTCGTGATGTTTGTCTTTAATCTCTTTCCCTTGCCGCCTATGGATGGCGGCCGGATTCTCGTCGGCCTCTTGCCGATGCAGCCGGCTATGGCCGTTGCCCGAATCGAGCCCTACGGATTTTTTATCGTGCTAGCGCTTTTGATCGCTGGTGTCATCTCTGAGCTCTGGATGCGGCCACTCATGTCCATTACCCTTCGGGCAATTGACTTATTGCTTATACCCTTACGCTGAAATTAAAACCGGTCAGCCGCCTGGCAAGTGCCCTTGGTCATCACGGCCTGTGGCAGGGTCATCACCGCCATGAGATTTGGAGATACGAAAACCCCATCGGGATCAATGATCGGGTCGAGATTCGTGCACCGGAGATGCAGTGGCTGGGTTAATAGCGCGCTCACCCGGCAGGCGCGCAGCTGCGGCAGACGGCCCTTATCGTTATACACACGCCGCAGACACAAGAGATGACCATCTTTTAGGTCGTTGACGCGACGAATATCCTCATACTCGAGCATACGGGCCTGCGCCTCGCAGGTTTCGCGATCATCAGGATTGAGTTGCTCGTAACGAAAGATCGTGACGCGAAAATCATCCTCGGCCTCGACTTCAAAAGGGCCCGACTTCCAACGCTTCTCACCATCGGGCAGCAACACACCACCGGCTACCTCGGCCTTACAGCGCGACTCTAGCGGCAGGCGCTTTAAAAACTCCTGGTGTTTTACATCGCGCTTATCGGCAAGCTCGCGTCCCTGAGCTATCGCATCGGCCCACCCCAGCAGACTTGCCAGCACAATGCCAAAGCCAAGGCCCATCAGTCGTAGTGTGATTTGCTCTCGCATATCGTCATCTTAGACGTTTTTTGAATCGCCTGCGGTTGATCCAGACATAGACTACCCTCGCGTCGCTGAAATGACCCCAGCGACATCGCACAGCATGGCCAAGGCCCGCTTTAACTGTTCGCCATCCATGACCTGCAGACTTAAAACCATCGTGATCTGGTCAGACTTCGGAAAGGAATCAATCTTTGCAAGCGGAATACGCTCGCGGGCGAGGACCTCCGCGATGTCGCGAATCAGATCCTGGCGCGGCCGCGCGATCAGCACCGCATCCACGAGGTAGCGTGCATCGAGCGCTCCAGAGGGCTGACCCCACTCAGTTTCAATCACCCGCTCGGGCGCACCGGCCGACATTCTGAGAAATGTCGTGCACTCCGCGCGATGTACACTCACACCACGGCCCCGCGTTACAAACCCACGAATCGCATCAGGGGGCGCGGGCTTACAGCAACGGGCCAAGGCGGTGAGCATTCGATCCACTCCCACCACCAGCACCTGGCCTTTAGCCGCAGTCTTTGGCTTAGCAATCTTAGACAGAATGACTTCTTCTGCCGAGATCTCGGCGCGCTTTAATCGCTCTGCCTCAGTGCTTCCCGATTCGGCCATCCGATCCGTTGCCCTCTCTGCAGAGCGTTCATCCACACGGCCCTCGGCAAGATCTAAGGCATGAAACCAGGTTCGGACTTTCTGCCGAGCGCGGGGACTTTTCAGGAATCCGGATTCGGGACTCATCCAATCACGACTTGGACCACCCTGCTTTACCGTCATCAACTCAACCGTCTGTCCGGTCTGAAGCTCGGTGGTGAGCGCCACAATCTGATTGTTAACTTTCGCTCCGCGGCAGCGGTGGCCGATCTCGGTATGGAGGTGATACGCGAAATCCAAAGGTGTTGCACCCTTGGGCAGCTCGATAATGCGGGCTTTTGGCGTGAGCGCATACACGCGGTCATCTGCCAGACGCACCTGGCCGCCCGAAGTCTGGCCCCAATCCAACATCTGACGGATCCATGAGATGCGATCAGCATAGTTACCCTCTGAGGCATGGCTTGCACCGGACTCTTTATATTTCCAATGGGCTGCCACACCCAACTCGGCGCGCTGATGCATGTCATGGGTACGTATCTGAACCTCAAACGGCCGTCCCTGCGCATCCAGGAGCACTGTATGCAGCGACTGATAGCCATTGGCTTTTGGCCGCGTAATGTAGTCATCAAACTCAGAATCAAGCGGCTGCCAGTGATCGTGTAAAAAACCGAGGACTGCATAACACTGGTTCTCGGTATCGACGAGAATCCGAAAGGCACGGATATCCATGAGCCCATCGAAATCAAGGCCTTTGGACTGCATTTTCCGGTGGATGCTGTAGAGATGCTTTGGCCGGCCTGCGACCTGGCCCTCGATGCCCGCCTTGACAAGAAAATCTCGAAGCTTGGCAATCGTTGTGCTAACGAAAGCTTCACGCTCCTGCCGGGTCTCATCTAAGCGTTGCGCAATGGCGCGGTACGCCTGCGGCTCGGTCATGCGAAAGGCGAGATCCTCCATCGCCCACTTCAACTGCCAAATCCCGAGGCGATTGGCCAAAGGCGCCTGGACTTTTAAGGTCTCCTGGCCGAGTCGCCGACCATGCTCAAGAGCTGCCGCATCCTGGGCCTTCATCTGTTCAGCAACAGACTCAAGAGTCGCAATGTGCAAAGCCAGCTGAATAACCACAACACGAATATCATCGGCAAGGGCCAATAACATACGACGCAGGGTCTCGATCTGACCGGGAGTATCGTCTGCGCCATCCGCACTGACCCGATGGCCAAGCCCTGTCATCCGATGCAGGGCGACTAGGAGTGTGGCGACTTCACCGCCCCATTGCTTTCGGCAGGCCTCAGCTGCCTTTGGACTGCCGTCAAAACCGGCCGACAGCCGCGTCGCAGTCTCGGTGGCCTCATCGACCCCGAGAGCCTGCAGCATCTGCAGTGCGCGCGCTACGACAGGAGTTGTTTCTCCACCATTCCGCACAGCAAGTGTCCTAGGACCAGATGGCCTTCCTGGATCTGGGGAGTGTGCGATGACGGCACCTTCAGGCTGACATCGGCCAACTCACCCATATCGCGCGGATGAATTCCGGTAAGGCTAATCGTGGAAATTCCCGCGCTACGGGCAGCCTGCATGGCCAACACAATATTTTTGCTTCGGCCAGAGGTCGACATTGCAATTAAGACATCACCTCTGCGGCCCAAAGCCTGCACCTGCCGGGAAAATACATGCTCATAGCCATAGTCGTTCCCAATGGCCGTCACCGCAGAGGTATCCGTGGTCAGCGCAATCGATGGCAGGGGCTGTCGCTCCTGCAAAAAGCGGCCCACCATCTCTGCCGATAAATGCTGTGCCTCGGCCGCGCTGCCGCCATTGCCTACAAACATGAGTTTGCCGCCGGACTTTAACGCATTCACACAGCAATCAACGGCCTTGACCAGCTGCTGCTGCAGCGCGCTGTCGGCCAACATATCTTCCATGACCTGGCGCGTCGCCAACAGAGAGATTCGGATTTCATCTTGCATCGTTGTTCCTTCTGCAAACGATCTGAAGTACGTGCGGCTTACGCAGCCTCTTCGCGCAGGGCGCGCTTACGCTCATGCTCTTTGAGATGGCGTTTGCGCAGCCGGATGCTCTTGGGCGTGATTTCGACAAGCTCATCATCGGCAATGAACTCAACAGCCTTTTCAAGCGTTAACTCGATCGGGGGCGTTAAATCGATGTGCTCATCCTTACCGGAAGCCCGCACATTGGTAAGCTTTTTTTCCTTTACCGGATTGACAACAAGATCGTTATCCCGCGAGTGAATACCGATAATCATGCCCTCGTATAGAGCATCACCCGGGCTGACAAACATCCGGCCGCGCTCCTGCAACTTCCATAAGGCATACGCCACGGCATTGCCATCATCTTGTGAGACCAAAACGCCGTTGCGCCGATCAATCATGGTGCCTTTAAAGGGGCCGTAGTCATCAAAGACATGGCTCATCAACCCAGTGCCCCGGGTCATGGTCAGAAATTCGCCCTGAAAGCCGATCAGTCCACGGGCAGGAATTCGATAGTCCAACCGAACCCGGCCACGGCTATCGGGCACCATATCCAAGAGCTCGCCCTTGCGAACACCCAAATCCTCCATGACGGGGCCCTGGTGTTCTTGCTCCACGTCCAGGGTCAGGGTCTCGTAGGGCTCTAAGCGCTCACCATCTGGCGCAGTCTTAAACACCACACGCGGACGAGATACTGCAAGCTCATAGCCTTCGCGTCGCATATTCTCTAAAAGAATGGTCAGGTGCAGCTCGCCACGGCCTGAAACTACAAACGTATCGGAATCCTCGCCAAACTCAACCCGCAGCGCGACGTTGGATTTCAGCTCGCGCTCAAGACGCTCGCGTATCTGACGGCTGGTTACAAACTTACCTTCGCGGCCGGCAAGCGGTGAGGCATTGACCATAAAGTTCATGGTTAGCGTCGGCTCATCGACCTGCAGCATCGGCAGCGGCTCTACATTGTCCTGGGCGCACACGGTCGTGCCGATATTGAGCTCATCAATGCCATTGATCAGCACGATATCGCCTGCCTCGGCGATCGGAACCACCTCACGCTCTAAGCCCTTGAATTTCAGAATCTGATTCACGCGGGCTTTTCTTGGCGCACCTTCGGGGCCATCTTGGATGATGACATCCTGCAGAGACTTCAGTCGGCCACGATTAATCCGGCCGATACCGATTTTTCCAACATAGCTGGAGTAATCCAATGAACAGATCTGCAGCTGCAGTGGCCCTTCAGTATCGTCAGCTCGCTGAGGCACATGCTGCAAGATAGCTTCAAACAGGGGCCGCATATCGCTTCCGGGCTGATCATGTGCAAGCGTGGCATAGCCATTTAAAGCGGAGGCATAGACCACCGGAAAATCCAACTGCTCCTCGGTTGCGCCCAGCTTATCGAAAAGATCAAAGGTGTGGCTCACCACCCAATCTGGCCGCGCACCAGGCCTGTCGATCTTATTGACCACCACAATCGGTCGCAGGCCCTGGGCAAGCGCCTTGCGTGTGACAAATCGTGTCTGCGGCATCGGACCCTCAACCGCATCGACAAGCAGCAGCACGCCATCAACCATCGAGAGGACCCGCTCGACCTCGCCGCCAAAGTCAGCATGGCCAGGGGTATCCACGATATTGATATGGGTGCCCTCGTAATCAACCGCGCAATTTTTCGCCAGGATCGTAATCCCGCGCTCACGCTCTAAGTCATTGGAATCCATCACCCGCTCAGCAACCTGCTGATGCCGGGCAAAAGTACCTGCCTGCTGAAGCAATTTATCTACCAGGGTGGTTTTGCCATGATCGACGTGGGCGATGATGGCGATATTACGTAGGGCCCGCATACGGGTCTCCGATCTATGAATGAAGTGATCGCACCCGGCTTGGGTGCAAAAGGCCTGCCGCATCAAGCCGGCCGGTGCCAAGAAACTCTCCGGATTCATTTCGAACCCTGCACTGCGAAACCGGTGCATAGCCGGAACAGAGAATGGTTTGCCCGTGAAAAAACCGCTCGGTGGCTGCGGCATCAATGACCACTTCGGGCCAATCCCGAATCAGCCAGTCAACCGGCTTTAAAAAACGCAGCCGGCCCTGTGAGTCCGCCCGCTCAATCGACTCAAGCGGGACGATCTCGGGCGCCTGAAGCTGTCCGACGCCAATACGCCGAAGCGACTGCAGATGGGCGGGGCAGCCCAAGGCAGCACCGATGTCTTCGGCCAGGGTCCGAATGTAGGTGCCTTTGCTGCACACCACCCGCACCTCGAGCACCGGCAGATGAACTCGGGTCAGCTCCAGCGCGTGAATCGTGATTGATCTGGGTTCGCGCACGACTTCTTCCCCCGATCGTGCATAGTCGTATAGGGCCCGTCCGTCTTTCTTGATCGCCGAGTACATCGGCGGCACCTGCAGGCTCTGGCCAAGAAATTTCACCAAAACTGACTCCACCTGGGCCCGATCTAAGGCCGGCACTACCGCCTGCTCAATCACGTCGCCCTCGCGATCCCCAGTACGCGTACGGGCACCGAGACAAATCTCCGCAAGATAGGTTTTATCAGCATCTAAGCCTTGTGCAGCATATTTCGTTGCTTCGCCAAACAAAATCGGCAGCAGACCGCTGGCCATCGGGTCGAGCGTGCCAGCATGGCCAGCCTTCTTGGCGCCCAAGAGGTGCTTCACATGGCCCAAGACCCGCTGCGACGAGGGGCCTACAGGCTTATCAAGAAGTAACACACCATCAACCATTAGATTTTCCCGATAGGGCCCGATCAATCAACTCACTCATGGCGATCGCCTTGGCGGTTGAGTCATCCCGCACAAAATGAAGCTCCGGTGTCTGATGAATTTTCAAAACCCGCCCCAACCGCGCCCGAAGAAATCCACGACAGGCGTTTAGGCCCTCCTCAGTCCGGGCAAGCTGCGCGGGGTCATCCGGCAGCACGCTATAAAAGACCCGCGCGTGGGCATAATCCGGCGAGACCTCGACATCCGTAAGGGTCACCAGGCCAAGCCGCGGGTCCTTGACTTCCAGCCGAATCAGTTCGGAGAGGTCACGCTGAATCTGATCCGCAATTCGATGGCTGCGCTCGGAAGGTCTATTGGAGTGTCCGCGCAATTTCTTGGATCTCAAAGACTTCGAGCTGATCGCCCTCTTGGATATCGTCGTAGTTCTTCAGCGTCAGACCACACTCAAAGCCCTCTTTGACTTCTTTGACATCATCCTTAAAGCGCTTCAATGAATCGAGCTCGCCTGTCCAGACCACAACGTTATCGCGCAGCAATCGCACACTGGCACCACGCCGCACCAGGCCCTCAACCACCATACAGCCGGCGATATTGCCCAGCCGAGAGACCTTAAAGACCTGCCGGATCTCCACCAGACCGATCACGTTTTCACGGCGCTCCGGCGCAAGCATGCCTTGCATAGCATTTTTCACATCATCCACTGCGTCATAAATGATGTTGTAGTACCGCAGGTCGATACCGTTGCCCTCCGCGAGCCGCTTTGCGGATTGATCCGCCCGTACATTAAAGCCGATCACCACTGCCTTGGATGCAATCGCTAGGTTGATATCCGATTCTGTGATTGCGCCCACGGCCGCATGCACGATATTGACCTTGACCTCTTCGGTCGAGAGCTTTTGCATGGCAGACGCCAGCGCCTCTTGTGAGCCCTGAACATCAGACTTAACAATCAGCGACAGGGTCTTCACACCATCGCCCATATTTTCGAAGATGTTTTCAAGCTTTGCGGCCTGCTGCTTGGCAAGTCGCACATCGCGGAACTTGCCCTGACGGAAAAGCGCGATCTCACGTGCCTTACGCTCATCACCAAGGACCATCATTTCGTCGCCCGCCTGCGGCACCTCGGTCATACCAAGGATCTCTACCGGAATGGAAGGGCCCGCCTGCTCGACCTGCCGACCATTTTCGTCCAGCATGGCACGCACGCGGCCAAAAGCTGCGCCCGCTAAAATGACATCACCCTTTTTCAAGGTACCGGACTGCACCAATACAGTGGCCACGGGACCGCGGCCTTTATCGATCCGGGCTTCAACGATGAGGCCTTTGGCCAATGCATCCACCGGGGCCTTCAGTTCCAAGACCTCAGCCTGCAGCAAAACGTTTTCCAGTAATGACTCAATACCTTGGCCGGTTTTCGCCGATACCGCAACAAACGGCGAGTCGCCGCCATATTCCTCGGGCACAACTTCTTCTGCCACAAGCTCGGTCTTCACGCGATCCGGATTGGCCTCGGGCTTATCGATCTTGTTAATGGCCACCACAATCGGCACCTTCGCCGCCTTCGCGTGGGCAACGGCTTCCTTGGTCTGCGGCATGACGCCATCATCGGCGGCCACCACCAACACCACAATATCGGTGGCATTGGCACCCCGAGCACGCATGGCCGTGAAGGCCTCATGGCCCGGCGTATCCAGGAAGGTCACCATACCACGGGGCGTATCAACGTGATAGGCGCCAATATGCTGCGTAATGCCGCCCGCCTCACCCGCGGCGACCTTGGTGCGGCGAATGTAATCGAGAAGCGACGTCTTGCCATGGTCAACGTGGCCCATGATCGTGACCACCGGCGGCCGCGTAATGGCGGAGGCCTGGGCGACCTTTTCTGCCTCGGTCTCTTCGAGAAATGCCTCGGGGTCATCGAGCTTTGCAGCAAAGGCCTTATGGCCCATCTCTTCGACCACAATCATCGCGGTCTCTTGATCTAGGACCTGATTGATCGTAACCATCTGGCCCATCTGCATGAGTGTCTTGACAACCTCAGCACCTTTTACCGACATCTTGTGGGCAAGATCGGCCACAGTAATCGTTTCGGGCACATGGATCTCGCGGGTCTGCGGCTCCACTGGTGGCACAAATGCAGGCGCATCCGAGGCACTCTGTTTAGACTTTGATCTTGGACCGCCACGCCATCCACCCGCACCGCCTGATAAATCACCCCGGGTCTTGATCGTGCGACGCTTGGCAGCATCATCCTGCCAGGTTGATGAGAGTTGAGAAGCTTTCAGCTGTTTTTCGTTTTTCTTCTCTTTGGGCCGCTCCTCACCATCAGCCTTGCCTTCTGCTTTTTTAACGGTCGGCTTGTGTAAGGTTGTCGAAGGCGCTGCCTCTTCAGCCTTCTCGGGGGCGCGAGCCGTTGCGGCAAGTTTGCCGCTGCGGGCTGCAGTCATCAATTTATTAATCGCTGCGACTTCGTCTTCGACTGCTCTCCGAGCCTCCACACTTTTTGCAGCATCCTCGGCTGCCTTACGGGCTCGCTCCTGTACAGCGCTTGCCTTTGCGGCAGCCGCTGATGACTTGGAAGACGACTCCTTTGAAGCCTCGACAGCGCGGGCGGCCTCTTCGGCCTCTTGAAGGGCGCGGGCCTCACGCTCGCGCTCACGCTCGAGCCGCTCCTGTTTTTCTTTCAATTCCGCTTCTTGGCGTGCGAGCAACTCCGACTGACGACGGCTTTCTGCTTCACGCTGGGCGAGCTCCTGCTCTGACACCACCGGCGTAGCGGGCTCGGATACCGCTGGCTCAGCAGTCTCACCGGCCTCGCGTTTCACAAAAACCCGCTTTTTGCGAACTTCGACCTGAATAGTGCGAGATTTACCCGAACCATCAGCCTGGCGGATTTCGGTAGTCTGGCGCTTGGTGAGCGTGATTTTTTTGCGCGGCGCCTCATCCGAGCCGTGGGCCTTACGCAGAGAGCTCAGCAGCTGCTCTTTATCGGTTTCGGTTAGCGAATCGGTACCTGCCGATTTCACTACGCCGGCGGCACGCAGCTGATCGAGCAGCGTCTCGACAGGAAGCTTTAACTCGGCAGCAAATTTTTCAACATTATTAGCGGCCATCAGCGGCACCTCCTGCCTCGGCTTCTTCGGATGCGAACCAGTGTGCTCGAGCCTTCATGATCAAAGCCTTTGCCCGCTCTTCATCTAAGCCAGCAATTTCTACGAGCTCATCAACACCCAAATCGGCCAAGTCATCCCGACTGAAGATTTTTGAGTCGGCAAGCTTCACCGCGAGTTCACGATCCATACCCTCTAAATCCAGCAGATCCTGAGTCGTGGTCTCGAGCTTTTCTTCCTGAGCAATCGCAGCCGTGAGTAAGGCATTGCGGGCGCGGTTACGCAACTCATTAACAGTATCCTCGTCAAAGGCCTCGATTTCCATCATCTCAGCGACGGGCACATAGGCAACCTCTTCAAGTGTCGAGAAGCCTTCGTCAATCAGAATATCAGCGACTTCGCCATCCACATCGAGCTTTTGCATAAACGACTCGCGAAGTTTTTGCCGCTCCGTTTCAGACTTTTGCGCTGACTCATCTGCCGTCATGATGTTGATCTGCCAGCCGGTAAGCTCAGAGGCAAGCCGCACATTCTGGCCGCCGCGGCCGATGGCTACTGCCAACTCGGCCTCATCGACTACTACATCCATCGCATGCCGCTCTTCATCGACCACAATGGACGACACATTGGCTGGTGCCAGCGCTCCGATGACAAACTCAGCGGGATCTTCTGACCACAGCACGATATCGACCCGCTCTCCGGCAAGCTCATGGGTCACCGCTTGCACGCGGGAGCCGCGCACCCCCACACAGGTGCCAATCGGGTCAATACGACGGTCAGCAGTAAACACCGCGATCTTGGCCCGAACCCCTGGATCCCGCGCAGCCGACTTGATGATCAGCATTCCCTGCTCGATCTCGGGCACTTCCAGCTCAAAAAGCTTCATGATGAATTCGGGTGCAGTACGCGACAAAATGATCTGCGGGCCGCGCTGACTACGCTCAACGCGCAGCATGTAAGCGCGCACACGATCTCCTGGGCGGAGATTTTCTTTCGGAATCATCTGATCACGCGGCAGCCTTGCTTCGATCTTGCCGGACTCAACGATCACGTCACCACGCTCAAGCCGCTTGACCGTGCCATTGATGATGACCTCACCGCGCTCAAGAAAATCCTTCAGGATCTGCTCACGCTCGGCCTCACGAATGCGCTGCAGGATGACTTGCTTGGCGGCCTGGGCCCCAATGCGGCCAAACTCGATTGGCTCAAGCTCCTCTTCAATAAAGTCGCCCACCTCAATATCTGAAATCTGCTTGCGGGCCTCGGTGAGAATAATCTGCAGGTCGTGGTCCTCGAGCTCGCCATCAGGCACAACCTGCCAACGGCGAAAGCTCTCGTAATCGCCCGTATCGCGGTCAATCGATACGCGAACATCGACCTCTTCAGAGAATCGTTTTTTCGTCGCCGATGCAAGGGCACTTTCCAGGGCCTGAAATACGATTTCCCGCTCAACGTTTTTTTCACGGGCCAGGGCATCTGCCAGCATCATCAGTTCACGACTCATCTTCCACTCTCCTAAAACTTGACTTGGGGCACCAGACGCGCCCGATCCACATCCTGTAATTCAAACTTCAACTCCAGCTCCTCGCCGGGCTTACTCTCCCAGTGCAACGACAGCGCCTGGTCTGGACCAACCACAAGCAGGCCCTCAAAATTGCGCCGGCCCTCGAGCGGCAGCTTTAACCGCAGCTTGATGGCCTGGCCCGCGAACCGCAGGTAATGCTCCAGCTTGGTCAGCGGACGATCCATGCCGGGTGACGACACCTCAAGCCGCTGAAAATCAAAGCCCTCAACGGGCAGCTGATGCACCAGCTGCTTGGAGACCAACTCACAGTCATCAACCGTGACCATGCGGCTGTGGTCAAGGGTGTCGATAAACACCCGCACCATCCCGCCGGGAGTCCGCTCCAGGTCCACTAACTCAAAGCCCACATCGCGGGCCGCCGATTCCACGACTTGCCAGAGATCCGCCATGCCCACAACGCCTTTCCGACAGCAAAAAAAAATGGGCTTTGTGAAGCCCATTTCTTATTAAGGACGCTGCTCGAACCACCTTGAAGCGCGTCGTATGTGCTTGATTTTACTGGACTCTCACCCCTGGTGCAAGGCGCTAGGGGCCCTTGCGGCCCTTGAATCCAGGCTTACGACCAGGCCGACCCCCACGCGGCTTGTTGCGATTGCCGCCATCTGGCCGCTGAGGTGCCGACAACGAGGCGCCCGCAGGCTTGGCAGCGCCCCACGAGGTCTGCAAAGGATTTGGTTTTTTAGGGCCCTGAGGCCGCTTCTTCATGCCACCGCCAAGATGCGACAGGTGCGCATCGGGTCCCGAGGGCTGCCATTCATCGTCGGGATGAGGCTGCGATAAATCCTCATCATCAATGAGCGGCCTGTCATCGGCTTGAACCCGCGCAACACTACTCGGTGAGTGCCACTCTTGCGCACCCGGGCGACGTGGGCCCTTGTTGGGGGGCCGACTATTGCGCGAGTTTGATCCGCGACGCGGGCCCTGGCCACGCGCCTGATCCTGGCCCGCAACACGCAAGCCTACTGACTGGCACAGCGACTGGACTTCGGTTTCGGCGAGATCGACTGCTTGACCGCGACGCAGGCCCGAAGGCAGGGCCACCTGGCCATAGCGAATCCGAATCAATCGACTCACCGTGAGACCAACTGACTCAAACATCCTGCGGACTTCACGATTGCGGCCTTCGGTAATCACCACACGGACCCAGCGATTTGCACCCTCGCCGCCTGCATCTTCAATCGATTCAAATTTTGCAGGGCCATCTTCGAGCGTCACGCCCGAGAGCAGCTGCTCGCGGCCCTCGGCACTGAGCTCACCCAGAATACGAACGGCATATTCGCGCTCGACTTGTGATCGCGGATGCATAAGCCGATTGGCCAGCTCACCCGAAGTCGTAAAGAGCAGCAGGCCTTCGGTATTCATATCCAGCCGACCGACTGCTATCCAGCGCCCAAATCGAACAGGTGGTAGCTTTTTAAATACTGTGATCCGCTGCTGTGGATCATCGCGTGTCACGATCTCGCCAGATGGCTTGTGATACGCCAAAATCCGAACCGGTGGCGGCGCCACACGGATACGAATGGGCTTGCCGTTGACCTTGACTTGGTCGGAGTGCAGGATGCGCTGGCCAATATGCGCAGGGGTGCCATTGACCGATACACGGCCCGCAAGAATCAGCTCCTCCATCTCCCGCCGCGATCCAACGCCTGCATCTGCAAGAACCTTATGAAGTTTCGGTGGATCGTAGTCCAGCCCCGCCCGCGAAGGACCATCAATCCGCGGACTTGTGCCCTGCTGCGCAAAAAACGGAATCGGTTCGGCCTCAGCCTCGGGCTCTGCAACAATGAACTCCTGATCCTGCTCACTCAAGATGCTGTCTCCGATAGGCCAGGCAGCAGGCTTGCTGCGGTATCACTCCAATTTGCATCCAGCGCAGGCAACTCCTCGAGAGACCTCAGTCCAAGATCATCAAGAAAATGTCGCGTCGTGGCATAAAGTGCCGGACGTCCCGGCGCGTCACGATGGCCGATAGCCTCAATCCAGCCGCGATCTTCCAACGATTTGATGACCTGTGTGGCCACCGCAACGCCGCGAATGTCTTCAATATCACCGCGGGTCACGGGCTGACGATAGGCAATGATGGCCAGTGTCTCCATCGTGGCCCGCGAATAACGCGGTGGTTTTTCATTTTTTAATTTATCCAAATACTCACGCATCTCGGGCCGGGTCTGAAATCGCCAGCCGGAGGCCAACGGCACGAGTTCCACGCCACGACCGACCCACTCGCGCTGCAAATCTTCAAGCAGCAGACGAATGGTGTCTGCGTCGAGTTCATCATCAAAGAGCCGTCTTAGTTCGGACACCGGCATGGGTTCGGTGTGGGCGAGCAAGGCGGCCTCAAGTACTTGTTTGGCTAGGGCCGTATTCATAAATAAAAGTGTTGTGGCGGAGAGAGGGGGATTCGAACCCCCGATGGGCTATTAACCCATACACGCTTTCCAGGCGTGCGACTTAAACCACTCATCCATCTCTCCGCGAGAGGAAGACAAGCCGCAGCCCGGACGTCTTTTGGCTAGGCAGGTTCAGCGTCGAGGAGTGTATCAGAGACCGAGGGCGTCCACACCCTCGACCATCCCTTATGCCGACTGCTTGAGCTGATCAAGGATCGCCGGATTTTCAAGGGTTGAGGTGTCCTGCGTGATCTCCTCGCCCTTGGCAAGTGTGCGCAACAGTCGACGCATAATCTTGCCCGAACGTGTCTTGGGAAGATTGTCACCAAAACGAATTTCCTTTGGCTTGGCAATCGGTCCAATCTCTTTGCCCACCCAGTTTCTCAGGTCAATCGCAATTTTCTTTGCCTCATCGCCGGAAGGCCGCGCTGACTTCAACACCACAAAGGCCACCACGGCCTCTCCGGTTGTGTCATCTGGCCGTCCCACAACTGCTGCCTCAGCAACGATTGGATTGGCCACCAGCGCCGATTCAATCTCCATGGTTCCCATACGGTGGCCAGAGACATTGAGCACATCATCGATTCGGCCCATGATGGTGAAGTAGCCGGTATCTTTATCGCGAATCGCACCATCGCCTGCGAGATAAAGCCGGCCGCCGAGCTCCTCCGGGTAATAGCTTTTCACAAAACGATCAGGATCTCCCCAGATCGTACGGATCATCGATGGCCAGGGCTTTTTCACAACGAGAATTCCGCCCTGCCCGTTCGGAACATCGCTGCCCGCTTCATCGACAATCGCGGCCTGAATACCCGGAAATGGCAGTGTGCAAGAGCCGGGCACTAAGGGTGTTGCGCCTGGCATCGGTGTGATCATGTGGCCGCCGGTCTCAGTCTGCCAGAAGGTATCGACAATCGGGCAGCGTCCACCACCGACATTGTTGTGGTACCACATCCATGCCTCGGGGTTGATCGGCTCTCCCACCGAACCCAGTAGCCTCAGAGAATTCAAGTTGTAGTTCTTGGGCGCCGTCGCGGGATTGGCCTCATTGGCTTTAATCAAAGAACGAATTGCAGTCGGCGCGGTATAGAAAATCGAGACCTTGTGGTCCTGAATCATTTTCCAGAACCGTCCGGCATCCGGATAGGTGGGCACGCCCTCAAAAACAATTTCGGTCGCACCGCAGGCCAAAGGACCATACGTAATGTAGGTATGGCCTGTTACCCAGCCGATATCCGCGGTACACCAGAAGACATCGCTGTGCTGGATATCAAAGGTGTACTTCATAGTCAGAATGGCATGCAGCAGATAGCCCGCTGAAGAATGCTGCACGCCTTTGGGCTTGCCGGTCGAGCCTGAGGTATACAAAATGAATAAAGGGTGCTCGGCCTCGACCCACTCAGGCTCACACGACTCAGGCTGGCCCTTGCAGATGTCATCCATATAGACATCCCGTCCTGCAGTCATTGGAATCTTGCCGCCAGTGCGACGATAAACAATCACATGCCTTACGCCCTCGCATCCGCCTAAGCCGATGGCCTCATCGACAGCGGGCTTTAACGGGATTGCCTTTCCACCACGGCATTGCTCGTCTGCGGCAATGATGAGCGTGGCGCCCGCATCGACCACCCGCTCCTGCAGGCTTTTCGCCGAGAAGCCACCGAATACCACAGAGTGAATCACCCCTAGCCGCGCGCAGGCCTGCATAGCCACGACGCCCTCCACCGACATCGGCATGTAAATCAGGGCACGGTCGCCCTTTTTGTAGCCCATGGACTTGATCGCATTTGCAAGCTGGCAGACCTGCAGATGCAGCTGCTTATAGGTGACCCGGGTGACCGTGCCATCGTCGGCCTCAAAAATCAGTGCAACGCGATCGCCATTGCCGGCTTCGAGGTGCCGATCGAGGCAGTTGTATGACACATTGAGCATGCCGTCATCGAACCACTTGTAAAACGGCGCCTTGCTTTCATCGAGGGCACGCGTAAAGGGTTTTTTCCAGATAATTTCTTCGCGAGCCTGCTTGGCCCAGAACTCGGCATAGTTGGTCTCAGCCTCCTTGCACATCGCCTGATAAGCCTGCATGCTGCCCAGTCGGGCCTTGGCGGCGAACTCTTTGGGCGGAGGAAATACGCGGGACTCGTGAAGTACCGATTCAATTGCCATGTTGTCTGCTCCCTCGCTGATGGACTTAGCGGTTTAGAATTCTTATGTTGCAGCGCGACAAGAGCTCAGATGGCCCGTAGGATTGTGCGCCTGCTTCTAAAATCTACAGCAAAACCAGGAGTTCTGCCATGGCCGCGATCCGACAAGACGACTTTATACAAAGCATTGCCGATGCCTTTCAATTCATTAGCTACTACCACCCGCTGGACTACATCCAGGCCCTCGGCAGTGCCTATGAGCGCGAGCAGAGTCCTGCGGCAAAAGATGCGATCGCGCAGATCCTGACCAATAGCCGAATGAGTGCCGAAGGCAGACGGCCGATCTGTCAGGACACTGGCATCGCAACGGTATTTGTAAAAGTCGGAATGAATACCCGGTGGGAGGGCGCCACGATGACCGTCTCAGAGATGGTCAATGAGGGGGTGCGGCGGGCCTATGGCGATAAAGACAATGTGCTGCGGGCCTCCGTTCTGGCGGACCCTGCGGGCAGCCGAAAAAATACACGCGATAACACGCCGGCAGTGATTCACTACGACATCGTGGCCGGTGATGGCATTGAGGTGATCTGTGCCGCTAAGGGCGGTGGCTCAGAAGCAAAGAGCAAACTCGTCATGCTCAACCCGAGTGATTCGATCGTGGACTGGGTGGTGAAGACCGTGCCCACCATGGGCGCGGGCTGGTGCCCACCAGGGATTTTGGGCATTGGCATTGGCGGCACGCCAGAGAAGGCCGCCCTGCTTGCGAAAGAGGCCTTGATGGATCCTGTCGATATGCCAGCGTTATTAAAACGCGGGGCACGCAATCGCATCGAAGAGCTGCGTATCGAGCTCTACAACAAGGTCAATGCATTGGGCATCGGGGCGCAAGGACTCGGCGGCCTGACCACGGTGGTCGATGTAAAAATTCTGGACTATCCGACCCACGCCGCCAATCTCCCCGTGGCCATGATTCCCAATTGCGCTGCGACTCGACATGTCCACTTTCATTTGGATGGCTCGGGCCCTGCCCACCTTGAGCCGCCGGCCCTGGAAGACTGGCCCAAAGTATCGTGGTCACCCGATGTCGAAAAATCAAAACGCGTTAACTTAGAGTCGCTCACACCCGAAGAGGTCGCTTCCTGGAAGCCCGGCCAGACGCTGCTGCTGAACGGAAAAATGCTGACTGGCCGAGATGCAGCCCATAAACGGATCGCGGACATGCTGGCAAAAGGCGAGAAACTTCCGGTGGATTTCACCAACCGCGTGATTTATTACGTCGGCCCTGTGGATCCCGTGCGCGATGAAGTTGTGGGTCCGGCGGGGCCGACCACCGCAACCCGGATGGACAAGTTCACCGAAACGATGCTTGCAAAGACGGGGCTCATTGCGATGATCGGTAAGGCTGAACGCGGCCCCGAGGCGATCGAGGCGATCCGCCGCCACAAGTCAGCCTATCTGATGGCGGTAGGAGGCGCAGCCTATCTGGTGAGCAAGGCAATTCGGTCCGCCCGAGTCGTGGGCTTTGAGGACCTTGGGATGGAGGCGATCTATGAATTTGAAGTCAAAGATATGCCGGTGACCGTTGCGGTTGACTCCTCTGGTACTTCGGTCCACGAGACCGGCCCAAAAGAGTGGAAAATCAAAATCGAAAAAATGGCAGCGTAGTCGCTCAAAGTGCTGCGATTCCCGCCTTCGCGATTTGTGCGTCTTCGCTGGATTTCACCGCCGATACCCCCACTGCACCAATGCAGTGGCCCTCCACCACAATCGGGACGCCGCCTTCAAGCATGGCCTGCAATTCAGGCACCGAGAGAAACGAGGTGCGGCCCTGATTGATCACCTCTTCGTATATTTTTGATTCGCGGCGACCCATCGCAGCGGTCTTGGCTTTCTGCGGTGCAATGTAGGCTGAGATGGCTGGCGCGCCATCCAAACGCTTAAGCCACAGCAGGTGGCCACCCTCGTCGCAGATCGCGATCGAGACATTCCAGCCATTCTTTTTTGCCTCGACGACTGCCGCATCGCCGATACGCTGGACATCATCCTCGGTCAGAACAGGGCGTTGAATCATGATGGCTCCTTGATGTTTGATAATTCGCCCCATGATAGCCGACCGACTTTTGATTGCTGCTGCGGCACTGCCGCTTTTGCTGGTGATTGGCTGCGCAAGCCCGCCAAAGCCTGCGCCCTCGGCAGGACCACAATCATGGCGCGCGGAGGCCCAGATCGGTGCCTTCATCCAGCCGCCTGCAGGCATGTCGCGCGATCAGGCGGTCTCAGAGATCACTTCCCGATCCGTGCTGCTACTTGGCACACCGTATCGCCTGGGTGGCAGCTCGCCCGCGGAGGGCCTAGACTGCTCGGGACTGGTTGCCCATGTCATTCAAGAGGCTTTTCGGGTCCGCTTTCCTCGCACTACCGAAGAACAAGCAACTGTAGGGGCGCCAATTCCAATGCATGCGCTCGCACCCGGAGACTTGGTGTTTTTTAACACTACCGGCCGGCCCAACTCACATGTGGGGGTCTATCTCGGAGAGCGCCGCTTCGTGCATGCGCCGACCTCACGCGGCGTTGTGCGCATCGAGTCTCTTACACAAGACTACTGGGCGAAGCGATTCGATCAGGCCCGCCGACTTATTGCCCGAGCGGATTGAGCTTTAGCCGCTTTCGCAATTCAGGGACCACCGCCAACGCAGCCTTCTCGCCTTCAAGGATGGCGATGTTTCGCGCAGAAAAATCAGTGCCGCGAATTTGTCCAATAGCCGGGCGAATCACAAAGTCAGCTGCAGCGAGTTCGTATTGGCCAATCCGGCTGCCCATGATGGTGAATGTTTGCAGCAAGACATCGAGCGTGCCACCCACTTCTTGATTGCGTGGCCTTGCGGAAATATCAACGGCCAGAACAACATCCGCGCCCAGCCTGCGGGCAATCGCTACCGGAACAGGGTGGGTCAGGCCGCCATCGACATAATCACGGTCAGCAATTTTGACGGGACTGAAAATTCCAGGCACCGCACTCGAAGCTCGGACCGCAGTCCCCACATCACCGCGCTGAAACACCATCGGCTCACCCGATCTTAAATCTGTGGCGACAATCGCCAACGACCGCTTTAGCCGCTCAATGGGCTGCTGCTTTAGCTGCTGATTCACATAAGCCGCCAGAGCCTCGCCCTTTAGCAAACCGCGGCTGCCAATTGTCCAGTCGGCGAATGTGCTTTCGTCAAGCGCTAGACCCAGCCGCTGCAACTCAAAGGCATCCACCCCCGATGCGTACAGCGCACCCACAAGGCTTCCCGCGCTGGTGCCTACAATCAAATCCGGAACAATGCCATTGGCCTCGAGCACTTTGATCACACCAATGTGCGCAAAGCCCCGTGCTGCCCCACCGCCGAGTACGAGGGCAAATTTCTCCCGCCGATCGCTTGGTGCAGGCGATGTACCTGCGCAGCCCACCATTAAGCCGCCCGCAAGCGCTGCCAGAATCAACTGGCGCCGCTGCTGCAGGGGCTGCCCAATAGAAAATCGCTTGGCCATCAGCGCCTCTTGTTTAGCGTTCATGTGCATCGGTCTGAAGCAAAAAATCACGGATCACACTAATCTGATCGGCATGCATCAGGCTTGGCGCATGACCAATGCCCGCAAACTCAATCACGCTGGGCTTTGGTCCTCGGGCTGCCATCTCTTGGGCAACATCGCGGGTTAGCAAATCACTCTCGGCCCCGCGCAGCAACAGGGTTGGGCATCGCACCAAGTCATACAGGGGCCACATACTTAAATCTGCCGGCGGCTGCCCTGCTACAGCCTGGGCGCCATAGGCCTGACGAAACGGCTCCGTAATGGCGGGGTCATAGTGCAGACGGGTGCGGCCATCAGGCTGCACAACCACCACTGAATCAATTAACTGCCGCCACTGGGCCTCAGAGTGGGGGCCAAAACTCGCAAAGACCATTCTCAAAAAGGCGCTGGCCTGGGCGTAAGAGTCAAACTCAGTCTTTACGCCCACATAAGCTGCAATTCTCCCGAGTGCAGCACCGCTTAAGACTGCACCCACATCATTTAAAACCAGCCGCTCAACCGGTGACTGCGCTAACGCAGCAAGCGACATTCCGATCAATCCCCCCATAGAGGTACCGACCCACTTCACACGGTCGACATTTAAACGGGCAATGAGCGTCACCATATCGGCGGTGTATTGGGGCACCCCGTAAAGCATTGGATTTTTGAGCCATGAAGATCGGCCCCGGCCTACCACGTCAGGGCAGACCACCCGAAAACGATCTGACAAGGCCCGGGCAAGATCCTGAAAATCCTCGCCCACCCGTGTCAGGCCATGCACACAAATCACGACATCTGTATTTTGCGGGTCACCCCACTCCTGATAGGCCATACGATGCAGGCCTGCAGTACTGATGCATGCCACTGAGCCCCGCCGGGGTTCGACGATGCCTTGCTCACTAAGCTTTATCATTACCATGAATCGATCCTAACACCCTCTTGTTATCTAAAGGAGTGCTCATGTCAGAGTCAAAACCCCACCGCTCGAAAGTCGCCCTCATCACTGGCTCCACCAGTGGTATTGGCCTAGGAATCGCTCGAGCCCTGGCCGATCAAGGCGCTGACATCATGCTCAATGGCTTTGGGGAGCCCGCCGCTATCAGCGGTCTGGTCAGCGAGCTCGCGTCACGCTATAGCGTGCGCGTTCTCCACCATGGTGCCGATATGAGCAAACCCTCTGAAATTGAGGACATGATTCGGTCAACGGAATCAAAACTGGGACGAATTGATTTTTTAATTAATAACGCCGGCATTCAGCATGTCTCAGCGGTGGAGACGTTTCCGGTAGAGCGCTGGGATGCCATCATTGCCATCAATCTGTCGTCGGCATTTCATACCACTCGCTGTGCGCTGCCAGGCATGAAGAAACGTGGATTTGGTCGGATCGTGAATATCGCCTCTGCCCATGGGCTTGTAGCCTCAGCAAAGAAAAGTGCTTACGTTGCCGCCAAGCACGGCATCGTCGGCCTGACAAAATCCGTTGCGCTTGAATGCGCCACGACCGCCGTTACCTGCAATGCCATCTGCCCGGGCTGGGTTCTCACGCCACTGGTGCAAAAGCAAGTCGATGCACGCGCACACGAAAAGAAAATCTCTAACGAAGACGCCAAGCGGGATCTACTCGCAGAAAAGCAGCCCTCTGGCGAATTCGTTACACCGGAACAGTTGGGGCAGCTGGCGGTGTTTCTCTGCTCGGATGCTGCGGCACAGGTCCGCGGTGTCGCCTGGGCGATGGATGGCGGCTGGACAGCACAGTAGGTGCTACAAGATTGGCGTGGCGGCCCGGTTCAGGTGCCACCAGCGCCGATGGTCACGCCAGAAATCCCAGTACCTGAGCTGGCCTCTGGTCCAACGTAACTCAATTGCGCCCTGCAGATCCGTCCGCAGCACCGCTGGGGCGTTGACCTGGGCACGTGCGATGCGATCCAGGGTCTCGTGGTGAGGGTGTCCATACCGATTGCGATAGCCCGCCTGAATCACGACAAACTGCGGCGCAGCCGCCCACAAAAGGTCTTCGCTCAACGAAGTCTTGCTGCCGTGATGAGGCGCAACTAACACCTGTGATGCGAGCTTTGCACCCGCTAAAGCTAGGACCTCTGAATTTTCCGGATCCTGCAAGCCAATGAATCGACCGACCAACTCGCGATCCGTTTTTAGCGGAATGTCGCCCGTTAGCAAGAGGCTGCCGCCGCCTGCGTCCTCGATACGCAACACACAAGAATAACGATTGCGCTGAGTCGCCGTAATGGAAGGCGGTGGTGTGCTCGGATGCAGAAACTGAAAATTAACACCGTCGATGCTCCATTTTTGTCCTGCCCGGCAGAGCGTCTGACGCATCGGCATTGCAGCGGCCGCCCCAGCCGAGGACTTTCGCAGGGATTCACGCAGCGACTCAAACTCGGGTGCGACTATCGACGTGGTCGGCATTGCGAGCAGCAGGCTTGCCAGCCCGCCAATGTGATCCTGATCCGCATGCGAGACCACAAGATGATCAAGTCGCCGCACGCCGTAGCGACGCAGCGTTGGCAGGATGACCCGCTCGGCCGCATCGCTTTGCCCCATGACTGGGCCGGTATCGAAAAGTACAGTGTGATCGCGCGTTCGAATCAGCACTGCACTGCCTTGACCAACGTCCATCAAGGTGACCTGCATCTCTCCTTCGGCGGGAGTCTTCGGCGCAGGCAGGCACAGTGCGAAAAGACCGAGCCAGCCAATATGCCGCCACCGAGTCGCGCGTCCACGCAAGGACCTCCCAAACACCACCACCATACCGATGGTCGCAACTGCTGCTGCAGCCCAACTCGGGCCTGGCCAATCCAACACTGCAAAAGGCTGTACAGCGCTCCATGCCAAAAATTCAAAGAGCTGCTCTTGAATGCGCGCGGCGAGGCGCAAAAGCCAGGCGCTTCCGATGTAAGCGGTCTCAACCACTCCCCCCATCGCGAGCGGGGTGACCAGAAAACTGACGACCGGAATTGCCAAACTATTCGCAATCGGCCCCACTAAGGAGACCTGCTGAAAAAAGAAAATCGTAAGCGGCAATAGGCCCAGGGTGATTGCCCATTGGGTGTAAGCCGCGCGCCGCAGCACATCCAGCGAGCGCCTCAATAAGCCAGCATGTCGCCGAATCGCGCGGCCCTCGCCCAGCGTGAATAGAAATCCTACTGCGATAAACGATAGCCAAAATCCAACCGACAGCACGGCCATCGGATGGGCCGCCAGCACCACCAGCATGGCCAGGGCCAGTACCGAAGTGCTGCTAGCCTGCACACCGAGAATACGTGCTACGCCAAGGACCGTCACCATCAAGGCCGTACGTTGCGCAGGAATCGCGAAACCAGCCAGCAACGCATAGCCGACAGCACCAATAATCGCAAAGCCAGCAGCCACGGACTGCACGGGAATCCAAAGGCCAGCGGCAAGCCGCGTAAGACAAAGCCCACGCCAGAGAACTGCGCCTACCGAAGCGGCCATAGCCGCAAGCATCGTGACATGTAATCCTGAAATGCTCATCAGATGCGAGACGCCAGTCTTTCGAAAAACCGCCCACTCGGCTAGCCCGATAGCACGCTGATCCCCAACTACTAATGCACTCAGCACACCGGCAGCGCTGGATTGGCTGCTCACGCCGATTAACTTTCGAATCCGGTCACGCATCTGATCAATCCGAAGACCAAAGCCAGTCTCCATTCCAAGCAAATGCGGCCGGGGCGCAGACTTGCCGGTCTTTACGCTACCGACAAAATGAAACCCCTGCTCCATCATCCAGGCCTCCGCATCAAAGGCCTGCGGATTTAGTGTTCCATGCGGCTGACGAATCCGGGCCTGTAAACCCCAGTGCTCCCCCGGCGATAAGGTTTCTGGAAAATCCTGCATCGGGCCTTTCGGCCAAAACATGAGCCCACGCCGGGGCAAGGAGATCACCGGACCGTCGGGCTCCATTCGCGCCGCTCGAATTTCAGCCTCAAATCGCCAGCCGCGCTCCTGTAGCGTTGGAAGGTCACGTACCACCACCTCAAGCCAGACCGATTGTCCATCCATAGCGGCGGAGAGACGTCTCGATAGTCCGGTTGATGCATCATCGGCCGCGCGGAGCGCAAATAGCCCAGCCGACATCATGATCAACAGTGCGCTGAGGAAAACTCGATTAAGTTGCTGCGCGATTACGCGCGGTTGTGACTGCAACAGCTGCCGGGCAGCCGCCCAGACAATTGCCAGAAAACATCCGCCAGACAGGGCGAGCCCCGCCAAAAGAGGAACATCAGGCAGCGCCTGTCGGGTCTGAATCCAACAGATGCCGAAGAGTGCGCCCAGCGCAACAGCCAGCAAGATCTATTACAGCTGGTTTGTAAGACGCGGTAGTGCTCGCATGACATTTGCGCCCGTGGTCTGAATCAGCTGCTCAACCGATTCACCACGAAGCTGGGCTACACACTTGGCGATCTGCTGCAGTTCAGCAGGCTCATTAAGTTCCCCACGGGCACGCCACGCTGGCGCAATATCCGGTGAGTCAGTCTCCAGCACCAATGCTGATGCCGGGAGCTCCACGGCGAGCCTACGAATTTGCGCTGCACGGGTAAATGTCGCCGCACCCCCAAACCCAAGAACAAGCCCCTGACGCACATAAGCCTGGGCCTGGACCAGACTGCCATTAAAGGCATGGGCAATACCCTGCACAATCCCGAAACGTCGCAGGCCTTTGAGCACCTGATCCTGTGCCTTGCGCACATGAAGCACTACCGGCAGCGAATAATCCCGTGCCAACTTACACTGCGCCAAATAAAACATATTCATCTTCTCCCGGTCGAGATCTGGAACATAGTGATCAAGACCGATCTCGCCCACGGCGACAAGCTTCGGATGGCCCTGATAACGCTGCAGGGCATTCTGAAGGTCAGTAAGGCTGCTGTCGCTCATGCTTTGGACATACATCGGATGAATACCAAGGGCAAAAAAGACCTCGGGAATCTGCTCGGCCAGGGCTACGACACGCTCGAAATTGGCTGGCATGACAGACGGAAGAATCACCGCCCGCACACCCTTACTCCGTGCCCGGCCCATCGCACCCAGAATGCCCCCATCAATGCCCGGCGCATTCAGGTAATCCAAGTGGCAATGGCTATCAATGAGCATGGCTAGAATAGTCCACTATGACGCGTAAGTTTCTTCACCGCATTCTGCCGGACCAATCCAAACTCGAACAAAGCAGAGTCCTGCGGGCGCTTGGGCCATGGGTCCTGCACCCTGCGGTCTGGACGCTGCATCGTCGAAGCGTTGCCGGCGGGGTTGCCGCAGGTCTTTTCTGCGGACTGTTTCCGGCGCCGTTTCAGATGTTTGGTGCCGCGTTGTTTTCATTTCTGTTTCACTGGAATCTGCCCGTAGCCGTATTGATGACCTTTTACACCAACCCGATTACCTTTATTCCTTTGTATGTGCTTGCCCTCCAACTGGGCATTGGCCTACTGAATCTCGTGCTGCCTTCCCAAGAAAGTCAAGGCAGCGCGACTGAATCTTTTCCGCCACCGCCAGATTTTGATTTTAGTCAGCCGATTGGCTCGTTCACGCAGCTCGGAGAGTGGGCGCTCGGCATGGGCTGGCCGCTGGTGGTGGGTGTCTTCACGCTGGCATTCAGTCTCGGCGTAACGGGCTACCTCGTCACCCGCTTGGGCTGGAATCTCTGGGTGCGCTGGGAAGTCATCCAGCGGCGCAAGCGCCGCAGTGGCCGCGCCCAATAATCACACAGCTGACTAAAGCGAAATAACCCGGTCGCAACGCTGGGCGAGCTCTGGATCGTGGGTGACCACGACCAAGCCGCACTGCTGAGTGCGGACACGATCCAAGAAGACCTCAAACACGCGCGATGCAGTCTGCCGATCAAGATTGCCTGTCGGCTCATCCGCAAGCACGCAAGACGGCTGCGTCACCAGCGCACGGGCAATCGCGACCCGCTGACGCTCGCCGCCGGAGAGCATGGCAGGAGTGTGATTACGCCGGGCCTGCAGGCCCACGGCCGCCAGCATTTCAGCGGCCTGCTGCAGCGCCTGTTTGGCCGGCAGCCGTCGAATGAGAAGCGGCATGGCAACATTTTCCTCTGCCGTAAATTCCGGCAAAAGATGATGGAACTGATACACGAATCCCAGGGCTGTATTTCGTAGTCGTGTCCGTTCAGCATCCGGCATCGCGTAAAGCGATCGGCCTTCCAGCCAAACCTCGCCAGCTGTCGGCCGCTCAAGGCCGCCAAGAATATGCAAAAGCGTGCTTTTACCAGCGCCGGAGGCGCCCACCACGGCCACGGTCTCGCCGCGTGAAAGCATGAGGTCAACACCCGGAAGTGCCACAACCTCGCCAGCGCCGTCACCAAACACCATTTTTAGGCCCTTACCTTCAAGCAGGGTCATCGCCGATCCTTTGCTTGTCATCACCGAGAGTGTGATTACTCATAGCGCAGCGCTTCGGCAGGCTCAAGCCGAGAGGCTCGCCAGCTGGGATACAGCGTTGCCAGAAACGACAGGACCAGCGCCATCAGCCCAATTTGAGTGACATCTGCAGCACGCAGATCTGAGGGCAGTCGATCAATGAAGTAAATGCCTTTTGGTAACACCTGAAAGCCAAATATGGTCTCAATCCAGGCCATCACTAGATCAATATTGCCCGCAATCAATACGCCTGCTGCAACGCCAAAACCCACGCCGAGCAGCCCTAGCCAGGCGCCCTGTACGACAAAGATTGTCATGATGCTGCCGCGTTGGGCACCCAGTGTGCGCAGTATCGCGATATCGCCGCGCTTATCCGTCACGGTCATCACCAGCATGGAGACCAAATTAAATGCGGCCACAGCGATGATGAGCGTCAGGATAATGAACATCATGCGCTTTTCGACCTGAACCGCAGCAAACCAATTGCGATTCTCGTATGACCAGTCGCGAACGATGATATGCCGCAGGCTCGGATCTTGTGACAGCGTGACCGAGATCTCGCGGGCGACGATTGGCGCCCGCTGCATATCATCTAACTTAAGCCTTATCCCGACAGTGGCCTGATCCCGAAAGAAAACTGATGCATCGGCAGTATGAACTAGCGCCAGATTGCTGTCGTACTCGTGGTGGCCGGAGGCAAATACGCCGGCGACAGTAAACTGCCGCAGCCGTGGCGTGATGCCTGCCGGTGAGACCGCGCCATCGGCCGCCACCAGTACAACTGAATCTCCAACTGCAGCGCCCAGTTGTGCCGCGAGATCTCGGCCCAGCACGATCTGAAATGATCGTGGCGTAAGTGCATCAAGCCTTCCGGTCATCAGCCGGGCCAAGCCCCCGCTGACCATCGGCTCCTGGGCGGGATCAATACCGCGCACCAGTATTCCGCGCATCTGGCCATCACGAGAGATCATCGACTGGGCCATGACAAAAGGGGCAGCGGCCCGCACTGCGGAATGTCCTGCGACTTTGGGCTGCAGGCGATCGGCCAGCGAGAGATCGCCCCCGGGAATAATGACTTCGGCATGTGAGAGCACGCCCAGCATCCGATCACGGACTTCTTTTTGAAATCCATTCATCACCGAGAGCACCACGATCAGCGCGGCCACTCCCAACGCAATCCCCGCGGTCGCTAAGCCCGATATAAAAGAGATAAACCGGTTGCGTCGCGAACGGCCCGCTCCACCCCCCAGTCGACGCTGCGAGCGCGCCGCTCGGCCCGCCCGGGTATACCGCAGACCAATCATGATTTCGTATGGCAGCATGCGATGAGTTTGCCATACTAGGCATCATGAACGCCCCCGATACCGTTGCTGCCGGCCCTCGGCTTGCCTCGCGCAAGCGGCATGTGGACCCCGTCATCAGTGCGGCGCTGACTCAGGCAGGCATTCACCCCGTCATGGCCCGATTGCTGGCCGGCCGCGAGGTCCATTCGGCTGATGAAATTGCAACCGATCTTAATGGCCTACTGTCACCCGATCAGATGCTTAATCTTTCGCATGCCGCCGAGGTGCTCGCCCAAGCGATTTTGAAAGGCGAGAAACTTCTGGTGGTTGCCGATTTTGATGCTGATGGCGCTACCGCCTGTGCCGTAGCCATCCGTGGCCTGCAGCGTTTCGGCGCGAGAGTAGATTTTTTAGTTCCTGATCGATTCGCATTCGGCTATGGCCTGACTGCTGCCTTAGTCGATCATGCGGCTGCGCTGCATCGCCAGGAGCTTCCCCACTGGATCATCACCGTTGATAACGGCATCTCCAGCATCGCAGGAGTAAATCGTGCGGCAGAGCTAAACATCAAAGTGCTGGTTACGGATCATCATCTGCCAGGCCCAACACTACCGAAGGCCTTGATCGTCAATCCAAACCAGCCTGGCTGTGCGTTTCCAAGCAAACACCTGGCTGGCGTCGGGGTAATGTTCTACCTGCTGATGGCATTGCGCGCTAACTTTCGCGAACAGCATCAATGGCCTGCCGAAAGGCTGCCTCGGCTTGACGATCTGCTGCCCATCGTGGCGCTGGGCACGGTAGCCGATTTGGTCAAGCTGGACGCCAATAACCGGCGGCTCGTTGCCCAGGGGCTAAAACGTCTGCGGCGCGGCACCGCATTTGCGGGGCTGAATGCCCTATTTGAGGTCGCCAACCGCTCGCCACGTGAAGCTAGCGCACGCGATCTTGGATTTGCAATCGGCCCGCGCATCAACGCGGCAGGTCGACTGTCGGATATGGCCATCGGCATTCGCTGCCTGATTGAAGACGATCCCGAGGAGGCCCGTGAGCTGGCCACCACCTTGGATCAACTGAATCGCGAACGGCAGGAAATTGAATCCGAAGCCCGCGAGTCAGCACTCAAGCTGGCCCACGACAAACTCTCTGCGATCGGCATTGGACCGATGGAGGATAAAAGATCTGCTGCGCTGGGCATCGTGCTGCATGATGCCCAATGGCATCAAGGCGTGATCGGCTTGGTTGCCGGCCGACTGAAGGAAACGTTTTATCGTCCGACGATTATTTTCGCCTCTGACGCGGAATCGTCACTGCTGAAGGGCTCATGCCGATCCATCCCAGGCGTTCATATTCGCGATGTGCTGGAGCGTATTGATTCGCGTCATCCCGGCCTGCTTCGCACCTTTGGCGGGCATGCGATGGCCGCAGGCCTTAGCCTTGCGGCCGAAGATCTAGAGCGATTTAGCCAGGCCTTTGAGCAGGCATTGCAGGAGTTCGCTGATCCTGCGGATTTACAGCAAATCCTGGAATTTGATGGCGAGCTCAAGGCTGACGAGTTTCGGCTTGATTTGGCTCAGCTCTTGGGCAGCCAAATCTGGGGCCAAGGATTTCCAGAGCCCGTTTTTATCAACGAATTTGAAGTTCTGGCCCAGCGCCGAATCAAAGAGCAGCACCTGCGGCTGACACTTCGGCCTACCAATCAAAGCGCAGGTCAAGTACCTACCCTCGAGGCCATCTGGTTTCGTGCATCGGGCCCCTGTGATCCGCGCAGCCGGCTGGCCTATCGACTCGGGGTCAACGACTGGCAAGGCCGCACTTCGCTGCAGCTTGAGATTGTGGGCCTGGCGTAAAATCCAGGCTTTTGCGCGGAACCCCAATGGAAGCTGAACGCATTAATCAAATTTCCCAGTCGCTTGATTCCCTTGGCCAGCGGGTCGAGGAACTTCGGGGGTTTCTTTGACTTTGATGCCAAGTCCGCGCGGCTGATTGAAGTCAATCAACTACTAGAAGATCCTCAGCTCTGGAGTGATCCAAAGCGGGCCCAGGAGATGGGTCGGGAGAAAAAATCTCTCGAGGCAGTGGTGGAGGCCCTGCGCGGCCTGAAAGGCCGTGTCGACGAATCCAGCGAGCTGCTGGAGATGGCCCGCTCTGAAAACGACGACGCTACCTTGCTGGCGGTCGAAGAAGACGTCAGTGGCATTGAAAAAGAAGTTGGCGATATGGAATTTCGCCGCATGTTCTCCAATCCAGCTGACCCGAGTAACTGCTTTCTCGATATCCAGGCGGGGGCGGGCGGGACCGAGGCCTGCGACTGGGCCTCTATGCTGTTGCGTCAATATCTGCGCTACGCCGAGCGAAAGGGATTCAAATCAGAGCTTCTTGAGGAATCCGAGGGTGATGTTGCTGGCATCAAATCCGCCACGATCAAAATCTCGGGCGACTATGCGTTTGGTTTTCTGCGTACCGAAACTGGCGTCCACCGGCTGGTTCGTAAATCCCCCTTCGACTCCAGCGGCGGCCGACACACCTCGTTTGCTTCCGTATTTGTTTATCCCGAGGTCGATGATTCAATTGAAATCGAGATTAATCCCGCGGATGTCCGCACCGATACCTTCCGCGCCAGTGGTGCGGGCGGACAGCACATCAACAAAACGGACTCTGCCGTTCGCCTCACCCATGTGCCCACCGGCATCGTGGTCCAGTGCCAGAATGATCGAAGCCAGCACCGCAATCGTGATGAGGCCTGGAAAATGCTGAAGTCCCGTCTCTATGAGCATGAAATGCGTAAACGGCTCGAGCAGCAGCAGAAACTCGAAGACAGCAAGACCGATGTCGGCTGGGGACATCAGATCCGAAGCTACGTGCTGGACCAGTCGCGCATCAAGGATCTCCGCACTCATGTTGAAATTTCAAACACCCAGCGGGTGCTTGATGGGGATCTTGATGCCTTTATTGAAGCAAGCCTAAAACAGGGAGTCTGAGGTGAGCGAATCTACTCCACCGTCCGATAACGATAAGCTGCTTGAGCAATCCGGCTTTGATGAGCATCAGATCATGGCCGAGCGTCGGGCGAAGCTTGAGGCCTTGCGGGCAGGCTCCACGGCCTTTCCAAACGATGTTCGGCCAGCCCATCGGGCGGCCGCCCTGCATCACCGTTATGAGCAACATAGCCGAGAGCAGCTTGAGTCCGAGCATGTACAAGTGACCATTGCCGGAAGAATGATGCTCAAGCGTGTACAAGGCAAGGCCAGTTTTGCCACTCTTCAAGATGCCACGGGCCGAATTCAGATTTATCTCAACGACGAAGGCGTTGGCCCAGACTCCCACGAGGCTTTTAAGCACTGGGACCTAGGTGACATCCTGTTTGCCGATGGGGTGCTTTTTAAGACCATGAAAGGCGAGCTCTCGATTCGCTGTCAGCTAATTCGACTCATCAGTAAATCACTGCGGCCCCTGCCCGATAAGTTTCACGGCCTGCACGACACCGAGACCCGCTATCGGCAGCGTTATGTCGATCTGATTGTCAACAGTGAATCGCGTGAGATCTTTACTGCCCGATCGAAGACCCTCTCAGCAATTCGGCATTTCATGAATGACCATGGCTTTTTAGAGGTCGAAACACCGATGCTGCAGCGGATTCCCGGTGGAGCAGCGGCAAAGCCGTTTATTACTCACCACAACGCCCTGGATCAGCAGATGTTTCTGCGTATCGCGCCGGAGCTTTTTCTAAAGCGGCTGATTGTGGGCGGCTTTGAACGGGTCTATGAGATTAATCGGAACTTCCGTAACGAGGGGCTAAGTCCGCGGCACAACCCCGAATTTACGATGATGGAATTCTATGCGGCCTACACGGATTATCAGTGGCTGATGGATTTTACTGAACAGGTGCTACGCCACGCAGCAGAGAGTGCGACGGGCGCCACGGTGCTGAGCTACCAGGGCAAAACGGTCGACCTCTCTCGGCCCTTTGAGCGACTCACGATTCTGCAGGCCATCATGCGCCATGCGCCGCAGTACTCGGAAGCTCAGCTCACCGAGCCTAACGCGCTGCGCGATATCCTGCGCGGCCTGAAAGTTGATCTTCAGTCACCCGCGCTGAAACAGGCCGCCCTCGGTGCGCTACAGCTTGCGGTTTTTGAAGAAGTCGCCGAAGGCAAACTCTGGGATCCGACCTTCATCATTGACTACCCTGTTGAGGTCTCCCCGCTGGCCCGAGCATCTGACCATCGGCCCGAGATCACCGAACGCTTTGAATTATTTATCACTGGCCGCGAGATCGCTAACGGATTTTCCGAGCTCAACGATCCTGAGGATCAGGCCCGTCGCTTTCATCTTCAGGTGCAAGCCAAAGACTCTGGCGATGAGGAGGCCATGTATTTCGATGCCGACTATATTCGTGCGCTGGAGTACGGTATGCCGCCCGCAGGCGGCTGTGGCATCGGAATCGATCGGCTGGTCATGCTGCTTACTGACAGCGCCAGCATCCGGGATGTGATTCTCTTCCCGGCGCTACGCAAAGAAGAGCACTAAATCAGGCCCTCGTCTTTAAGGGCGGCCTGGACTGCGGGCCGGGCCGCAACCCGAGCCTGAAAAGCCTGCACCGTAGGCCAGCGCCCGAGATCGATCTTGGCGTATTTCGCCCAGCTCAGCACCGTAAAAAGATAGGCATCAGCGACCGAAAAGTCCTCGCCCATCAGGTAACTGCGGCCAGTCAGTTGCTGATCTACATAGCCAAGCCGACGCTCGAGATTGGCCATCGCAATATCTTTCCATTCCTGCGTGGCCTTAGGATTAAAAAATGGCGCAAATGTCTTGTGCATTTCTGTGCCGATAAAGGTTAGCCAGCTCTGCAGGCGGACGCGCTCAATCGTACCGTTGGCAGGTGCAAGTTTTTTCTGGGGTGCCTGATCGGCAATGTATTGGCCAATCGCAGGGCCTTCCGTAATCACCTCACCGGAATCCAACATCAAGGCGGGCACATAGCCTTTGGGATTGATCTGCCAGTAATCCGCACCAGAGGCTGTTTGCTTGGATTTCAGATCCACCGCCTCGGTTTGAAATGCCAGTTCGGATTCCTTGAGCACAATGTGTGGGGCGAGCGAGCACGAGCCCGATTTGTAAAATAGTTTCATCATTCCGACTCCTCGATCCAGGTCATTTGTATCGCTTCTAGAATTTTCTCATTTGAGCGATTGGCGTCATCGCTAAAGCCTGGCAGTGCCATAACCCAGCGATGCAAATCCGTAAACCGAATCGTCTTGGGATCGACCTCGGGGTGATGCTCGCAGAGCTGGATTGCAACCTCTCGTGTATCAGTCCACTTCATGGCAACGGCAGACTCCTTTTTATCCAACACGCGAGCAGTCTAAATCAGTCACCATAAATGACTCAGTGATTCTCGCGTGCATAGTTGATCGTGTAGCGCGGTAGTTCAACAGTCAAATCCTCACCATCGACTGCCACCTGGCAGGACAGCCGCGACAACGGTGTCAGGCCCCAGGCCCGAT
>JBILVT010000128.1:0-4681 GCA_044370275.1 Burkholderiaceae bacterium | reverse complement strand
CTACCTCAACGAGCAGGTCAAAGCCATTCAGAAGGAATTGGGCGAGGGTGAGGACAGCGAACTCGATGAGCTGGACAAGAAAATCAAGTCTGCCCGAATGCCCAAGGAGGCGCTCGATAAGGCCAATGCAGAGCTCAAAAAGCTGCGGATGATGTCACCCATGTCGGCCGAGGCTACGGTCGTTCGCAACTACATTGATGCGCTCGTTAATCTGCCATGGAAAAAGAAGAGCAAGATTAACAATGATCTCTCGGATGCTGAGCAGGTGCTCGAGAAAGAGCATTACGGCCTGGAAAAGGTCAAAGAACGTATCTTGGAATATCTGGCTGTTCAGCAGCGGGTCGATAAGGTGAAGGCCCCTATTTTGTGTCTGGTGGGCCCGCCGGGCGTGGGCAAGACCTCGCTGGGTCAGTCCATTGCTCGGGCGACGAATCGTAAGTTTGTCCGCATGGCCCTAGGCGGGGTTCGGGATGAGGCTGAGATCCGCGGCCATCGCAAAACCTACATCGGCTCGATGCCGGGCAAGGTGCTCTCGAACCTGACCAAGACTGGCGTTCGCAATCCACTCTTTTTGTTCGATGAGGTGGACAAGATGGGTATGGATTTCCGTGGCGATCCAGCCAGTGCGCTACTTGAGGTCCTTGATCCGGAGCAGAACCATGCCTTCGTGGACCACTATGTTGAGGTGGAATACGACCTCTCGGATGTCATGTTTGTGGCGACTGCCAATTCCTTGAATATCCCACCAGCGCTTCTAGACCGGATGGAGGTCATCAAGCTCTCGGGTTATACCGAAGAAGAAAAAATCAATATCGCCACCCGCTACCTGTTACCCAAACAAATTAAACACACTGGCCTAAAAGCCGGCGAGATCACGGTCGAGGAATCCGCGATTCGAGAGATTATCCGAACCTACACCCGAGAGGCCGGAGTCCGCGGTTTGGAGCGAGAGATTTCAAAAATCTGCCGTAAGGTCACGCGTATGGTGCTGACCAAAAAGGCTGCTCCACCGGTGAAGGTGAGTGCGGAAAACATCGAGGAGTTTCTTGGTGTGCGCAAGTACACCTATGGTGTGGCCGAAAAAGACGACCAGGTTGGCGAGGTCACGGGTCTGGCCTGGACTGAAGTCGGCGGCGAGCTGCTCACCATTGAGGCGGCGGTCATGCCCGGCAAAGGCCAGATCATTCGTACCGGCTCTTTGGGAGATGTCATGAAAGAGTCTGTCGAGGCGGCGCGCTCCGTGGTGCGCAGCCGCGCCCGACGCCTGGGCATCGTGGACGATGTCTTTGAGAAAAAAGACCTGCATATCCACGCGCCGGAGGGTGCAACACCAAAAGATGGTCCGAGCGCGGGTATCGCAATGACCACCGCTATGGTCTCGGCCCTAACCGGTATCCCGGTTCGGGCGGATGTGGCCATGACAGGTGAGATCACGCTGCGTGGCGAGGTGCTCCAGATTGGCGGCCTAAAGGAGAAACTACTGGCAGCCCATCGGGGTGGCATCAAGAAGGTTTTGATCCCGGAGCAAAACGTTCGGGATCTTGCAGAGATTCCCGCCAATGTAAAAGGTGCTTTGGAAATCGTTCCAGTGAAGTGGATCGATCAGGTGCTGGACCTTGCGTTAGCAAAGGCACCGGTTCCGCTGGCAGACGAGGAGGTTCCGCTTGCTGTCCCTGCAGCAGAATCCGCCGTCAAGGAGTCCTCGCGCGGTCGCAAAGCCACCAAATCGGATCCGCTGCCGCATTAAGAGTTTCCCGAATTCGATTCGCCTTGACACTGTCTCGGCGAATCGAAATAATTCGTGCTCTTTTTCGCGGGGAGCCGTCAGTGAATAAAAATGAAATGATCGAGCACATCGCCAAGCAGGCAGACATCTCAAAGGCGGCCGCGGGCCGAGCACTTGAGGCAGTTATCGGCGGCGTAAAGAACACACTCAAAAAAGGCAGCTCGGTCACCTTGGTCGGTTTCGGAACATTTGCAGTCGGTAAGCGCGCCGCGCGCACAGGCCGCAATCCGCAGACCGGCGCAGCCATCAAGATCAAAGCCGCGAAGGTGCCCAAGTTTCGTGCAGGAAAGGCCCTGAAGGACGCCATTAACCGCTAAGGCATCGTGAGACCGTGCGGCCCCGAGGTAAGCTTTGCAGGGCCTGAGCAGAAAGAGGGCGCGCTTGAAGAAGCAGCCCTTTTTTTTTATACTCGTGGGCTTGCAAAAAGCAGGCCTTGGGCTTGCCGATTCGAGGTTTTGGGTGCTTAGCTCAGTTGGTAGAGCGGCGCCCTTACAAGGCGTAGGTCGGGAGTTCGACCCTCTCAGCACCCACCAAAACTTTTTTGCATTGGTTGATTTTAAGGAGTGGTAGTTCAGTTGGTTAGAATACCGGCCTGTCACGCCGGGGGTCGCGGGTTCGAGCCCCGTCCACTCCGCCATCTTCCCCGGCCCCGGGTATGCCGGGCCCCTGTGGTTGCTTACTGTTGAGTCCCCATCATGTTTGAATCGGTCCGCCGCCACCAGAGAATTTTTCTTGGTCTGATTCTTGTTCTGATCATTCCTTCATTCGTTGTGGTTGGCGCCTGGGACCTCATTGCGCCGGGTTCGGATGCGGGCACGGTTGCCACCGTTGGCCGACAGAAGATTCAGAAGTTTGAATGGGAGCGATCCCATCAGCAGCGTATTGATCAGATTCGGGCCCAATTAGGCGGTCGCATTGATCCGAGCTTACTGGATACGCAGGCCTCACGGCTCTCCACACTTGAAGATCTGGTTACTCAGCAGGTCCTGCTTCACGCTGCCGAGTCCCTGCGGGTTCGCATCTCTGATGAACAGATGCGAAGAACCATCTCGGCGATTCCAGCGGTGCAAAAAGACGGCCGATTCGATATGGGTCTGTATCAGCAGGCATTGAAAGCCCAGGGCCTGACTGCCGAAGGCTTTGAGCAGCGGGTGCGTGCTGATCTTGCCTTGGAGTCGGTACCCGCGGCAATCGGCCGCTCCACGATGGTGCCGCGGTCGGTGGCCCGCCGGCTGACCCAGTCTGGCCTGGAGACGCGTGTAGTGCGCGTGAAAAAATTCCCGATTGCAGAGGCCCTTGCAGGCATTCAGGTCTCCGATGCGGAGCTTCAGGCCTTTTATCAGGCCAATGCGAAAACCTTTCAGACCCCAGAGGAAGTGGATATCGCCTTAGTGGGATTTTCAAAGCCCGCCTCGGCGGATCAGGTCGAGCAATTCTCCAATCTGGTTTACGAGCAGTCGGATAGCCTTGAGCCTGCGGCACGGAAATTTAATCTGGCCATTCAAACGGTGAAGTCTGTTCGCCGACAGGGCCCGGATGAAGCCCGGCCTGCTGAGCTTCAGCGCATCGTGGGTCACCCGAAAATGTTGCAGGCCTTATTCTCAACGGATGTATTGGTCAACAAAAGAAATACCGAAGCCGTCGAGATTGCACCCGGTGTTTTAGCCAGTGCCCGGGTGATTGCCCATCGGCCAGCCGCCCCCATTCCTCTGGATCGTGTTCGTGCGCAGATTGAGCGTCAGCTGAAAGAGCAAAAGGCGGCCGAGCGTGTCACGGACCTCGCTCAGACAGCAGCGAAAGCGCTCACGCCAGGTGCCGCCACAACGGGGCTGACTGCTGCCAAGACGCTGAGCCGTGCAGACAGCCAAAAGCCTGCTGGCGCAGCCGATATCCCCTCGGAGGTGATAGCGGCAGTCTTTAGTGCCGATGTGAAATCCCTGCCTGCCGCAATCAGTGTGCCGGCATCGACTAAAACTGCCGCCGCCTGGCTCGTTGTCATTGAGTCTGCACAGGTGCCTGCAGTGGATAGCCCCGCTGTGAAAGAGGCGGTTGCCCGCGAATTACAGCGGCTTGAGATGGCCTCCACCCAGGATGCGCTCGAGCGCTGGATTAGCTTTCATCGTCAGGCGATCGGCGTAAAAACCTTTCCCGAAAAACTCGCCAAGACCGATAGCCGCTAAGGAAAATCGGCGGGCTTAGGCTGCTGCAGTCTGCAGCGCCTGATGCATCGGATGGCCAGCGAGTTTTTTAGCCTGGGCGTAGCCCGAATAATTTTTGCGCATTGACCGGTGATAAGTCGGATCATAGTGGTGCGTGAGCAGTGACGTCACGAGCTCGGCCCAGCACTTGCGGCGAATGCTGTCTTGCCATTGCGAGATGCGATCAAGCCCCACCAGTGGAGCAAGCCGCTCTAACTGCGCCATGAGCACATCGGGCTGATCAAAGAAATGAGCATAGTCCTCTAATAGATACGCGACACGGTCTTCGAGGCTGGGGCAGAGCTCGATACATTCCGAAGTCCGCATTTGGGAGATAAGTGCGGCGGGCACCTGCAGGGCGCCGATCTTTTTACTCTCTGATTCGACCAGTACCGATTCATTTGCATTCATTTTCCGCAACTGATCCCAGATCTTGGTCTCAAAGGCCTTCTGTGAGGGCTGAGTACCTGTCGGCTCGGAGCCGAGCAGCGAACCGCGGTGGTGGGCCAGCGCCTCAAGATCAAGAACCTGACGGCCATCGCGCTGTGCTTGACGCAGAAAAAGGCTCTTTCCTGATCCCGTTACGCCGCAAATGATCTGATAGCGCAGACGCTGTGCATGAAAAGTGAGATCCTCGACAACATAGCGCCTAAACGCGGTGTAGCCGCCCGTTAAAAGGGCCGGCTTCCAGCCAATA
>JBILVT010000127.1:0-4687 GCA_044370275.1 Burkholderiaceae bacterium | reverse complement strand
GTGGCCGAGAATGGGTCGAGATTTGGCCGTTGAATGCCGCTTAAGCGGGAGTGCGTGCACCACGATGTCGATGCAATGCACCGACTTGGGGAATCGGGCGCCTAGAGATATTTGCTGGAGAAGTCCCTAATTCCGACGGTTTTAAACCAGTCGATATCCCAGGGCTCATTGATCAGACCATCAGTTCGTGACCACTGATAGACCTCCGCGGCGTAGTCTTCGCCAGAAAAGTCTCGTACACGAACAGTTACGCGCCGATAGTGCTCGCCTTCGAATTGATCGAGCCGGGCGATCTCATGGGCTGACAGGCCTAGCCAGAGAATGCCGCGGACCCTTTCGCCATCTGCAGGCACTGCCGCGGGAAAGGTCTCATTATCGACTCGGACCCGCCGCCAATCATCCAAGATCGCCTCTATGGATTCAGGGCATCGGCCCGCAACACGCTGGAAAACAAACGACAGCATTAGTGACCCGTAGGTGAAAACATTAATGCGGCCGCCAGTCTCACTCTGATCCACAATCATCTCCCTTCGCTTCCGAAGTCAGCAAAAGCCATGCCCGTTAGATGGCACGGTAACTGCTTAATAAGCATCAGGAGACACTAAATTATGGCAAGCCTTCTTCGGTCAGCGGTGGCCACCGCCGTCAAACGTCCGTCGAGTGTGGATGAGGTCATGGGTCTTGAGACCCGTGGCGAGGCCATGCCGCTTGGCCACTATCGGAAGTTCTGGTCATGGCTTTCGGCCCAATCTCCCGAGGAGATGGAGCGGGCCCGCACGGAGGCGGATCTTTTTTTTCGTCGGGTAGGCATCACGTTTAATGTCTACGGCGATGAGCAGGGGACTGAGCGGCTGATCCCCTTTGATTTGATTCCGAGAATCCTGCCGGCTTTCGAGTGGCAGATGCTTGATCGGGGCCTGCGGCAACGTGTCACTGCCCTGAACCGTTTTATTCATGACATCTATCACGGACAGGAAATCCTTCGCGCCAAGGTGATTCCCAGTGAATTAGTCCTGCAAAATTCCCAGTACCGAGCCGAAATGCAGGGCATCAAGGTCCCGCGCGACATCTATGCCCACATTAGTGGTATCGATATCGTTCGAGCGGGGAAGGGCGAGTTCTACGTGCTGGAGGACAACCTGCGCGTACCGTCCGGGGTCTCCTACATGATTGAGGACCGCAAGGCGATGATGCGGCTTTTCCCGGAGCTCTTTGCGATGCATCGGGTTGCCCCGGTCGAACACTATCCTGACATGTTGTTAAAGCATCTACGTTCAGTAGCCCCCGGAGGTATCAGCGAGCCGACTGTGGCGGTGCTTACACCCGGCAGCTATAACTCGGCCTACTTCGAGCATGCCTTTTTGGCGCAGCAGATGGGGGTGGAGCTGGTTGAGGGCCAGGACCTCTTTGTCTCGGAGCAGCGGGTCTATATGAAAACCACTCGCGGGCCGCAGCGGGTGGATGTGCTGTACCGAAGAATTGATGACGACTTTCTCGATCCGCAAATTTTTCGTCCGAATTCAACTCTGGGCGTACATGGCCTCATGCAGGCTTTACGGGCGGGCCGCATCACAATCTGCAACGCTCCGGGCACCGGGGTCGCCGACGATAAGTCGATTTACCCCTATGTTCCGGAAATGATCCGGTTCTATCTTGGCGAGGAGCCATTGCTGGCCAATGTACCCACTTATCTCTGCCGCAAACCCGATGATCTGGCCTATGTTTTAGACCATCTCGACGAATTGGTAGTGAAAGAGACTCATGGTGCCGGCGGCTATGGCATGTTGGTCGGGCCCTGCGCGTCTCAAGCGGAGATCGAAAAATTCAGAAGCCTGCTGATGCAAAACCCAGCGAGCTATATCGCCCAGCCGACGCTCGCGCTTTCCACCTGCCCCACCTTAGTCGCCTCGGGAGTGGCGCCCCGACACATTGATCTTCGGCCCTTTGTGCTGTCGGGCGAGGAGATGTCGATTGTGCCGGGCGGATTGACCCGCGTAGCATTGCGTGAGGGTTCCTTGGTGGTCAATTCTTCTCAGGGGGGTGGTACCAAAGACACTTGGGTCCTCCAAGACCCTGCTTAAGCCATGTTAAGCCGCACCGCCGATAGCCTATTTTGGATGGCCCGCTACATTGAGCGGGCCGAGAACACCGCGCGGCAGTTAGATGTGCAGCGTCAGGCCGTGCTGCTGCCCAGCGCGTTTGTGATGCAAAACGCTACCTATGAGCAGCTGCTGCTTGAGCTGGTTTCAGATCCTAATAATCCTTCTAGCATCCGTAACAGTATTTCGGCAGCCCGGGAGAACTGCCGTATTGCTCGCAATTCGGTCAACACCGATGTCTGGGAGACCGTCAATGCGACATGGCTGGAGCTGCAGTCGCTATTGGCTCAGACTGCCTGGCACAAGGATCCTGGGGAGTTTTTCGAGTGGGTCAAAACCCGCTCGCACTTATTTCGTGGCGTCGCGATCGGTACGATGCTTAAAGATGAGGCCTTTCATTTCATGCGGCTCGGTACATTTATCGAGCGCGCTGACAGCACGGCACGAATTTTGGATTCCAAATTTGATTTTAATCCCGCCGAGTTTGCGGGCAATACATCGGCGGGCGTCGGCAACGATCACCGGGTTGATTATTACTACTGGGCCTCTATTCTTCGCGCAGTGTCAGCATTTGATGTCTATCGGCGAGTGTATCGGGATGTGGTCTCCTCGCGGCGGGTCGCCGAGCTCTTAATTCAGCGGCCGGATATGCCGCGGTCACTTTTGGCCTGCTTAAATGAGGTCTGCATCAATCTGGCAGCCGTTGGCGATCCGCGCAATGAATCCCATCGATTGGCGGGCAGGCTGCGTGCTGATCTCCAGTATTTGCGTATTGATACAGAATTTGAACAGGAAATTCACGGATTTTTACAGCGCTTCCTTGAGCAGATATATTATCTCGGCAGTTGTATCAGTAGCGAATATCTGGGGCATGTGCGGCAGACTTCGGCCGCCTGATCACAAGGACCGTCTATGACTTATTGCGTGGGTATGCGTTTGAATTCCGGGCTGGTATTTCTGGCCGATAGCCGATCAAATGCAGGTGTCGATCATATCTCTACTGTCCGAAAAATGACGGTATTCGAGCGGCGTGGCGATCGTGTACTCGTTTTGATGTGCGGCGGCAACTTAGCGGTGACCCAGGCTGTCTCTCAGCTGCTCTCCGAGCCTTCTCGGGTTGAGAACCTCTGGACGGTCACCTCAGTCGCAAAGGGTGCTGAGGTCGTGGGCGAGGCGATCCGAGAAATTTATCGCCGTGATGGCGGTTCGATGCAGCAGTTCGGGCTTGAATTCAATTGCAGTTTTATACTCGGCGGGCAAATTGCTGGTGAGGACTGCCGGCTGTTTAACATCTACTCTGCGGGTAACTTTATTGAGGCCCACGCAGAAAGCCCGTACTTCCAAATTGGAGAGTTTAAGTACGGCAAACCCATCATTGATCGGGTGGTGACCCCCGAGACGCCGTTGGATGTTGCCGCGAAGTGCGCGTTGATCTCGATGGATTCAACCCTGCGCTCAAATATTTCAGTAGGCATGCCGCTCGATTTGCTGATTTACGAGCGGGATTCGCTCCAGGTTACAAAATACGCCACCGTAAACTCAGATAACACCTATTTCAATTCAATCCGCTCGTTCTGGGGGCAGGAACTTCGCAAGGCTTTTAATCAGATCGCCAACCCGGATTGGGAGTCTATGCCCACCTCAGAATCTTGGCCGGTATTTGAAAAGCATATTCGAAGCCAAGATCAATAGTGTGATTCGCAAGACGCAGGCTAGAAAAACGTCTGATTCAGACTGAAAATGAGCCGTGGATCAGGCTTGCGATCATTGCTGGGAATGTAGGTGTTCGCATTAGCCAGCATCGTTTCAATACTCAAGCCTTTTGTAGTCCGAATTCGAAAACCGATTGCCGTTGAGGCAATAGAACCGGAGCCTTGAGGAGTTTCGGTTGTGGGATTAGCCAGACGTGTTGCGCGCGCGAAATCGTACGAAGCAAACAGTTGCAGGCTTGCATTCTCGGGCAGGCCAAGCGTGGCGGGCTTGGCGTAGTCCCAGCGCATCTCGCCCAGTACGCCAAACCCCCGCTCGCCGAACAAAACGCCGCCGTCATAGCCGCGCCCGATTCCGACCCCCCCGAAAAAAGTTTGATCTCCGGCGAGCAGAATATCGTTGGCGTTTTGAGCCTGGGCAAGCAGTGAGAGACTGAAGCGGTTTGGCAGCGTCTGTTGCCGGGAGATTGAAAGGGTCTGTTTTTGAAATCGTTGCCGAAATCCTTGTGCGGACGAAAGTGGAGCTTCAGAGGCGCTTAGGGATCCGAATGCGTCAAGGCCTTGAAATAAACTGAGACTCGCCTGGGTGCTGCCGCCCCCAAAACCCGATTGCTGGTAACTGAGTGCGACTTCGGCAACGCTCGAGCGGTCATGTGAGACCGCTGTCCGTTCGGGTGTGCCGTGGTTTAAAAAAGCCTCGCTTTCATTGATCGAAAGCCCCGCATCCAGGAAAAAGGAGTGCCGCACTGTTCGCAGAAGTGGCATGCGCAGCCTAGGGCTTAGCGACCAGCTTTCGCTATAAATTTTTAGACTTTTGATGGATCCTGCGGGCTGTGCAATCGCCGCCAGCGTTCCGATGGAAAATACACTGCCGGAGGT
>JBILVT010000126.1:0-4733 GCA_044370275.1 Burkholderiaceae bacterium | reverse complement strand
GGTCTTCATGTGCAAACTCTACGAGTAGGAGCGCATCTGTTTCTTTTCCTTGCACGCGGGTTAATGCGGTTTCAATGACTGGCGCAAACACCGGATTGGCACGCGATAGCTCAATCATGGTCCGATCCACGAGCTCCACGGCCACTGGGCCCAACTTCACAATATGCTGGGTCAGCGCCATCGCCTGATGAAAACTGGGAAAGTTCACTGCCCCTAGGCGTTTATTTTTTGGCAGCGGCGAGAGCTTTAATTTGAGTGCTTCAAAGTACGCCAGCGTGCCCTCAGAGCCCACTAACAATTGCGCGAAGTTGACCAGATGCTGCTGCGCCGCTGAAAGATAAGGCCGCTCACTCTGCGGGTAAAACACATCCAGGTTATAGCCGCCCACACGGCGCATTACCTTTGGCCAGAAAGCAGCAATGTCCTCTTTCACCGAATCAGCGATTTGAAAGAGTCGCGGAATCAAACCATTTAATCGGGCATTGGTGAGCGTCATATCGCCGCCATCGCCGAATCGTCCGAAATAGGCCCGGGTGCCATCGGCCAACACGGCGTTGATGCCTTCTACGTTATGCACCATGTTGCCGTAATAAAGCGAGCGCGAGCCGCAGGAATTATTCCCAGCCATGCCGCCTAACGTGCACTGCGCAGAGGTCGAAACATCCACCGGAAACCAAACGCCATGCGGCCTTAACTGCGCGTTCAGATGATCCAACACCATGCCGGGCTCAACGGTCGCAGTCATCGACTCCAGATCCAATGCCAGCAGGCGATTGAGATGCCGACTGTTATCGATGACCAAGGCCTCGCCCACGGTCTGGCCGCACTGCGAACTTCCTGCGCCGCGGGCCAGCACCGGCACCTTCAGATCTCGGGCGATATCCAAAGCGATACGCGCATCCAAATCGGTCTTGGGCACTGCCACTCCTAGCGGCATTACCTGATAAATCGATGCATCAGTGGAATAGCGGCCGCGCGCGGCTCGATCAAATAGCACCTGGCCCTGCATCTCCCGCGAGAGCCGGGCCGCAAGCTGACTGCGGGCATTGGCAGCCCGCAGGTTGCCAGATAAAAAGGCGCGTCGGCCGGAGCTCGGGGTAGACATCACTCGCATTAAAAGAGGCTATTGATCTACCATCATAGATCGGCCGGCCAACTCCACCCATTCGGACTTTCAGCCATGAAACGCGATCCCTCTCACGCTACACATACCGCCATCAATCCTCGGGCCGCCCTCAACCGGATCGGCCAGGGCCGGCATTTCCTGCAGATTCCCGGGCCATCCAATGTTCCGGATCGGGTGCTGCGGGCCATCGACTTCCCAACGATTGACCATCGCGGCCCTGAATTTCAGCAGCTTGGTCTCCGCGTGCTGGAGGGTGTGAAGCCCATTTTCGGCACCACCAACCCCGTCATCATCTACCCCGCATCAGGCACCGGCGCCTGGGAGGCGGCCCTCGTCAATACGCTGAATGCAGGCGACCATGTGCTGATGGTCGAGACCGGCCACTTCGCAACCCTTTGGAAAAAGCTCGCGGAAAAGCTGAGCCTTAAACCCGAGTTCATTGCGGGCGACTGGCGTCATGGGGTCGATAGTGGCCTGCTTGAGTCGCGACTCAAGGAAGACGGCGGCCGCAATATCAAGGCGGTCTGTGTTGTGCACAACGAGACCTCCACTGGCGTGCTCTCAGATATTGCCGCCGTGCGACGCGCAATGGATGCAGCAGGCCATCCCGCGCTTTTGATGGTCGACACCATCTCCTCGCTTGGAAGCACTGAATTCAAACACGATGCATGGGGCGTCGATGTGACAATTAGTGGTTCCCAGAAAGGCATGATGCTGCCACCAGGAATCTCCTTTAACGCGGTCAGCGACAAAGCGATTGCCGCCAGTAAGAGCGCTAGCCTGCCTAAAGCGTATTGGGGTTGGGAAGAAATCATCGCTGCAAACCGGACCGGCTTTTGGCCCACCACTCCCGCCACCAATCTTTTGTATGGTTTAGCGGAGGCACTCGATATGTTGTTTGAAGAGGGCCTGGCCAACGTTTTTGCAAGACATCGGCGCCACGCCGAGGCCACACGGCGTGCGGTCCGGGCCTGGGGCCTTGAGATCCTTTGTAAAAATCCCGCGGAATACAGCCCGATTCTCACGGCAGTCGTCATGCCTAAAAAATCGAATGACGCGTACTACAACGCCGATGATTTTCGTCGCCTGGTGCTAGAGCGCTTCAATATGTCGCTCGGAACGGGCCTCGCCAAACTTCAGGGCTGGGTATTTCGCATTGGCCACCTGGGCGACTTCAACGACCTCAGCTTAATTGGGACCCTTGGCGGGGTGGAGATGGGCCTTCAGGCTGCAGGCATCCCTCACCAAAGAGGTGGCGTGCAGGCAGCGATGGACTACCTCGCCGAGCAGGCGGGCGCCTAAAACGAGTGAACTGTAACTGTTACAGACTCGTCTAGGCCAACACGCGGCCTAGAGCGGCCGCCTGGATCCGCTCACGAGTCTGTATGACCCGGCTGGGATATTCGGTTGGCTGCTCGATGGAGCCCACATAGGCCCGAAGGGCCGCAGTCTCAGAACCAAAGCGGTCCAGGTACTCGCGCAGAATCTGGGCGCCTACCTGCATGTTCACCCAGGGATCCAGCGCCAGCTTCTCGCCACCAAAAGCCTTTAGCTTATCGGCGTGGGCCTTGGGCATGATCTGCATCAGCCCCACTGCCCCCATATTGCTCTCAGCTAAAGGATTAAAGCCTGACTCAATGGAGATCACAGCCAGCAGCAGATGGGGGTCAAGCCGATAAGTGGTAGCCGTCTCATAGCTCGCGGCGACGAGCTGCTCGACCGCCTTCATAGCGACCCGATGCCGACTGGCAATCCACCGGGCGACCCGTCTCTGCTCCACCGTCAGGTTGGTGGGGAGAATCGTGTAGACCGAGCTCATCTGCCGAGGCTGGAGTGCCTCTAAGGCCAAGGCGCTCCAAGCTGCCAAGCGGTCGCGGCCCGCATCAGTCAGCAGAGTCGAGAGGGCCAGAAGCGCCAAAACGATGAAAGTTGTGGTCCGCTGCTTAAGCGACTCCCACCCCTGCATCATGGTCGGGCTGGTGGTGTTGGGATCCGTCATGAATCGATTGGAACACAGCCCACCGGACCCTGCAATGGATTAAAAATCCTTTAAAATCAATAACTTAAGTATTTTTAATGGTAAGTGTAGGCCCACTTTACAAGGGAGTCCATCGCCGGCTTGGCCTTAGCGGCCTGGGGGTCGTTCACCATCGCCACGAAGACCACCCATCGGCCCTCAGCGGACCGAATGTAGCCCGCCAGCGCTCGGACATCATCCAGCGTTCCTGTCTTCAGCCACGCCCTGCCCTCCAGCACGCTATTTCGCATCCGGTTGCGGACGGTGCCCTCAATGCCGACTGCCGGCAGGGTCTCTACCCAGGCCTGAGCGTCCGGGCCAATCAGGCCATCAGCCAAAAGACGGGCGAGGCTTTTCGCGGAGATGCGCTCCTCGCGGCTGAGGCCGGACCCGTTATCGATCACGAGCTCAGGAAAAACCAGGCCACGCGATGCCAAGTAGGCCTTCACTGCCAATCGGGATTCCTGACGCGTCGCAGGCCGGCCCTCGCCTGCCGACAGGGTGAGAAAGAGCTGCCGGGTCATTGGATTGTTGCTCAGCTTGTTGATATCGGCGACCAGTTCAATCAACGGCCGGGGTGACTCCCACTGGACCAGCGTACGCGCGTTTTCCGGGGTAATACCAGTCTGCAGTTTGACCTTCATCACGCCGCCAGTGGCCTCCCAGGCTGCCCGAAAAGCCGTCATCGCAAACCGTGCGTGGTCCATGACGCTGACGTAGAAATCAACGCCATTACATTGCTTGCCGATCACACCGCTCACCAAAAGTTTCGGCTCTGCGCCTTTTGTCGGCTGCTCCATCCGAGCGGAAACGCGGTTTTTATTACAGCCACCATCGATGAGCTGGATTTTTTGCAGCAGCTCTTGATCCCGGAACCGGGGCTCGGTCATTACGCGGACCCGCTTGCCCGCCTCCGGCCAGACCGAAACCTTGACGGATTTGAAATTCACCATCGCGGCATGTGGCCCGACGTTATAGGTCGAAAACGGCCGGCCATCGAATTGGCCTGGGTCGATCTCTGGCTCATCGAATCGGGTGCCATCCACCACCAGATTGCCCTCGATACGCTCAATGCCCATCGACTTGAGTCGCTTCGCAATTTCATCGAGATCCTCGACCACGAGCTTCGGGTCTCCTCCGCCCTGGAAAAACAGGTCGCCACGCAGCACGCCAGCCTCCAAGCGCCCAGTGGTGGCAATACGCGTCTGATGCCGAAACTGGGGACCCAGTAGCCCAAGGGCTGCCCGTGTTGTCACCAACTTCATCACCGAGGCGGGATTGACTGGCGTCTCGGGGTTTAAACCGAGTCCATTGAGTACAGGGCCCATCACCACCACGGGCGGCAGGGGAATAATCGCCACCGACCAGGCGCTCTCAGGGATACCGCTTACCGAGATCTCTTTTTTTACTTCTGCAGGCAGCGACGCAAATCGGATGATCGGCGTAAACTGCGCGGTCGCCACGCAGGGTCCGATCATCGCGAGGAAAAAAACAATTGAGCGCGCGTTTGAGATCACTTCGTGCGATATTCTGACAAATAAACGGGGGACGACCGTTATGGGACTTGAGAAAAACGAAAATTACTTTGAA
>JBILVT010000037.1:0-16294 GCA_044370275.1 Burkholderiaceae bacterium | reverse complement strand
CAAAAAGCGATTCTATGGATCAGTAAAAATGCGGATGATTATGGCTGCCGTGGAGATAAATTAGTTCTGTGTGGCCACTCTGCCGGAGCGCATCTTCTCGCGGCACAACTTACAACGCGACGACTTAGTCGCAAATTTTCACGTGAACTCATTTCTTCCATGGTCTTAATAAGCGGAATTTATCGACTTGATCCAGTGCTGCAAATTTCTGTCAATAATGATGTCCGCCTCACGAGCAGTGAAGCCAAGGAATTAAGTCCTGTGCAATACCCTCTCGACCCTCTCATTCCCCTTGATATTGTGGTGGGTAGCGCCGAGACGCAAGGATGGCAGTCGCAATCAAGCGACTTTTTTGCGGTCGTTCAGCAGCAGTCCCCGCTGAGCACTTTTCATTGTAGACCAGGGCTTAATCATTTCTCGATCATGCGCGAGCTGGCGGCTCCCGATCGCTATATTGCTCGGATTTTACAAGCCCGCCTGGCCGAAGCAAACCGCTAGGACAAGGCTAGCGGTTCGCGGATAGATTCCCGGAGAAGGGTTTTAGCAGAATTTTTGCGGATGCTGCACGGCCATAATGCAAATCAGCAAATGCCGCTGGGCCCTCCTCAAGGGACCTAAGATCAACCCAGGAGCAAGGGCCAAAGACCCCCCGGTCCAGATACCGAACAGTGTTTTTCAAATCAACCGTCGTGTACGTGTAAGTTCCGAGCAGTGTGATCTCGGCAAGGGTGAGCTTACGCATATCAATCTCACTGGCCCACTCCTGGAGCCCGACATGCATGATCACACCACCCGGTCGAATCGCCTGAAACGCCGTCGATCGTGTTACCGCAGAGCCAACGCAATCCACCACCAGTTCGTAGTGATTCTCGCTACAGTGCTCGGCTGCAGGATCAATCACCTTACACTGGGTCTCTCGGGCCAGCGTCTGTCTTCGCAACGGATTGACCTCGATAACATCCAGCTCGAGCACACCGAAATGCTTGAGTAAGAGCGCCGTAAACATTCCAATAGCGCCGCCACCCACTACCAATACGCGACATTCTTGAATTGGCCGACGCAGTGCCCGAACTGATAGGTCAAGCGCATGGACAGCGGTCGCGGCTGGCTCCGTTAAAGCGGCGGTATTAGAGTCTATCGTCTCCGGAAGTGCGATCAGAGAAGAGGCGGGAATGCTCATGTATTCAGCAAAAGCACCCGGCCGCGTCATGCCCACCATGGTCCGATTGGCACACAGATTATTGCGGCCCTGCTGGCAATAATCACAGCGGCCGCATGTGATCAAAGGGTTTCCAGTGACTCGCACGCCCCTATCGAAAAGTGATGACTTGGTCTCTACCACCGTCCCTGCAAACTCGTGTCCAAGAATCAGGCCGGGCTTTCGGCGTGGGTCGTGACCGTGGTAAGCATGCATGTCGCTACCGCAAATACCGACTGCGTCAATTCTCAGAATCACCTCATCAACATCTAATGTTGGCTCCGGGTACTGCTGGATGCGTACTTCGTTGGGTTGGGTGTAGACCAATGCTTTCATAGTTTTCACTCCTTCATGAGCGAGCATGTCCGACTGGCTTGCCACGAGCGGCTTGCATAAAGTCCGTCATGAAAGTAGCTAAGACCTCGGCTTGTGGCAAGCTGACCCCATTGTACAAACTGGCCCTCAAGTATTTTCCAACGCCAAAAGGGGTGAGCGTTCTCAGGCCGATGATTCCGCGCTCCCAAGCCTGTATCAAGAAGTCTCGGGTTGTTTCCTTATCGCCACCAGCAACATCAAAAGGAACGTTCATGCGACTGCGGATAAGTGGATCCGCAATTGGGGTAGTGTAGAAACCCTCTGAGCTATCGATCAAGTCATACAGCATGGCAGACTTAGCGATCGATCGGCGTTCCATTTCATGGACACCGCCTTGGTTGATCAACCATTGCATGTAGATGTTAACGACCTCCACGTTGAAGGTAGCAATGGTATTCCACAAATTTCCCTCACGAATATTTGTGGTGTAGCAGAATACGCCAGGACATTTGGGGTTCGGTGTTCCTAATAAGTCCTTGCGAATCACGCACAGGGTGACGCCGGGATGGCCCAAATTTTTTGATGCGCAGGCATACAGAATACCGATATTGCAGCCAAGCCAGTCAATTGGTTTGGTGGAAAAGTCCGAGGACGCGTCTACGACCAATGGGGCCTGGATACCGAGCTTAGGCAGCCGGTGCATCTCAATTCCATTCACTGTTTCGTTGGAACAGAGATGCACATACTTGGATTCGGGGTCCAAGTCATCGAAAGAGGGATTTTGGGTAAAGGTACCATCGGAGTTCTCAGAAGAAACGACGATTGGGCGGCAGTATTTCGATGCTTCGGACAGGGCGCGTTTAGACCAGGTGCCATTGACCAAGTAGGTTACTTTTTCATCGCCGTTAGGACAAAGGTTGAGCGGAACAGCAGCAAACTGCCCGTGCCCACCTCCGTGCATGAATACAATCTCATACTGTTGAGGAATGTCCATCGCTGCGCGGCAACGTTGCACCGCACTGGCAAGAATGTCCAGAAATTCAGGGGATCGATGCGAGAGGTACATGGAACACATACGCGGAGCATCGAATAAAGCTTTGACCTCTTCCTCGACTTCAGCGGCAAGCGATGCTGGCCCAGGGCTAAAGTTCAGTGGCTTCACACCTTCGGGTGGAAGTAACGAACCTAGCAGGGCTGGATGGGGGTCTATCGAATTCAGCAAGGGTTGATCGCTGCGGCTCGCTAGGGCAGATCAGCTCTCATTTGGCTGTGTACCCCCCGTCGACCATCAGTGTTTGACCGGTGATATAGGCCGAGGCCTCGCTTGCGAGAAAGATGGTGGCCCCCCAGAGGTCCTCCAAGACTCCATTGCGCCCGATGGCGGTCCGCTGGGCATGATGGGCAACAAGCTCGGGGTCATTAAATACCGGCGCGGTCAGCTCGGTTGGAAAAAAGCCTGGGCCAATCGCGTTACAGGTAATGCCCTTTCCCGACCACTCCTGGGCAATCGCGCGCGTGAGTTGCACGACCCCGCCTTTGGCAGCGCCGTAAGGGGCGCTATTCGCAAACGCGCGATAACTCTGAAGCGAAGCGATCAGCAGAATCCGGCCCCAGCCACGACTGGCCATCTCCGGAGCCAGTGCCTGGGTCAGAAACATGGGCGCACCAAGATGCACCCTGACTTGCTGATCCCAGGTGGCGGGGCTGACACTCTGGAAAGATTCGCGCAGATTTACGCCAGCCGCATTCACCAGAATATCGATCTTGCCGAAACACGCCACCGCTTGCTCGGCCAATTCTTCTATTTTTTCGAGATTGCTGACATCTCCGCAAACACTCGCCGCAGGAATAATGTTGTCGCGTAATTCCTGGACCCGGGCTTGTAGCGTCTCGGCTGTTCTTGATGCCAAAACCACCGAAGCGCCTGCCAGCCCCAACGCCTTGGCCATGGTAAAACCAATTCCGCTGCTGCCCCCTGTGACCAGCGCAACCCGATCATGCAGATCGAAAAGCGACTCTAGCCTCATACCTCGACAGGCCGACCCCGATCAAAATTCTGTTCTGGAAAATACTTCGCTAGCCGATCATCCGCAGTTCTCGCATGGGCTTCCATACCCTCCAATCGACTGATGCGAGCAGTGATCTCAGCAATATCTCGGCTCGCTTCACGTGTCATTTTCTGCCAGGTCAATGTCTTCATAAATTTATGCACCGACAAGCCACCGGAATAGCGGGCGGCGCCTTTTGTCGGCAGAACATGATTCGGGCCACTGGCCTTATCCCCATAGGCAACCGTTGTCTCTTCGCCCAAAAAGAGTGATCCGTAAGCAGTGAGATGACTCAGCCACCAGTCAAGGTCCTGCGCATGAACTTCCAGATGCTCGCTGGCGTAGCGATCAGAGACCTCAACAAGCTCTTCGCGGGTGTCGCAAAAAATGACTTCACCATAATCTCGCCACGCCGCACCAGCTGCGTCTCGGGCCGTCGGCGGAAGCGCGTCGATCAACTGCGGCATACGCCGCATGACCTCTTGCGCCAAGGATTGCGAGTTTGTAAAGAGCCAGGCGGGCGACTCGTGCCCATGCTCCGCCTGGCCGACGAGGTCGCTGGCCACCAAGGCAGGGTCGGCCGTGTGATCTGCAATTACTGCGACTTCTGAGGGGCCTGCGAAGACATCAATACCTACCTCCCCAAAGAGCATACGTTTGGCTTCAGCAACAAATTTATTTCCAGGCCCCACAACAACATCGGCCGGCTTTCCTGTGAATAGTCCATAGGCGAGCGAGGCAATTGCCTGAACACCCCCGAGGGTCATGATCATGTCTGCCCCAGCGGCTTTGAAGGCGTAAAGGACATAAGGGTGCATACCACCGCCACGAAAAGGGCTCGAGCAGGCGACGATGCTTTTCACACCGGCTGCCTTTGCGGTCGCCACCGTCATATAGGCAGAAGCAATATGGGCGTAGCGGCCAGCGGGCGCATAACAGCCCACCACATTGACAGGGATAACACGCTGGCCTGCTGTAACACCTTTGTGTACTTCTACTGCAAAATTCTGAATGCTGTTTCGCTGAGCGACCGCAAAGTCATAGACCTGACGGACTGCGAAGTCGATGTCCTGACGGATGCTAGCGGGCACCTCTGCCAGGGCACTATTGATCGCCGCATCGGACATGAGAATCTCTCCAGTCCACTGGTCAAGCTCTTTCGCATATCGGCGAACGGCATCCTCACCCCCTTCGCGAATTTTCTGCAGCATCTCGCTGGCGACCCGCTGGGCTGTCGCGGTTTCGGTGGAGGGGTTTTTATCTGCTTTTTTTAAATAAGTTACTGCCATATCACCTGATCTCTTAGAGTTTTTGTGGCGGGGTGTTACCCCGCCACGACCACATTAGTTTGTGCGGTTTGCAAAATCCCGAAGGGCTTTGTCCGCATTCACCATTTTGATGAACTCATCAGTGATGTATGCGTTTGCCGGCGGAACATCGGTAATCGCACCCGTGCCTTTCATAAACTCTGCCATGGCGGTAAACCAGCCGTCCATCTGCGAACCACCCTTAGAGCGATCCATAATCCGGAGCTGGCCAGCCAAGTCGAAAGTTGGGCGAGTATCAAATTCTTTACGCATCGAGGCCTCTGAAATTGTCACTCCGCCCTGCTCATAGAATTTTTTCATCATCGCGATTGCTTCGTTACGATTCGCGCCCATCCAGCGCCAAGCCCGAAGATAAATCGCCAGAAATTTGGCTACGTTCTGCGGATTTTCCTTGGCATAATCGCCCCGAACAACGATGGCACCCGGCACGAATGAGCCGCCGTCTTTCCCGCTGCAGATCACCCGACCACCGGCCTTTTCTTCAACCGTGTAGATATTGGGCGCCCAGAGGCCTGCTAAGTCAGCATTTCCTGAGGACATAGCGGAGATAATTTCAGCCTGCCCCATGTTACGCATCGTGACATCTGACTTATTTAAGCCGAACTTCCGGAGACAAGACTGAACCGCGTAGTCTCCGGTTGAATTCGCGGTCAGCACAATGGTTTGCCCTTTAATAGACTGAGGATTGGCTGCAAATGCTGCGGCAGTCTTGCCACTCGCCACCAGAGCATTACCTGCCGACTCATCGTTTGAGAGGGCAATGGTTCTCAGGCCAAAACGTACATGCCCCAGCACTGCTGGCACACCTCCGGTTCCACCTATATCCCAAGATTTCGAGGCCGAAGCTGCAATCTGCGGCACACCGGCCGGAAATGTACTAAAGGTCGGCTTTAAGCCCAACTCTGACCACCAGTTGCGCTCAGTAGCGATGTAAAAAGGCAGGGCCCAATAGACAGCCGGCTGGTAGCTGACCTTAATTTCAGTCAGGCTTCCTTGTGCCGTTGCCGGTTTTGCTGCGAATAAAGCCAGTGCACTTAATGCACATGCGAGTTTATAACGGTGCTTCATTTTGCGTCTCCTCTTTTTAAAATTACTGATCGTCTCCAAGATGCTGCTCACGCAGGAGCCGCCAAATGTGGCTCCGAAGATGAACAAACGATCCCAAATCCATCACATCTTCAATCCTCGAGTGGTCGTCCCAGCGCTCCTTTTCGCGGATCGATTTCACATCGATGATTTCACGAATCAAACCTGGTCGCCGCGACATCACCACCACCCGATCGGCGAGGTAGACCGCCTCCTCCACCGCATGGGTGATGAACAATACCGTCTTTGGGTTCTTTCTGGCGAGCCGCACAAGCTCTTCTTGCATGACCACCCTGGTCTGCGCATCCAGCGCCCCGAAGGGCTCGTCCATCAGCAAAACGCCCGGATCAAGGACGTAAGCGCGAGCAATCGCAACCCGCTGCTGCATGCCCCCTGAGAGCTGATGCGGGTAGGCCTGCTCGTAACCCGAGAGGCCCATCATCGAAATAAATCGATTGACTCGATCACCAATTTCCGACTGACCCAGCCCCATCGCACGCAGGCCAAACGCTATGTTTTCGAAGACTGTTTTCCACGGAAACAGCGCGAACTGCTGAAAGACCACTGCACGCTCTGGCCCGGGCTCGGTCACCTCTTTTCCGTTAACCAACACGCGGCCACTGGTGGGCTGGTCCAGGCCCGCCACCATTCGCATGCAGGTAGTCTTACCGCAGCCCGACGGTCCAACGATGGCAACAAACTCCTGATTGGCGACCACCAGATCAATCCCGCCCACCGCCAGAAATTCCTTACCGCCTTGCACAAAGGCCCGCTGGACTGCCTCAAAACGTATATCCGCCATCAATGAACCTCTTGGTAACGATTAAATCGCCGCTCAACACGACGCAAAAGGATGTCAATCAGCAAACCGACAAGGCCAATTGCGATCATTCCCGCCATCACAATCTGGGTCTGAATACTGGCCTGACCCTTCACCATCATGTAGCCCACCCCACTGGAGGCCACAATCAGCTCCGCACCAACTAAGGACTGCCAGCCCAACCCAGCGGAAATCCGAAGGCCCGCCACAATCGAAGGCAGCGATGCGGGAAAGAGCACCTGGGTCATCAAACGAATCGGGCCCGCCCCCAGCATCTTGGCGGCCTCAATGTATTTGCGATCCACATAAATCGCGCCACGATACGTATTGATCAGCACGGGCGGGAATGCGCCCATGAAAATTACCAGTGTGGGGCCGCCAATGCCAGTGCCAAACCACAGCGCTGCAAATGGTACCCAGGCGATCGGCGCAACAAAGCGAACACTCTCAAAGATCGGGGTCACCAGGAGCTGAACGCCGCGGGATAACGCCATTAACAATCCCAGCGGAATTCCAATTGCGATCGCAAGTAGAAATCCGTTAAGGAAGCGACGAAAACTCGACAGCAGGTGCTGCCCAAGAGTAAATCCTGTGAAAGGCTCTTGAATCAGTCGAGCAAACTGGAATAAGACCTCGTGGGGCGCAGGCAGAAATCGGCGCGGCGTAATCTCAAAGAACACCGCGAGGTACCAACACCCAAGGAAAAGCACGATCCCAATGAGCGATAAGCGCGCGGTCTCGGGCCAAGTATTGCTTGTCTGGGCGGCGATCACACCGACCTCCATGGAATCGCTAGACGTTCAAGACGGCCCAGGCCATACGTCATCAGCCAGCCACACAAGGCAACAAAAATCATCCCGACAAGAATCATTGGCGGGTTGATATCCTGCGCCGCCTGATTCAGGATCGAACCTAAACCCAGCATTGCACCGACCAGCTCTGAAGCCACTAGCGTTGTCCACGAAGCCTGAAGTGAAAGCCGCATGCCCGTAAAAATCATGGGCATTGCGGCGGGGATGAGAACCTCAAAGTAATACGCACGGCCCCCGATTCCCAGCATGCGGGCGGCTTCACGCTGCGGCACCTCGAGTGAGCGAATACCTGTGAACGTATTAATTACCGAAGGAACAAAAGCGGCAACAAAAATCACCATGACCTTGGCACTGTTTTCCAGGCCAAGCCAGACGATCGCCAGCGGGATCCAGGCCAACGGCGGAATTGGCCTTAGGGTTAAAAAAACAGGATTTACAAGAGCCTCAATTTTTCGACTCGCGCCCATAAAAATTCCCAAGGCGATTCCCAGGGCCGCTGAGATCGTAAAACTCAACGACACCAGCAGCACGCTCTGCAAGATGTGTTGATGCAGTCGGCCGTTGCCATAGCCCTGCACCAAAATCTGACGGAACGCCTCAGCAGTTTGCGTGGGAGTCGGAAAGCGCGTTGGCGAGACCCATTGCCACCACTCGGACACCGCGAACCAGGCCAGCAGCGTGCCCAATAAAAACACGGGCGGATAGAGATAACGAACAAAGGACGGCAACGGCAAGACTCCTTCGGCGAGCGGTGGGCCGATCCTAGACGCCGGTCAGGCCCCTGTCAACTAGGTCATATATATGACCTGGACACCGCGGAAGGGAATCCGGAACAACCCTTGCTCAGCTCGTCGCGCACAGCGCTGGCCCACGGCCCTATCATGCGAATCGACACACAGGGAGTCGGAAATGTCGCAGATCATCTACTTAAATCAGGTCCATATTGCATTCGGCGCCTTAAGCCACCTGCAAAACAGTTGCACTCAACATCAGATTGACCATGCATTGATCGTCACCGATCCTGGAATTCGGGCCGCCGGCATTCTCGATCGGGTCCTCCGCCAATGCGCTGCCGCAGGACTTCGGGTGTCAATCTTCGATCAGACACCTTCCAACCCGACTGAGCGGGCCGTGCATGCAGCCCGAGCGATTTATGTCGACCAAGGCTGTAACGGCCTGATTGCTCTTGGCGGCGGCAGCGCCCTGGACTGCGCCAAAGGGGTAGCGATCGCCGTACATCATCCCGGACCCTTAAAGACCTACGCGACCATCGAGGGAGGCTCCACAAAAATCACCGCGAACCTGCCGCCGTTGATCGCGATCCCCACAACCGCGGGCACCGGCAGTGAGGTGGCCCGCGGGGCCATCATCATCGTTGAAGATGGCCGAAAACTTGGGTTTCACAACTGGCATCTGGTCCCAAAAACCGCCCTACTCGACCCGGAACTCACGCTCGATTTACCCCCGAAGCTCACCGCCGCAACCGGCATGGACGCCATCACTCACTGTATGGAGACCTTTATCTCGGCGGCTTTTAATCCACCCGCCGATGGCATCGCGCTGGATGGTTTAAGCCGAGGCTGGAACTGCATTGAGCGAGCAGTACGCGACGGTAAAGACCGCGAGGCACGGCTCAACATGATGAGCGCAAGCATGCAAGGCGCGATGGCTTTTCAAAAAGGATTGGGCTGCGTTCACTCACTCAGTCACAGCCTAGGCGGCATCGACCCGCGGCTGCATCACGGCACGCTGAATGCAATCTTTTTGCCGGCCGTGCTGACCTTTAATCGCGAAGCGGAATCGGTCAAACGGGAGTCGCGGATGCAACGCATGGCCGCCGTGATGGGTCTTACAAATCCCGATGACATTCCACTGGCGGTGAAAGAATTGAACGCGCGAATCGGACTGCCCAGCGGGCTGGCCGACCTCGGTGTACGCGAGACACAGTTTCCCGACATCATCCGCGGCGCGATGGCCGACCACTGTCATCCCACGAATCCACGGACCGCCACGGCGGCCGACTACGAATCCCTGCTGGTGGCCTCGCTCTGAGCCCAAGGGGCCCGACCGACCACTGAGTCATATATATGACCTAGTTGACAGGGGGCCGGCACGGCGTCTAGCATCAGCCTGTTGGTAGCCCAAGGAGCGCAAATGATTCACGTTGTATTGCATGACGCGAAAGACACCGTTGCCGTCGCGGTAGTGGAAGGCATCAAGCCGGGCGTGGAACTCAACGCCTGGATCATGGATGAGGATCGCACCATCACCGTGAAAGCCATCCAGGAGATTCCCATCGGCCACAAGGTGGCCCTCAAGGACATGTCTGTGGGAGATACGGTCTTTAAGTACGGCATTGATATCGGCAAAGTGGTGGCCCCCATCAAGGCGGGAGAGCATGCCCACGTTCATAACATCAAGACTAAGCGCTGGTAAGCCGCTCAAAAAATAAAGGACCCATCATGTCGGTTGTTTCAAAAAATACTACGTTCTGGGGCTATCGCCGCGATAACAAGCGTGTCGGTGTCCGTAATCACGTCATCATCCTCCCGCTGGACGATCTCTCCAATGCTGCTGCAGAGGCTGTTGCTGTCGCCATTAAAGGCACCATGGCGATTCCGCATCCCTACGGACGCCTACAATTCGGTCCGGACCTTGATCTGCACTTTCAGACACTGATTGGCACCGGCTGCAATCCAAATGTTGCGGCGGTGGTGGTGATCGGCATTGAGGATGGCTGGACCAAACGCGTCGTTGATGGAATTGCGGCGACTGGAAAACCAGTTGTGGGCTTTGGTATTGAAGGTCACGGCGATCACAACACCATCATGCGGGCCTCGAAAGCGGCAAAGGAATTTGTTCAGTACGCAACCTCGTTGCACCGGGTCGAGTGCCCCATTCAGGAGCTCTGGGTCTCCACTAAGTGCGGTGAGTCGGATACCACCTCAGGCTGCGGCGCCAATCCAACGGTGGGCAACGCCTTCGATAAGCTGCACCCGCTGGGCACCACCCTGGTCTTCGGCGAGACTTCAGAGCTCACCGGGGGTGAAGCAATCGTGGCCGCCCGATGTGCCAATGACAAAGTCAGAGAGCGCTTTATGTTCATGTTTAATCGCTACCAAGACATGATCAATCGCTGGAAGACCACAGATCTCTCCGAGTCTCAGCCCACCAAGGGCAACATCGCCGGCGGCCTCACCACGATCGAAGAAAAGGCGCTTGGCAATATTCAGAAAATCGGAAAAAAATGCACTGTGGATGGGGTTCTAGATAAAGCCGAAATCCCCTCTCACGCCGGCCTCTGGTTTATGGACTCTTCCTCGGCAGCTGCTGAGATGGTCACGCTCTGTGCCGCCTCGGGCTATGTGGTTCATTTCTTCCCCACCGGCCAGGGCAATGTCATCGGCAACCCAATTCTTCCGGTGATTAAGCTCTGCGCAAACCCTCGGACTGTACGCCTGATGTCCGAGCATATTGATGTGGATTGCTCGGGCCTCTTGCAGCGCGAGATGACGCTTGATCAGACGGGTGACAAGCTCCTAGAGTGCATGCTTGCAACCGCTAACGGCCGCTGGACCGCTGCCGAGGCGCTTGGTCATCGGGAATTCGTACTCACCCGTATCCACGAGTCTGCATGAGCCAATTTAATTGGCATAAAAAAGGGTCAGCGTGCTGACCCTTTTTTTAACTGCCTGTTTTGTCTTTCTTGGATATCTCACCTACGGCCTTACAGGGTTTGGCGCATCAATCGTAGCGCTGCCCTTAATCGTGCAGTTCGTGCCCCTAAAAATTGCAGTCGCACTGATGCTGGCGATGGATCTGGTGGCCGGTTTTCTTTTTGGCCTAAAGAATCGAAAAGAGATTCACTTTCGCGAGGCCAAGCCTTTAATCATCTGGATGATTCTCGGCATGACACTGGGTGTAACTTTGCTGGTTAAGGCACCGGAGCCGCTGCTACTCGTCGTACTTGGCTTATTTGCCCTGATTCAAAGTGCTCGTGGGCTGAGAACCGTATCGGCCCAATTTATTCCAATTGCAGACCACTGGCGGATGTTTTACGGAACCATCGGCGGCATCTTTTCCTCACTCTTTGGCACCGGCGGCCCCCTCTACATTATTTATATCGCGCGGCGGCTGGCCTCTGAAGCGAGCCAAAGGGCGACTGTTGCATTTTTGATCTTTATGGCGACACTCGGCCGCCTTGTGCTTTTTGTCATCGCCGGGTTGGTCTTTGATCCCAGACTCGGGCCTTATCTCATGGTGTGCCTGCCGGTATGCCTGCTGGGGGTCTACACCGGAAGTCAGCTACGACGGCGACTGCAGCTTAAACACCTTCGGCAGCTGGTCTGGCTGATTGTCGGCCTGGCGGGGATCTCTCTTTTGGTGCGAAATCTCCCAAAACTCCTAACGCTCTGGGGCCTTTAGGGCACTACGTGGGCCTTCGCGCATACGGGCTCCAGCCGCCGCACGGCCGCCACTATGCCTCGGCGGGCTCGGCCTGAAGAATTGTCTCGCCGGGTTTTACACGTGTGAATTTCACCGGTGTCCACTGAAGATCAAGCTGATCGCCCCGCGCCCGAATGGTCGTGAAGGCAGACTGCTCCAGGTTTCGAGTTTCGGGAAAATCCTCTCGATAATGTGCACCCCGAGAATCCTCGCGCGCCAGCGCGGCGGCGGCAATCACTCGGCTCACATCAATAAGATTGCGCAAGTTCAGCCAATCATGCCAGGAGAGATTAAAGGCGCGATCCGCCTGCGCGAGCCCAACAGAATGCAATCCTTGCGCCAGCGTCTGAAGCTCGGCCTGGGCCTGCCGCAGATCCACGCTGGATCGGAGAATTCCGACACGCTCCCACATGGTGGTGAAAAGCTGCTCGCGAATTTCCTCTAATCCTTGGCCGTGCTGTCGAAAAGGCCGCTCATGCTGCGCAATGCTGTCAGCAATCGCCTGCTCATCCGCGGGAGCGAACTCTTGCTGCTGCTGGATCCAGCGGGCCATGCTTTCTCCAGCAATACCTCCAAAGACCGTGGAGTTAGCAACGCCATTTCCCCCAAGTCGATTCGCCCCGTGAACACCGCCGGTATCTTCACCCGCTGCAAATAAGCCAGGAAGCTCGGTACTGCAGTCCGGCGCAAAGACTACCCCGCCCATCATGTAGTGGGCAGTGGGCACCACCTCGACCAGACCGCCTGCAAGATCAAAGCCGCAGTCGGCACACCGCTCCACCATGCCTTTGAATGCCTTGCTCACATTTTCCGGACCCAGATGTGACATCTGGATAAACACACCGCCATGGGGAGATGCACGGCCGGCCCGCATCTCTGAGTAAATTGAACGCGATACGATATCGCGCGTGGCACGTTCACCGCGCGGATCATACTGATGCATGAAACGTTCTTGCTGGCCATTCAACAGATAACCACCCGCACCGCGCAAACCCTCTTCGATCACAGTGCCTGTCATGCGTGTACCACTTCCCGCCAATAAGCCAGTCGGATGAAACTGCACCATCTCCATGTCGCGCAACGCTAGGCCCGCCCGCAATGCCATCGCCAGACCATCGCAGCTTTTGTCACCGGAGGGAGTGTGATAGCGATACATCGTTGGGCCGCCTCCGGTTGCCAGTAATACGGCCTTGGCGCGGACAAAGACAAACTCGCCATCACGCATATCGATCATCAGCACTCCGGCCAGCTGCTGGCCATCTGCAGTCTTTATAAATTCGACTGCGCGATGCTCCTCGAGGCGATGAATATTCCGCGCCCAGACTTGCTCAGCCAGCCGATTGATAATCTCGATACCCGTCAGATCGCCTTTGTGAACCGTGCGATCAAAGGTCTGGCCGGCGAATGCTTTTTGATGAATCGTGCCGTCGGGATTACGATCAAAAAAACAACCGAGCTCGTTTTCAAGCTCGTGAATGCGCTCAACGGCCTTCGTAACCAGCGTCCAGGCCAGATCTTGATCGGCGAGCCACTTGCTACCTTCAATCGTGTCCATGAAATGCCGCTCCACGGAATCACCCTCGGCCAGGGCCACGTTATAGCCACCCTGAACCATTCGGGTGCAGCCACATTTGCCCAGCAGCCCTTTCACCGCCACCGTAATGGAGGCCTGCGGCGCATGCTGATGCGCGTGCAACGCCGCGAAGAGTCCGGCGCCACCAGCCCCCAGGATCAGAATGTCAGTCGACTGAGTCCTCATCGACCCACCCCCAACTGTGCCAGCACCTTATCCCGCTGGGACTCGGTATGGGCGCGAACCGCGTCATAAAGGCTGCCGCCATGACTGTCCATACCGACCAGCAGCGGACCAAACTGTCGAATCCGAAAACGCCATAGCGATTCAGGATTCAAGTCATCCATATCGACATCCTCGATCTGCTCAATCCAGGTGGTCTCAAGAGCGGCCGTCCCGCCGATGATGGCGAGGTACGCACCACCCAATTCGCGAAATGCGGCCTTCGACTCCTCGCGCATTCCGCCTTTGCCCACGATTAGACGCACGCCATACTGCGTCATTAGCGGCCGAGTGAACCGCTCCATACGATCGGATGTCGTAGTGCCAACGCACACCGCCGCATAGCCAGCCGGATACTCTTTACTCACCGGAACTTTTTTGACATTCGGCGCAGTGTGAATCACCGCATGACCCCGAAGGTCAAATTTCGTTTTGCGTCCACGATCAAAAAGATGAATCTGGGTCGCATCTCGAATGCCAAACAGCGTCTGCTCGAGCGTGACGGTATCGTTGACGCGAAGCTGACGAACCTGTGCTTCGGCAACCGGCATCTGAAAGGTGTAGTGGGCCATAGGTTCTCTTTTAATAACCGTAATGAATGCCGTTGGCCGAGAGTTCTGCCGATGCACGACGGGCCGAATGGCACTGCATGTTGACTGCGACCGGATTCATCGTGATGTGGGTGGCCGCCATCTCGACATGGACAGCGAAGGCCGTGCCGTCACCGCCAAGGCCCTGGGGTCCGATACCCAAGTGATTGACGGCGTGAGTGAGTTCGCGTTCAAGCGCGGCACCCTCCGAATCCGCGCAGATTGAACCCAGGGCCCGGGTGGCTGCTTTTTTTGCCAGCGCTACGCACAGATCACTGGTTCCGCCGACACCAACACCCACTATTGTGGGCGGACAGGTCTTACCGCCCGACGCAATTACCGAATCAATCACAAAAGTTTTGATCGCAACAAGGCCCTCAGCAGGAATCGCCATGCGTAAATAAGAATTGTTTTCTGATCCGCTGCCCTTCGGCACCATCTCGAGCCGCACGTATTCCGGTGTATCGACAAAATCAAAATGAATTACAGGCACCTCGAGGCCGCAAGAGGTATGTTCGTTTTTGCGGGTGATCGGATGTACAACTGAAGACCGTAGCGGATATTCGCGTGTAGCGCGCTCACACCCTTTTCGTATTGCCGACTTGATCGCAGCCCCGTCAAAGATCACATCACGCCCGATCAGGACGTTATAAATAGGAATACCGGTATCCTGGCAGAGCAAGTTGTCGGTCTCCTCTGCTACCGAGATATTCCTGATCATGGTGGAGAGAATCCCCTTGGCAGTTCGATTGGTCTCGCGAGCCGATAGGGCCTGAAATCCAGACTTGATGTCCGGCGGTAACTCCTTCAGGGCACGGATATAGAGCTCTTTCGAGGCCTCTTCAATCAAATTCGGCAAGAGTTGAAACATCAGTTCACCAAGCTGTAAAGAAATAAACATCCCGTCATCCCAGAAGTGATCACGGTCGCCGTAATCCAACCGGACCGCACACCCCGCCAGGGACCAAACTCAATCAGAAGCAGCCGGGCGCCGCCCACAAGATGTAGCGTTAGCAATACGACCAGGCCCCACTCAGCAAATTTCACAACCAAAAAGTCGGTGAGCCGTAGGGCTCGGTCCAATTCAGACTCCCCTCGTATTGCCTGCGCAAGCACGAAAAAATGCAAGGGCAGAAAGATCGCGAGTCCCAAACCGGAGAGCCGATGAATCAAAAACGCCGTGTAAGACAGCGATCGGGCGCGCAAAGACCTCATGGGGCAGTCACCGCCCAAACCGCGGTCAGGCCCAGCACCAGAATCAGCGCAGCAAACCCCCTGGTCAACAGCTGCGCAGTGGATGGTTTCATCCCGCCCCATTCCTCTGCGATTTTCTGAAGGCCCGAGGGCACATGGATGACGCAGGCCAGTACGAACACTGTGTAAAAGACGGTTAATCCAAGATTTCCCTGCGTGCGGCCGAGAATTTCGCCGGCTGTCAGGCCGCCCCGCATCGCGTAAAGAATGAGACCGAGATGAATCAACACGAAGATCATCAGCACCATGGCGCTGATGCGCTGCCAGTACCACGCTCGGGCCTGTGCGATCGCCGTTGAGACCACTTCAGAGCTCTCCTTTAGCGGCCAGTCGACCAACTTTCTTTTTCAGCCCTGCAATACCGGCGGTCGGCGAGATGTGTTTCGGACAACGCTCCGAACATGAAAAGTGACTGTGACACGCATGGCATCCCGCATCGCCTGCGACTGCCCGCAGCCGCTCCAGCTGCTGGGTGTCACGCGCGTCATTGGTCAGCGTCCAGGCGCGATTCAAGGCTGCAGGCCCAAGGTAATCTGGACGCCATGCAACAACATCACAAGAGCTGTAGCAAACGCCACAGCCGATGCATTCAATGCCCGCAT
>JBILVT010000125.1:0-4814 GCA_044370275.1 Burkholderiaceae bacterium | reverse complement strand
GTTTTTATACGGTGGGTCCCCACGAGGTTATGGTGGCCCTGTTCGGCAGCGTGTTCGTTGTCGCATTGCTATCGATATCGGTCAGCTGCATGCGATTCTGGTTGCGAATTCGGGCTGCTGGCTCACCGATAGCGCTCAAGGCAAGCGATGGTGTGAAGACGATCACTGCGGTGTCGACGCTGCGCTACTTGCACGGGGGCGGGGAAGGCTGCCCCAGTGGGTCTGATCGGCCCTCCAGTAAGCGGCGTTGGCTCCATCACCTCGTGTTTTATGGTTTTTTGTTGTGTTTCGCCTCGACATCAGTGGCCACGGTCTACCACTACCTACTGGGATGGCGAGCACCTTATCCTCTGTTGAGTCTGCCCGTGGTCTTGGGCACCGTTGGCGGACTGGCCATGACAGTCGGATGCCTTGGAATTTATCGAGACCGTTATCGACGTGACCCCAACCTGATAGTCCGGGATCAGAAAGCCATGGATCTCGGATTTGTCACGTTGCTGTTTGCGGTAGCGGTGACTGGCCTGGTGCTGCTGGCGGTCCGTGAAACGAGTCTGATGCCGATCAGCCTCGTTGTGCACCTTGCCAGTGTGATGGCTTTATTTTTGCTGCTGCCCTACAGTAAGTTTGTGCATGGTATTTACCGTGCCTTGGCACTACTTTACTACTATCGGGAAAAGCGCCAGCCGAATCCTTTCGCTTCATCCGAAGGCTGAGCGCCTCCAATACATCAAGCAACGAATCAGAGTAAGTAACAGTCACGCAGCCCACGCCTCCGCGATGCAGCACGTCAACAGGCGAATCCGATGACGCACTTCTCACCGAATTGCATCACCGACTAAGATTTGGACCGCATCTCGTCCGAGCTGAAACCGCCATGCGGGATGGGTGCCGTGCAGGACAAAGTCCTCGTTTTGGATGCGGATCCAGTCTCCCTCTGGCAGTCCGATGACTACCATATCAGGATGAAGCATTAAGAACTCAGAAATTCGTTGGCGCCGCGTCTCTCCTTGGTGGCCAGGTGGCGTAAAGTCGGTGAAATGACAGTTCAGTTGGAAAGGAACAAAGCCAAGCGCGCCAAGTCCTTTCGGGTCGACGATGGGCATGTCGTTGGTGGTATGAATGCTTGGGCACGCAATCACTGATCCTGCGCTGGATCCAATATAGAGCGTTCCCCGCTGAACAGCAGTACGAATCAAGTCCAACCATTCTCTTCGGCGGCATTCGGCGAGCAGTCGGAAGGTGTTTCCCCCACCAATGAAAATTACATCGGAGTCGTGCAAAGAGGCGGCCACCGGCTCGAGATCATCCGCGCCAATTACTGGCAACCCTAGCGGCTGGAGGGCTGCTTTGACCAGTTCTGTGTAGTCGCGCCAGCGGGTAGTTACGCCCGCAAAAGGGAAAAACACAATGCGGTCTCTGCCGACAACCATTTCGGTGATGGCCTCCAGAGCATGACCAAGGTAGCCCCCTTGGGCCGTTCGTGAGTTCGACAGTAGTAAGAGATTCACCACCCGCCCGGAACCCTACTTTTTGTTTTGAGTGGTGATTGCATAACGTTTTTTGTGCAGGCTACAAGTCTAAAGCAGAAATTAAAGACAGTGAACTGCCCAGCGGTTTGGATATCGTTGGACGCCTACCTTTAAAAGAGCACTGGATTAAAAGTGCTAGGACAGGCCGGGGTGGCCAACTCAGCCTTTGTTGTTTATAAGTAATGGCCGATCCACGATCTTTATAACTTCTATATTAAATACCTAAGTGCCAAACAGTGCGGGCCGCAGGGCGCTTACCCGACTAACGCAAGGGAACGGACACGCGATCTGTACCTCAGATGGCTATTTATTCGACGCGGCGTTAGCGCATTGCAAAAATATATAGAAGGTATCCCCGATAGTCTCGCAACACCGCTTGCCCCGCAATTTGCGACTGCAATCGCCCGAAAAACGCTATCTGAGGGCAGTAATGCTGCCCTTTGGTGGATGCCCCCACCTTCTGGTTTTGATACTGCGCTGCCCGATGAGCCCGAAGGTCTCATTGAGCAGTTTGCCGAGCGCCCGTTTAAACGGCTCTTAATTCTGTAAATACTCGCGTCGCTGGCCGTTGTCATTGCTTGATTTAAGCCAGCCTGATACCCTCTGAGCTCGATTGCGCCAAAAATCGCCTCCAAATGCGCGTTGATAAAGCAAAAGTAAGTGGTTTCTTGTTGGCCGTTCTCATTAGCGGCACTGGCGTAGCCCAGACGGACTGCAGACCTTCGGGCCCCGAGGTAGCGCAACTTGTTGAAATCCGACCCGGCTTTCATCGTGTTGCAGGGCCGTTAGCGGAATTTGATCCCTGTCATCGATCGGTACAGTTATCGCTGCCGACTTTTTTTGCCGATAAACTTGGGGATAAGCCCCCGCTAATGATCATTGCTCATGGCGGCAATGGCCCGGGCGCTGCAGAGCAAGAATTGGCTCGACGGATGAACGCTCGAGGCGTTGCTACGTTGCTATTTGATGCCTACGAGATGAATGGGTTTCGATATCGGGGTACCTCACTTTTCTTGACTGGCGCAACAAACGAGTCGCGCCAGCGAATGATCTTCAAGGCGGCGCTCGGGGCTTACCACTGGGTGAAGCAACACCCGCGCATCGACGGTTCTCGCTTATTTATTCACGGCTTATCCAACGGCGGTGCTGTAGCGCTGAATATGGCTGCCGTAGTTGATCCCGCGCATGTTCGGGCAGTTTTTGCAGAAGGGGCGCCGTCAGCAGGCATTGGCATGCCCGATCAAATCCGAGTGCCACTGAAGATGATTTTCGGCAGGTTAGATAACTACGGCGGTCGGACAGAGGATGACTGGATGCATCTGCGGACCGATCCCTGTGTGGTCAACCAATCCGCCGAGGGAGCCGCACCGGGTACCACGCAGCGTTGTAGCCTCAATGTAAACCCCTCTTTGCGTGGACTTTCACCGCAGGAATGGGGTGATCAGTTAAAGGCAGCAGGCCAACCTATTGAGTTTTGGTTTTATGAGGACGCAGCCCACGGAATCCTCTTCGGGCCAATCGATCGGGGCATGCGAACTTATGGCTCCGGGCCCTCTGCCGCGAGGCGCTATGGCTGGATAGGTGCTAGTCCTGATGCAGCAAATCGATTCACCGTAGATCTCATGCGCGTAATCAAGGCCAGCTACCCTTGATTTCCGGGATTTGCAAGACTCTCAGAAGTGTCGCTTAAATAAAAACTCAGCGAGCACATGGATCGTCAGATTCTATTTCTTGTTAACCAGAGAAACTCCTAAGACGGCGATCAGACCACCAACCACCATTGAAATTAATATGGGTTCGTCAAGCAATACTGCCGAAAACAGAACACCGAACGCTGGAACCAAGTTGGTAAAAATTGCTGTGCGTGATGGCCCTACTGTTTGAATGCCCTGGTGATACCAAATAAACGCGAGAACGGTTCCGAAAGCGCCCAAGAAGAACACTGAGATCCAGACATGCCAATCCAGAAGCATCCAACTAATATCTTTGAACTCTTCGACAGCACCAATACTTAAAAACAGAAAGCCCCACAAGGTGCCGTAAGTAGTGGCGACAATAGGAGAAAGCGTCTCTAAGACCTTACGTGAAATCAATGTGTAAGCGGCCCAACTAAAAACGGCGCCAAACATCATTAACTCGCCATGGCCAAGTGATTGACTGATATCAGTAATGCCTCCTACCAAATCGCCGCGTGTAATCACGACCATAGAACCAAAAAGCGCTACCACTATGCCAATCCAGCGACGCAAGCCGAGCCTCTCGCTAAAAATAAAGCCGGCCAAAATAGCCGTGACAATTGGGGTAAGGCTTACAAATAAAGAGGTACGCCCTGCAGGCATTTTCGCTAATGCGCCAAAAAAACAGATGTTGTAGAGAAAAATGCCTGTGAAGCCTAAAACGGCAGTGAGTAATATTTGGTCGCGATTTAAGAGTGGTAACTTTCCCTCCATCTTTACTGCGACAATTACCAGCAATATTGAGGCGACAAAGAATCTACAAAAAGCCGCCGTCATTAATGGCAAGGACTGAGTCAAAACCCTTCCTGCAATAAAAGTTCCGCCCCACAATCCCGCAACCAGAACTAGTTTTAAAGCCAGCAAGGGTGTCATCGCTGAAGGATTAGCAGTTATTGTTTTCGAAGGGCGCATTGGGAGAATTAATGTTGACTCAAATGAAAAAACTACCCGAGAGTAGTCTTGGTATGTCTTGATGGCTCGGGGCGGAATCGAACCGAGCCGAGTATGTCTGACCCTGCCGAGTGGGAGTAGTAATCCGCCGAATGGTGAATGAGTGGTGCCTCGGGTCGTTGCTACGTGGCTATTTGATGCCTATCAGATGAATGGATTTCGGTATCAGGGTACCTCACTTCTCTTGAGATTTCAGTAGCGGTATGAACTCATCCATCACTCGCGGCGTCTGCCAAACCACAGGCGAGAACGTTGTAGCATGGTGATAGAGGACGGTGTTAGTTTCGACGTTGAACAGCAAGTACTGTCCACCGAAGCCAACAAAGCAGAAATCGGAAGCCGAGGCGCAACGAACCCATGTCTGATACCCATACTCACGGGCTGGTCCGAATGAGTCTAGATGCTTTGCTGATAAGTCTTTTACGAACTTGCCGAAGCATGTATCCCTCTTTTTCTCACGCAGAACCATCAAACCAACACGCAGCCAGTCGTGTGGGGTTGTGACCTGAAACCCAATTTAGTACGGATTTGATGTGGAGTCTGCGGTTAAAAATCTATCAGCAAATTCCTTCGGTGTCATGTCTTTCAGGCTGCTGTG
>JBILVT010000124.1:0-4830 GCA_044370275.1 Burkholderiaceae bacterium | reverse complement strand
GGCCTCTTTGCGATCAATAGCCTGTTGCACATGCTGTGGAGCGGGCTTTTTTTTACGGCCAAGCGGCCCGATTGGGCGATGGTGGAGCTGGTGTTTCTCTGGCTGTCGATTGCTGCGATCATGGCCTTATTCTGGAAAATCTCGCGTCCCGCATTTTTGCTGATGGTCCCCTACATTGGCTGGGTCACCGTTGCGGGGTTCTTGAACTACGCCAATGTGGTCCTCAACGGGCCTTTTGATCGGCCGGCGGTTGCGCCGACTGCCTCCGATAAATCAGGATAGGCCGAGTTTCTGTCGGGCGAATATGGCCGATAAACTTTGGTGGTGTGAGCGGCGATCTTTTCTTTTACACTCGAGACACCTGCAAACCGCTTGGGCCTATTTCTCTGAACCAATGCGATACGCGAGGGCTTGAAAATTGTCCGGCAGGCGAGAGTCGTCTCTTCGCATTCGACCCCAGAGCCGGTCTGATCTCGCCCACCTGAACCCTCGGTTCAGGAATGCCGCCCGGGTGGCTTGCAGGCCCCCACCCCGATAAGCCTAATGGGCCCTGGCGATGCCGAGCAGGTGGGCCATGTCCTTGAAAAAAATTCGGATATGGGCCATCGGTTTTTTGCGAACCAGTTTTTTGTGCATATACGACTCAAAAGTAAGAGTCTGCACATCTTTGTCTTTGCAGATCTTGACGAACTTCTCGCGGCGTTTATCACTGGAATACCAGAAGTATTGCAACATGCCGAGAACCCAGAACACCCGGCCATGATCCTTCATGAAGCGTTTGCGTGCTAAGGCCAGTCGCCGGGTCTCACCGGTAAGCAGAAATTCCTCTACGGCCTCGGCGGCAAAACGGCCTCCGGCCATGGCGTAGTAGATGCCCTCGCCCGAGGCCGGCGCCACCACGCCAGCGGCATCACCGGCGAGAACAACATTCTTACCGTTATCCCAATACTTCAGCGGCTTGAGTGGAATCGGCGCGCCCTCGCGGCGCAGTGTCTCTGCGCCTTCCAGGCCTGCGGCCTGCCGCACGAGGTGCGTTGCGCTTCTGAGCGAAAACCCCTTGACTGCACTGCCCACGCCGATGCTTGCAGTCTTGCCGTGCGGAAACACCCAGCCATAAAAGTCGGGAGACATCTTGCCGTTGTAATACACGTCGCATCGGCTTGCCTCATAGTCGCCCGGCGGATGCTCGGGTGTGCGAACAATCTCGTGATACGCGGAAACATATTTTGTTTTTTCGGCGTCTTTGACACTCTGCCGTGCGACCTCCGATTTCGCACCGTCGGCACCAATGACCGCTCGGGCGCGGGCGGAGGCCGTAAAGGTCTCGGTATCGCCGGCAGCGCGGCGGCCTAGGTAGTGGACGCGTACTGTGCCATCTTGCAGCTGCTCAAGATGATCGAAGCTGCCGATTCGGCGATCTGCCCCGTGGCCGGCCGCACGTGCGCGCAGCCACTCATCAAATTCGCAGCGATCCACCAGCCCCACATAGCCGTTGTCAATCGGAATGTCGACTTTATGGTTGGTTGGCGAAATCATTCGCGCCTTTGTTGCCCGCGCCACAAGCATGGACTCCGGAATCTGAAAATCTTTAATTGCCCGCGGAGGAATTGCACCACCGCATGGTTTGATGCGGCCCGCGCGATCGAGCAATAGCACCTTAAAGCCTTTCAGTGCTAGGTCATCTGCGGCGGTTGCACCCGCAGGTCCCCCGCCGATCACAGCAACATCAAAAAGCACAGTGTCAGATGGCGGGTTCATGATGTTCCTTCCGTTTCCATTTGGCGGTGTAAGACGTGGACTTGTCTGCCGCCTGATGTGGGTGTGGTTGTGGTTCGATTCGAAATGCTAGACGTGCAGCAACTAGGAACAGGCCCGCCTCTGCAAAAAACACGACGCCATAGGCGATGCCAGGATCGTCGATCCAATAGCGGCTGAAATCACTCGCTGCCGCACCAATTAAACCCCCTGTGCCAAAGGCGATCGCCTGTGCTGCGCCCCAGAGGCCGACTCGCGTGCCTTCGCGATGGCCGCGGCCCGTGCTGGCCAGTCGCATCATCGAAGCGATGGCTGCAATCGAGAACGCGCCATTAAAAAGGCCAAGCAGGAAAACGTTTGCACGAATTGGATAGCTGCCCCCGATCATTCCGGCGGCTACAAGGCCAATGAGTGCCAATGCCGATGCGAGGCAGCCACCCACCGTCCAGGCCCGCAGCGATCCAAATTGCAGTCCCATCCAGCGGCTTCCGAATCGGCCGCAGGCAAGTGCACAAAGCACCATCCCACAGAGCACGCCCGCATGCTGTAAGCCTGAGAGTTTGGTGGTCTCACCGGGTGTGAATTGAAAAACGATTCCGGCAAAGGGCTCAAGAATCAGATCTTGCGCTGAGAATGCAAGCATCGAAACGAACACAAAAATCGTGAATTGGCGAGCCGATTGCTCGGACCAGACTTCGCGTAGTGCGTGGGTGAAGGGCACCCGAGGGGCGGCCGTCTCTGCGCTGGCGTGATTGATCGATCCCGGATTACCCTCTAAGCGCACCAGGGCCAAGAGACTTACGCACACGGCAATCAGGGAGACCGCCAATGCGATCACGAGTAGCCGCTCATGTGAATACGGATCCAGCAGGTGGCCTGTGATTCCGGCGGTCATGGCCAGGCCGAGGATCATCATCAGCCAGACGATCGTAGCTGCAGCGGCGCGGCGGTGGTCTTCGACGCGTTTTGCCAAGAGCACCAGCACCGAGGTTCCCGAAGCACTCACACCAACACCAATCATCGCGAATGCAAAAAACGCGAGTAGTACACCGAGTGAAAAATTTTCTGCCAGCATTGCAGTGGCGGTGGCCGCGAGGACGCCGCCAGTCGCCAGCACCGCTATGCCACCGATAATCCACGGCGTGCAGCGGCCCATCATGTCAGAGCCGTAGCCCATTCGCGGTCGCAGCATCTGCACAGCGTAGTGCAGCGCGACGAGCAGTCCGGGCAACAGAGCTGGCAGGGAAAGCTCCACCACCATGACACGATTAAGGGTGGAGGTCGTCAGCACAACGATGGCACCGAGACTAAATTGCACGAGTCCCAGCCGAACAATCGCAAGCCATCCAAAGGGCTGGGGCGCCTGAGCACCTTGAGTGAATTGCTGCGGGCGGATTGCTACGCTCACAGCGCGCTCCGAAGCGCAAAGGCGCTGACCATCATCCCCGAGACATAAATGGGAACGCCAAATCCGCTGTAAAAGAGCGCGCGCTGCACGGGCTGCTGCAGAAACCAACGCATCATGACGATCTGTGCGACCAGTAGTAGCAGTACGGCGATCGCATGGACCGCTGCCCCCCAAGAAAAGAGCAGGCCAATCACAATGGCCTGGGGCACGGCCATGGTCCAGCAGGCCAGCGCTGCCGCGCGCGTTGCGCCCAGCTGAACGGGCAGTGAACGCACGCCCATCTGCCGGTCGCCCGCAATTGATTTGAAATCGTTCAGCGTCATGATGCCGTGGGCGCCAATGCCGTAGAGCAATGCGAGCAGCATAGAGTCCGTTGATGGCATGACACCACCCATCATCACGGCAGAGCCCGTGATCCACGCGAGGGATTCGTAACTCAAACCGCAGGCGGCATTGCCGAGCCAGCCGTTTTCTTTCAGCCGAAACGGCGGCATGCTGTAGGCCCAGGCAAGCATCAGGGCAAGCACGGTCGCCGAGAATCCCCACGGACCCAGGCCGGTGGCGATAATTAGGGACAATCCAGACCAGATGACCGCGATTGCCAGTCCCCATCGACCCGGCATGCGGCCACTTGGGATCGGGCGGCCAGGTTCATTGATCGCATCGACATGCCTATCGAACCAGTCGTTGACGGCCTGGCTACTGGCACAGACCAGGGGCCCGGTGAGTAAAAGACCGATCAAAATGAGATGCCAATTTGGTATCAGCTCAATATTGGAGGCTATTACGCCGCAAGTGAATGCCCACATTGGCGGAAACCAAGTGATGGGCTTAAGCAGCTCCGCCACGGCCATCGGGTCGGGGCTGGCGCGTGTCGTAACGGATTGATTCATCGAGACATTTTCTGTCTGACAGATTTAACCGTCAACTAAAACTTACACATACAATGTTCCAGTGAAGAGCCCCCTTGCCCACCCGTCCAGGCCGCATGCCATCGTGATCGGCAGCGGCTTTGGTGGGCTAGCCGCAGCAGTCCGGCTCGGCGCGAAGGGCTATCGGGTAACGGTTCTCGAAAAGCTGGATGCCCCGGGCGGCAGGGCCTATGTTCATCGGCGGGGTGGCCATGTCTTTGATGCTGGGCCGACCATCGTGACCGCACCGTTTCTTTTTGAAGAACTCTGGACACTCTGCGGCAAGCGATTTTCCGACGACATCACTTTAAAGCCGCTCGATCCCTTCTATCGGATTCGGTTTGATGATGGCTCTTGGTTTGATTACTCCGGCGATGTTCAGGCCATGCGCCGCGAGGTGGCGCGCTTTGCGCCACAGGATCTCAATGGCTATGACGCATTTTTCCAGGAGGCCGAGAAATGTTATCGACTCGGCTTTGAGCGGCTGGCCTCGATCTCGTTTGTCACGCTTTCGGATTTAATCGCAGTGTTGCCGGACTTCATGCGGATGCAGGCTTGGAAGACCATCTACAGCCGGGTAGCGAGTTTCATTCGCGATCCCAAACTGCGCATGGTGTTTAGTTTTCATCCCCTGCTGATTGGCGGCAATCCTTTTTCGGTAACGTGCGCCTATACCCTGATCAATGCGCTGGAGCGTCGGCATGGCGTGCATTGGGCGATGGGTGGAACCGGTGCATTGATTCAAGGGCTTGTTGG
>JBILVT010000036.1:0-16469 GCA_044370275.1 Burkholderiaceae bacterium | reverse complement strand
AAGTGCGACATGGTCGATGATGCAGAGCTTTTAGAGCTCGTGGAGATGGAAGTCCGTGAGCTGCTCTCAAAGTACGATTTTCCTGGCGATGACACCCCGATTGTCAAAGGGTCCGCTAAGCTGGCACTCGAAGGCGATAAAGGCGAGCTGGGCGAGGCGGCCATCATGAAGCTGGCCGAGGCCTTAGATACTTACATCCCTGAGCCCAAGCGTGCCATTGATGGCGCGTTTTTGATGCCCATTGAAGATGTGTTCTCTATCTCTGGCCGTGGCACCGTGGTCACCGGCCGTGTGGAGCGCGGCATTGTGAAGGTGGGAGAAGAAATTGAGATCGTGGGCATTAAACCCACCGCCAAGACCATTTGTACTGGCGTGGAGATGTTCAGAAAGCTCTTAGACCAAGGCCAGGCAGGTGACAACGTGGGCATTTTGCTTCGCGGCACCAAGCGCGAAGAAGTCGAGCGCGGCCAGGTCTTAGCCAAGCCGGGTTCGATCACCCCGCACACCAAGTTTGAAGCCGAGGTCTATGTGCTCTCTAAAGAAGAAGGCGGCCGCCACACCCCCTTCTTTAACAACTACCGCCCACAGTTTTACTTCCGCACCACCGATGTCACCGGTGCGGTAGAGCTGCCCGCAGGCACCGAGATGGTGATGCCTGGCGATAACGTGAAGATCAAAGTCGCCTTAATCGCCCCAATCGCCATGGAGCAGGGCCTGCGTTTTGCGATCCGCGAAGGCGGCCGCACCGTGGGTGCAGGCGTGGTGGCGAAGATTATTGAGTAGGTGGGAAACACTGGCTTAAGGGCAGAAGGGGCATAGCTCAATTGGCAGAGCGTCGGTCTCCAAAACCGAAGGTTGGGGGTTCGATTCCCTCTGCCCCTGCCACCAACGCAGAAAGACACCATGTCGCAGCTTGATCAGGTTCAGTCATCCGGAGCACTCGATAAGGCCATGTTGGTCGGGTCGGTGCTTGCTTTGCTGGCAGGCATTGTTGCCTTCCACTCGCTAGCTGAGTCCTCTGCCTGGCTTCGGGCGGCCGCGCTGATTGCGGGCATTGTCGTGGGCATAGTGGTGGCGCTGCTATCGCAGTCGGGCCGGCGGTTCATCGGTTTTTCGCAGCATGCGATTGATGAGACTCGCAAAGTCGTCTGGCCCACACGAAAAGAAACAATTCAGACCACACTGATTGTGTTTGCCTTTGTTCTGGTGATGGCGATTTTTCTATGGATCGCCGACAAGTTATTGGAGTGGGTCCTCTACGACCTCTTGTTGGGATGGAAGCGTTAATGGCCGCAAAGCGTTGGTATGTGGTGCATGCCTTTTCAGGCATGGAGAAGAGTGTTGCCAAGGCTATCCAGGAGCGGATCGACCGGGCCGGCATGCAGGAATTTTTTGGCCAGATTCTTGTGCCCGTGGAAGAAGTGGTTGAGGTTCGTGGCGGCCAGAAGGCCATCTCCGAGCGCCGCTTCTTTCCCGGATACGTGCTCGTTGAGATGGAAATGAACGACGAGACCTGGCATTTGGTGAAAAACACCAACAAGGTCACGGGCTTTGTTGGCGGCTCGGGCAGCAAGCCCACGCCGATCTCGCAGGCCGAGGTCGACAAGATCATGGCCCAGATGCAAGAGGGTGTGGAGAAGCCGCGTCCCAAGGTGCTCTTCGAAGTTGGCGAGGTGGTCCGCGTCAAAGAAGGTCCCTTTACCGACTTTAACGGCAGCGTTGAGGAAGTGAACTACGAGAAGAATCGTCTGCGGGTGTCGGTCACCATCTTTGGTCGGGCCACACCGGTAGAGCTTGAATTTGGTCAGGTCGAAAAGCTCTGATTGATTTGGTAATTGATGTTGTTGATGCTGCAGTAAACCGAGGAGCGGCCGCCTAAGGCAGCCGCGATTGAACTCACTAAGGAGCCCTTATGGCAAAGAAGATTGTTGGTTATATCAAGCTGCAGGTACCTGCAGGCAAGGCCAATCCCTCTCCACCGATTGGCCCCGCGCTCGGTCAGCGCGGATTAAATATTATGGAATTCTGCAAGGCCTTCAATGCCCAGACCCAGGGCATGGAGCCTGGCCTGCCGATTCCGGTGGTGATTACGGCGTTTGCCGACAAGACCTTCACCTTTGTGATGAAGACACCGCCCGCGACGGTGCTCATCAAGAAGGCGGCCAAGCTCGATAAAGGCTCTCCAAAGCCGCATTCCGATAAGGTCGGAAAAATCACCCGCGCCCAGGCCGAAGAGATTGCGAAAAGCAAAATGCCCGACCTGACGGCTGCAGATCTTGATGCTGCTGTTCGAACCATTGCTGGTAGTGCCCGCAGCATGGGCGTGACCGTTGAAGGAGTGTGATTGTCATGAGCCAGACAAAATCAACAAAGATCCCCGGCTCCAAGCGTTATGCAGCCGCCCGATCTAAGGTCGACCGGGCCAAGCTCTACACCGCTCAGGAGGCCCTCGAGCTTGCTAAGGCATGCGCAACTGCGAAATTTAAAGAGTCAGTAGATGTCGCTGTTCAGCTGGGCATTGATGCCAAGAAATCAGATCAGCTGGTTCGCGGCTCGATCGTGCTTCCAGCAGGCACTGGCAAGACCAAGCGTATCGCGGTGTTTGCGCAGGGCGAAAAGGCCGAGCAGGCCAAGGCCGCTGGCGCAGACATCGTGGGCATGGATGATCTCGCCGATCGCATCAAAGGCGGCAATATCGATTTTGATGTGCTGATTGCATCGCCCGATACGATGCGGATCGTGGGAACGCTTGGCCAGATTCTCGGCCCCCGCGGACTCATGCCGAATCCGAAGGTGGGCACCGTCTCGGCGGATGTTGCGCAGGCCGTAAAAAACGCCAAGGCAGGCCAGGTGCAATATCGCACCGACAAGGCCGGCATCGTGCATTGCTCAATTGGCCAGGCCTCGTTCGAGGTAGATGCATTGAAAACGAATCTGGTGGCGCTGATTGACGCCTTAAACCGGGCCAAGCCTCAGTCATCAAAAGGAGTGTATCTGCGCAAGGTGGCGATTTCGACCACGATGGGCCCGGGCATCCGTGTCGATCAGTCGAGCATCATGCCTGCGCAATAAAAAGACTTTGGGCTGCGGGCCCCGGGGCATCTGACCGGAGTCTGCAGGTTGTCAAAGACCGTTGGGGTGCTCGCTGTTGGCGGGCACTTAATCGCAGCCTCTCGGGGCCGCACCCAACGCAGATGGCGATCCCGAAAGAAGTCGATGTTCAGAGTGGTTGTGATTCATCGAAGTTTTCTGGTCTCGCCGGTTTCAACCGTTTCAATTTCCGTAAGGAATGCGAAACATTGAGAAGGAGTGAAATGTGGCACTAAACCGCGAAGCGAAAGCTGTGGTGATTGATGAAGTTTCGGCCCAGGTGGCCCAGGCCCAGTCCATCATCCTGGCGGAGTACCGTGGTCTTGATGTGGCCAACATCACCGATCTCCGCAAGAAGGCGCGCAATGCCGGCGTGTACCTGCGGGTGTTGAAAAACACTCTGGTTCGCCGTTCTGTTGCAGGAACACCGTTTGAGTCGCTGTCCGACAAGATGTCGGGTCCACTGATCTACGGTATTTCGAAAGACCCAGTCGCCGCGGCAAAGGTCATGCAAGACTTTGCCAAAGGCAATGAGGTTTTCGTCATCAAAGCGGGCGCGATGCCGAATTACGTGATGGATGCAACTGGCGTGAAAGCGCTGGCTGCAATGCCGTCGCGTGATGAACTGCTCGCGACATTGCTCGGCACGATGCAGGCTCCCATTGCCAAGTTTGTGCGAACCGCCAACGAGATCCCGTCGAAGTTTGTTCGAACGGTGGCCGCGTTGCGCGATCAGCGCGAAAAGCAATCGGCCTAATCATCAAGGCGATCGGATTCAAACCAACTGAACAGAAATTTTTGGAGCAAGAACATGAGTAAAGATCAAGTATTAGACGCAATTGGCGCCATGACCGTGCTGGAGCTCTCCGAGCTGATTAAGGCCATGGAAGAAAAATTTGGTGTGTCGGCTGCCGCTGCTGCAGTTGCAGTGGCTGCCCCTGCCGCAGGTGGTGGCGGTGCCGCTGCTCCGGCTGCTGAAGAGAAGACCGATTTCACCGTGGTGCTGGCTGCCGCAGGCGATAAGAAAGTTGAAGTCATTAAGGTGGTGCGCGCTGCCACTGGACTGGGCCTGAAAGAAGCCAAGGACCTCGTTGATGGTGCGCCGAAGCCTGTCAAGGAAGGCATCAACAAAGCCGACGCCGAGGCGCTGAAAAAGCAACTCGAAGAGGCCGGCGCCAAGGTCGAGCTGAAGTAATCGACCGACGCATTTTCGGAGGCCGCGCGGTTCGGTGTGGCTTTCGAAAATGCGGGCTATGCCATGGCGATGCACACACGATGTGGTCCGCGTCGCCATCGCATAGCTCGGAATGGTAAGCAGTGCAGTGGGCTGTGGTAGTCAGATCGAATTTTTTTGAGAGTTTCTCAACAGGAGCCGTGATGGCCTATAACTTCACCGAGAAAAAACGTATTCGCAAGAGCTTTGCCAAACGTAAGCCCGTTCTGGAGATCCCCTATCTGTTGGATACCCAGCTGGCTTCTTATCGTGCCTTTTTGCAAGAAGAAATCGTTCCGGCGACCCGCAAAAACCAGGGTCTGCAGGCCGCTTTTCAATCCATCTTTCCCATCAAGAGCCACAACGGGATGGCTGAGCTTGAGTTTCTGTATTACACGCTCGGCGTTCCTGCCTTTGATGTTCGCGAGTGTCAACTGCGCGGCCAGACCTTCGAGGCCCCGATCCGCGCTCAGGTGCGCCTAAAGATTTATGACCGAGAGGCTGCGAAGCCGACGGTTAAGGAAATTCGTGAAAAAGAAGTCTTCATGGGCAACATTCCGCTCATGACCGACAACGGCTCGTTCGTCATTAACGGCACCGAGCGGGTGATTGTCAGCCAGCTGCACCGGTCTCCGGGCGTGTTTTTTGAACACGATCGTGGCAAGACCCATTCCTCAGGCAAGTTGCTCTTCTCGGCGCGGGTCATTCCTTACCGCGGCTCCTGGCTCGATTTTGAGTTTGATCCGAAGGATATTCTTTATTTCCGTGTCGACCGTCGCCGCAAAATGCCGGTCACGATTCTGCTCAAGGCAATCGGCTTAAATGTCGAGCAGATCTTGGCCCACTTTTTCGACTTCGATCATTTCTCGCTGCATCCGGAAGGCGCGCAAATGGATCTGGTCGCTGATCGTCTGCGTGGCGAGCAGGCCCGATTCGACATCACGGATAAAAACGGCAATGTCATTGTGGGTCGCGATAAGCGGATTAACGCGAAGCACATTCGTGACATCGAAAAGGCAGGCTTAAAGCGGATCACCGTTCCCGATGATTACCTGCTGGGCCGGGTCCTGGCCCATGCCGTGGTGGATCCCGAGACGGGCGAAATTATCGGCAAGGCCAACGAGGAGATCACCGACGAGCTGCTAGCCAAGATGCGCGGCGCAAAGATCCGCGAATTCAAGACCCTCTACACCAATGATCTAGATCATGGCCCCTACATGTCTTCCACGCTGCGCATGGATGAGACTCCGGATCAGATCACTGCCCGGGTGGCGATCTATCGCATGATGCGCCCCGGTGAGCCGCCCACTGAAGATGCTGTTCAGATGCTCTTTGACCGGCTTTTCTTTAACGAAGACTCCTATGATCTCTCGGCAGTTGGCCGTATGAAATTTAATCGTCGCCTGGGCCGCGAGGAGGTAACGGGTCCGATGACGCTGACCAACGAGGACATTCTCGACACCATCAAGCTGCTCGTCTCCCTGCGCAATGGCCGGGGTGAGATTGATGACATCGATCACCTGGGCAATCGTCGGGTGCGTTGCGTCGGTGAGCTGGCCGAAAACCAATTTCGCTCGGGCCTTGTGCGGGTTGAGCGGGCAGTGCGTGAGCGCCTCGGTCAGGCCGAAGCCGATAATCTTCAGCCTTATGACCTAATCAACAGCAAGCCCATCACCGCTGCGATTCGTGAGTTTTTTGGCTCATCACAACTCTCGCAGTTCATGGATCAGACTAATCCGCTGTCCGAAATCACCCATAAGCGTCGTGTGTCGGCACTCGGCCCTGGAGGCCTGACACGTGAGCGTGCAGGCTTTGAGGTCCGCGATGTACATCCGACCCACTATGGCCGCGTCTGCCCGATCGAGACACCGGAGGGCCCGAACATTGGCCTGATTAACTCGCTGGCACTTTATGCACGCCTGAACGAATACGGATTCCTCGAGACACCTTACCGCAAGGTTGAAGATGGCAAAGTCACCGACAAGATTGAATATCTTTCGGCGATCGAAGAGGGCCGTTATGTGATTGCCCAGGCCAATGCTGAGATCGATGCGAAAGGCAAACTGACCGGCGACCTCATCTCGGTCCGTGTGAATGGCGAGACTACCCTGTCGACGGTCGAGAAGGTGGAATACATGGATGTCGCGCCGTCACAGATCGTGTCGGTCGCCGCCTCGCTGATTCCTTTCCTTGAGCATGATGATGCGAACCGCGCGCTGATGGGTTCCAATATGCAGCGCCAGGCCGTGCCCTGCCTGCGCCCGCAGAAGCCCTTGGTAGGCACCGGCATCGAGCGGACCTGCGCAGTGGATTCGGGCACCGTGGTCCAGGCCCGCCGTGGTGGCCTGGTCGACTATGTCGATTCACGGCGCGTGGTGATTCGTGTCAACGACAACGAAACTAAGTCAGGTGAATCGGGCGTTGATATTTACAATCTTCAGAAATACACCCGCTCAAACCAGAACACGAATATCAACCAGCGGCCAATCGTTCGGCGCGGTGATGTCGTAGCCCGCGGTGATGTGATTGCCGATGGCGCCTCAACCGATATCGGCGAGTTGGCGCTAGGCCAAAACATGCTGGTGGCCTTCATGCCTTGGAATGGTTACAACTTTGAGGACTCGATTCTCATTTCTGAGCGTGTAGTTTCCGATGATCGTTATACCTCGGTTCACATTGAGGAGTTATCGATCCTGGCGCGTGATACAAAGCTTGGCCCTGAAGAAATCACCCGTGACATCTCGAATCTCTCCGAGGGCCAGCTTGGCCGTCTGGATGAGTCGGGCATTGTTTATGTGGGTGCGGAGGTGCAGGCTGGTGATGTGCTAGTTGGCAAGGTCACGCCCAAGGGCGAGACCCAGCTCACCCCAGAGGAAAAACTTCTCCGTGCAATCTTTGGCGAAAAGGCCTCGGATGTGAAAGACACTTCACTGCGCGTGCCCTCGGGCATGAGCGGAACAGTGATCGATGTCCAAGTCTTTACGCGTGAGGGCATCGCCCGCGACAAGCGGGCCCAGCAGATCATCGACGATGAACTGCGTCGCTTTAGGCTTGATTTAAACGATCAGCTGCGCATCGTGGAGACCGATACCTTCCAGCGGATAGAAAAACTGCTCATTGGCAAAGCTGCCAATGGCGGGCCGAAGAAGATTGCCAAGGGCTCAGCGATTACGGCCGAGTATCTGGCTGATTTAGATCGGTATCAGTGGTTCGAACTTCGCCTATCGGATGAATCAGCGGCCAAGCAGCTGGAGAGCCTGAAAGAGTCGATCGAGTCTAAGCGTCATCAGTTCGATCTCGCGTTTGAGGAAAAGCATAAGAAGCTGACCCAGGGCGATGAGCTGCTGCCGGGCGTTCTCAAAATGGTCAAGGTTTATCTGGCCGTGAAGCGCCGCTTGCAGCCGGGCGACAAGATGGCGGGCCGTCATGGCAATAAGGGCGTGGTCTCACGGATTGTTCCGGTGGAGGATATGCCTTACATGGCCGACGGCCGTCCGGTCGATATCGTCTTGAATCCTCTGGGCGTTCCTTCGCGTATGAATGTGGGCCAGATTCTGGAGACCCATTTGGGCTGGGCAGCCAAAGGCATTGGTCAGCGTATCGGCGATATGCTCGAGGCGCAGGCGTCTGCCAACGAGGTCCGCAAGTATCTGGAGAAGGTCTACAACAGCAGCGGACACCCCGAGGACCTCAAGCACTTAGCAGACAAAGAAGTGCTTGAGCTGGCCTCGAATCTGACCGACGGCGTTCCCTTTGCAACACCAGTCTTCGATGGTGCGGCGGAAAAGGAAATCCAAAACATGCTCGAGCTGGCCTATCCCGCAGAGATCTCCAAGCGCATCGGCCTGACCGAGACCCGCACCCAAGTGCAGCTCTTGGATGGCCGCACGGGCGAGCCTTTTGATCGCAAAACTACGGTGGGCTATATGCACATGCTCAAGCTCCATCACCTGGTGGATGACAAGATGCACGCGCGTTCCACGGGCCCTTACTCGCTGGTGACCCAGCAGCCCTTGGGCGGTAAGGCCCAGTTCGGTGGTCAGCGTTTCGGTGAGATGGAGGTCTGGGCCCTGGAGGCCTATGGTGCTTCCTATGTGCTGCAGGAAATGCTCACGGTCAAATCCGATGACGTCGGCGGACGTACCAAGGTCTACGAGAACTTGGTCAAAGGCGAGCACACCATCGACGCGGGCATGCCCGAGTCGTTTAACGTGCTGGTCAAGGAGATTCGTTCGCTGGGCATTGATATCGACCTGGAGCGCAGCTGATTGGCGAGCACTCGGAACGCAAAGGAATTGGGCGCAGGCTCACAAGAACAACCTTATTGAGGTAGATCCATGAAGGCACTACTCGACTTATTCAAGCAAGTTCAGCAGGATCAGGTTTTTGACAAAATCAAAATTGGCCTAGCATCGCCGGAGAAAATTCGCTCCTGGTCGTATGGCGAAGTCAAAAAACCGGAGACGATTAACTACCGCACATTTAAGCCCGAGCGGGATGGCCTATTCTGCGCCAAGATTTTTGGCCCAGTGAAGGACTATGAATGCCTGTGCGGTAAATACAAGCGCCTCAAGCATCGTGGCGTGATTTGTGAGAAGTGCGGCGTTGAGGTCACTCTGACCAAGGTCCGTCGTGAGCGGATGGGCCACATCGATTTGGCCAGCCCCGTGGCCCACATCTGGTTCTTAAAGTCTCTGCCCTCGCGTCTGGGCATGGTGCTGGATATGACCCTGCGGGATATCGAGCGGGTTCTGTATTTCGAAGCCTACGTGGTCATTCATCCTGATGTCACGCCGTTAAAGCGCGGTCAGATCATGACCGAAGATGATTACCTCGCGAAGCAAGAGCAATACGGCGATGGCTTTGTAGCCATGATGGGCGCAGAAGGCATCCGTGAGCTGCTGCGTGAGATTGATCTGAAAAATGAGATCGAGAAGCTGCGCTCAGAGCTTGCCGAGACCTCGTCTGAGGCCAAGATCAAGAAAATTGCAAAGCGCTTAAAGGTTCTTGAAGGCTTTGATAAATCGGGCGTGAAGCCCGAATGGATGATTCTCGAGGTGCTGCCTGTATTGCCACCGGAGCTGCGGCCGCTGGTGCCGCTGGATGGCGGCCGGTTTGCGACCTCGGATCTCAACGATCTGTATCGCCGCGTGATCAACCGCAATAACCGCCTGCGTCGTCTGCTGGAACTGAAGGCGCCTGACATCATCGTGCGTAATGAAAAGCGCATGCTGCAAGAGGCGGTGGACTCACTTCTGGATAACGGCCGTCGCGGCAAGGCGATGACCGGCGCCAATAAGCGTCCCCTGAAGTCGCTGGCTGACATGATCAAAGGCAAGGGCGGCCGTTTCCGTCAGAACTTGCTGGGCAAGCGGGTGGACTACTCGGGCCGCTCGGTCATCGTGGTGGGGCCAACTTTGAAATTGCATCAGTGCGGCCTGCCCAAGCTGATGGCCCTTGAATTATTTAAGCCCTTTATTTTCAATAAGCTCGAGCTGCGCGGCATGGCCACAACGATCAAGGCCGCAAAAAAGCTCGTCGAGCAGCAAGTGCCCGAGGTCTGGGACATCCTCGAGGAAGTGATTCGCGAGCATCCCGTGCTGCTGAATCGCGCACCAACGCTACACCGATTGGGTATCCAGGCTTTCGAGCCGGTGCTGATTGAAGGCAAGGCGATTCAGCTGCACCCCTTGGTCTGTGCAGCGTTTAACGCTGACTTCGACGGCGACCAGATGGCGGTGCATGTGCCCTTGTCCATCGAGGCCCAGATGGAAGCGCGAACACTCATGCTGGCCTCCAATAACGTGCTCTTTCCCTCAAATGGCGAGCCCTCGATTGTGCCGTCGCAAGACATCGTTCTGGGCCTTTACTACACCACCCGTGAGCGGATTAACGGCAGGGGCGAGGGTATGTTCTTTGCTGACGTTGCTGAAGCCGAGCGGGCTTATGGCAATGGCGAAGTGGAATTGGGCACCAAAATCACCGTCCGAATTCAGGAAGTGGATTTAGATCCCGTTACGCGGGCCAAGACCCCCAAGATCACGCGTTACGAAACCACGGTTGGCCGGGCCCTGCTGTCAAAGATTCTTCCGCCGGGACTATCGTTTGTCCATATGAACAAGGCGCTAAAGAAAAAAGAAATTTCGCGCCTGATTAATGCATCCTTCCGCCGTTGCGGCCTGCGCGATACAGTGATTTTTGCAGACAAGCTGCTGCAGTCCGGCTTTGCGCTGGCGACCCGTGCGGGCATCTCGATCTGCGTGGATGACATGCTGGTGCCGCCGCAAAAGCACGACATCCTTTCCAAGGCCGAAAAAGAGGTCAAGGAAATCGAGCAGCAATATGCTTCAGGCCTGGTGACCCAGGGTGAGCGCTACAACAAGGTGGTTGATATCTGGGGCCGTGCTGGCGATGAAGTGGGCAAGGCCATGATGGCCCAGCTCGCAACTGAGCCAGTCAAGGATCGAAAAGGAAAAGAGGTCCGTCAGGAATCGTTTAACTCGATTTACATGATGGCGGATTCGGGCGCCCGCGGATCAGCAGCACAGATTCGTCAGCTCGCCGGCATGCGTGGCCTGATGGCCAAGCCCGATGGGTCGATCATTGAGACCCCGATCACAGCGAACTTCCGCGAGGGCCTCAACGTTCTGCAGTACTTCATTTCTACCCATGGCGCGCGTAAGGGCTTGGCAGATACGGCGTTAAAGACAGCAAACTCCGGCTATCTGACACGCCGTCTGGTGGACGTGACCCAGGACTTGGTGGTTATTCAAGACGACTGTGGTACCAGCAATGGCATCAATATGAAGGCCTTGGTGGAGGGCGGCGAAGTAATTGAGGCCCTGCGCGATCGTATTCTGGGCCGCGTGACGGCTGCTGAGGTGGTCAATCCTGAGACCCAGGCAACTCTATTCGAGGCAGGCAAACTACTCGACGAAGATGCAGTGGATGAGATCGATCGTTTGGGTATTGATGAGGTGCGTGTTCGCACACCATTAACCTGCGACACGCGTTTTGGTCTGTGTGCGAAGTGCTATGGCCGTGATCTCGGACGTGGCCATCTGGTCAACGTGGGTGAGGCCGTAGGTGTGATCGCAGCCCAGTCGATTGGTGAGCCAGGAACACAGCTGACCATGCGGACATTCCACATTGGTGGTGCTGCATCGCGTACTGCAGCCGCTAGTGGCGTGGAAGCGAAATCGAACGGTACTGTGCGCTTTACACCCACCATGCGCTATGTCACCAACGCCAAAGGCGAGCCGATTGTGATCTCGCGTTCGGGTGAGGTGCTGATCACCGACGACAACGGCCGCGAGCGCGAGCGTCACAAGGTGCCGTATGGCGCCACACTGCTGTCGATGGACGGAAAGTCAGTGAAAGCCGGATCGCTGCTGGCGACCTGGGATCCGCTGACGCGTCCGATCATTAGCGAGTACGGTGGCCGCGTAAAGTTTGAAAACGTCGAAGAGGGCGTTACGGTGGCCAAGCAGATCGATGAAATCACTGGGCTTTCGACTCTGGTGGTGATTGATGCCAAGCGCCGTGGCGGCGCCCAGGTCAAGGGCGTGCGGCCGCAGGTGAAGCTCATCGATGCCAAAGGCGAGGAAGTCAAGATCGCCGGCACGGACCACAGCGTGAACATCTCCTTCCCTGTCGGCGCTCTGATCACCGTTCGTGATGGTCAAGAGGTTGCTGTCGGTGAGGTGTTAGCTCGTATTCCTCAGGAATCGCAGAAGACCCGCGACATTACCGGTGGTCTGCCCCGTGTTGCCGAACTCTTCGAGGCCCGTTCGCCGAAAGATGCTGGCATGCTGGCCGAGGTCACAGGTACGGTGTCCTTCGGCAAAGACACGAAGGGCAAGCAGCGCCTAATCATCACCGACATGGATGGCGTCCAACACGAGTCTCTGATCTCAAAAGAGAAAAACGTGCTGGTCCATGATGGCCAGATCGTGAACAAAGGCGAACTGATTGTTGACGGCCCAGCTGATCCGCAAGACATTCTGCGCCTGCTCGGTGTCGAGGCCCTTGCACGCTATATCGTGGACGAAGTCCAGGATGTTTATCGTCTGCAGGGCGTGAAGATTAACGATAAGCACATCGAAGTCATCGTACGCCAGATGCTGCGCCGAGTTCGGGTTACGGATGCTGCGGATACCCGCTTCATTAACGGCGAAGAGGTCGAGCGCTCTGAGTTGCTGGATGAGAACGATCGTGCCACCGGCGAGAATAAGCGTCCTGCGATGTACGAGAACAAGCTTCTCGGCATTACCAAGGCCTCCCTCTCGACCGACTCGTTCATTTCGGCGGCCTCCTTCCAGGAGACAACCCGCGTGCTCACCGAGGCGGCCATCATGGGTAAGCGTGATGAGCTGCGCGGCCTGAAGGAAAACGTGATCGTGGGCCGTCTGATTCCTGCCGGAACGGGCCTTGCTTATCACAAGGCCAGAAAAGAGCGCGAGGCAATCGAGGCCGCAGAAGCTCAGACCGCGGCCCAGCAGGCGGCAATTGAGGCAGAGGCCCTGTTCTCAACTCCGGATGCAGAGGAGTCGGTCACCGAGGGCGGTGCCGAGTCAGCCGCGCCGGCCTCTGGGGAGGGCGCCGCAAACGCTGAGTAAGCGCGAGCGCAGGCGGTATGAAACGGCGTCAATCGAGAGATTGGCGCCGTTTTTATTGTCTCGCCAGTCGGCTTTTATTCCATAATGTGAAATTCAGTCTGATGGCCCACTGTTCTTGCTGCACCGCAATTTTGCGACCATCTGCGGTTGACAGCTTGGTCGTAAATCCTTGAAAATCGAAGGCTTTTCGCCGTTTGGCGAGCCCAAAATTTATTTTTATTTCGAGAGAACTTCGTCAATGCCCACCATTAACCAGCTGGTCCGCAAGGCCCGGACCTCTGAAGAGATCAAAAGCAAAAGCCCGGCACTGCAGGGAAGCCCTCAGCGTCGCGGCGTCTGCACCCGCGTCTACACCACCACACCAAAAAAGCCGAACTCTGCCCTGCGAAAAGTTGCCAAGGTCCGACTGACGAATGGCTTCGAGGTCATTAGCTACATTGGCGGTGAAGGCCACAACCTGCAGGAGCACTCCGTGGTGCTGATTCGAGGCGGCCGGGTGAAAGATCTTCCTGGTGTTCGCTACCACATCGTGCGTGGCTCACTCGATCTGCAAGGCGTAAAAGACCGCAAGCAGTCGCGCTCGAAATACGGCTCTAAGCGCCCGAAGGCGGCGTAATCGGCGGGGCCCGAATCTGGCCCCACCAAAAATTGCCCTCACCAAGCGGCACGCTCCACCCCGGTGGGACTGCCATGTAAGGGTCCAGACAAGAGAAGCGCGTGCTGGACTGAGTCGGCGAATCCGCCTCAAAGGGGGATCTGCTGAATCAACTGAATAAGGAAAATTGCTATGCCCCGTCGTCGCGAAGTACCGAAACGTCTCATTCTTGCCGATCCAAAATTTGGCAGCGAGGACGTCTCTAAATTCATCAATGTGGTGATGCTCCACGGCAAAAAAGCCGTTGCCGAGCGCATCGTCTATGGCGCTCTCGATTTCATCGAGAAGAAAGCGAACAAAAACCCGATGGATATCTTCCATCAGGCACTCAATAACGCTAAGCCAGCGGTTGAAGTGAAAAGCCGTCGCGTCGGTGGCGCAAACTATCAGGTGCCCGTCGAAGTACGGCCCGCCAGGCGGTCTGCCTTAGCGATGCGCTGGCTACGTGAGGCGGCGAAAAAGCGCGGCGAAAAATCCATGAATCTGCGGCTCGCCGGCGAACTTCTCGAGGCCGCCGAGGGCCGTGGTGGCGCGGTGAAAAAACGCGATGAGGTTCACCGTATGGCAGAGGCCAACAAGGCCTTCTCGCACTTCCGTTTTTAATTGTTGATTTGACGTTATCGAAAGCAGGTTTGTTTTATGGCCCGTAAGACCCCCATTGAGCGCTATCGCAATATTGGTATCAGCGCCCATATTGATGCAGGTAAGACCACCACCACCGAGCGGATCCTCTATTACACAGGGGTGAATCATAAAATTGGTGAGGTCCATGATGGCGCCGCCACCATGGACTGGATGGAGCAGGAGCAAGAGCGTGGCATCACGATTACTTCTGCTGCAACAACCTGCTTTTGGAAGGGCATGGATCTGTCATTTCCTGAGCATCGCTTCAACATTATTGATACCCCGGGTCACGTGGATTTCACCATTGAGGTGGAGCGCTCCATGCGCGTGCTGGATGGCGCCTGCATGGTCTATTGCGCGGTCGGTGGTGTTCAGCCCCAGTCAGAAACGGTATGGCGTCAGGCCAATAAGTACCGTGTGCCACGCTTAGCGTTCGTCAATAAGATGGATCGCACGGGCGCGAACTTTTTTAAAGTTGTCGATCAGATGAAGACCCGCCTGCGGGCAAATCCTGTACCGGTCGTGATTCCGATCGGCGCGGAGGAAAACTTCAAAGGCGTGGTTGATCTTATCAAGATGAAGGCGATCATCTGGGATGAGGCCTCTCAGGGCATGAAGTTTGATTACCAGGAAATTCCTGCCGATCTCGTGGGCACTGCCAAAGAGTGGCGCGAGAAGATGCTTGAAGCAGCCGCTGAGGCTGATGAAGAGCTGATGAACAAGTATCTCGAGAGCGGCGATCTCGATGAGGCCGATATCAAGAAAGGCCTACGTGCCCGGACCATCTCCACTGAGGTTCAGCCTATGCTCTGCGGCTCGGCGTTCAAAAATAAAGGCGTGCAGCGCATGCTGGATGCCGTCGTTGATTTTCTGCCATCGCCGATTGATATCCCTCCGGTGCAGGGCACCGATGTGCGCGAGCAGCCAGCCAGCCGTAAGGCCGATGACAAAGAAAAGTTCTCTGCGCTCGCATTTAAGCTGATGACGGATCCGTTTGTTGGTCAGCTCACCTTCGTTCGGGTCTATTCCGGCGTTTTGAAATCTGGCGATACGGTCTATAACCCGATTAAGGGCAAGAAAGAGCGTATCGGCCGGGTCTTACAGATGCACGCCAATAATCGCGAAGAGATCGACGAGATTCTCGCTGGTGATATCGCCGCCTGCGTGGGCTTAAAAGAGGTCACCACGGGCGAGACCCTATGCGATCCGGATGCCGAGATCGTGCTGGAGCGTATGGTGTTTCCTGAGCCGGTGATCTCCCAGGCCGTGGAGCCCAAGACGAAGGCCGATCAAGAAAAGATGGGCATTGCCTTAGGCCGTCTCGCCAAAGAGGATCCCTCCTTTCGGGTTCGCACGGATGAGGAATCTGGCCAGACCATTATCTCAGGCATGGGTGAATTGCACCTGGAGATCATCGTCGATCGGATGAAGCGTGAATTTGGCGTCGAGGCGACTGTGGGTAAGCCACAGGTAGCGTATCGCGAGACCATTCGCAAGCCCACCGAAATCGAAGGCAAGTATGTCAAGCAGTCCGGCGGTAAAGGCCAGTACGGCCACGTCTGGCTCAAAGTTGAACCCCAGCAGGAGGGCAAGGGCTACGAATTCGTTGATGCCATTAAAGGCGGTGTTGTGCCGCGCGAATTTATTCCCTCCGTCGATAAGGGCGTGAAAGATACGATGAATAGCGGCGTGCTGGCTGGCTATCCCGTGGTCGATGTGAAGGTCACGCTGTTTGATGGCTCCTATCACGATGTGGACTCTTCGCAGATCGCCTTTGAATTGGCCGCCTCGATGGCATTTAAAGACGGCTGCCGAAAAGCCAATCCGGTGCTGCTCGAGCCGATGATGTCGGTCGAGGTCGAGACGCCCGAAGACTATGCCGGCACGGTAATGGGCGATCTGTCGTCACGCCGCGGCATGGTGCAAGGCATGGACGACATGGTCGGTGGCGGCAAGGCGATTAAGGCCGAAGTACCGCTGTCGGAGATGTTCGGTTACGCGACCACGCTGCGCTCGCTGACGCAGGGCCGCGCCACCTACACCATGGAGTTTAAGCACTACAGTGAAGCACCGAAGAACGTGGCGGAAGCTGTGATCACAAGCCGCACTAAATAAATTGATTAACCACACTTGATTTTCAAAGGAAGACCATCATGGCCAAGGGTAAGTTTGAGCGCACCAAACCGCATGTGAACGTAGGAACGATTGGTCACGTGGACCATGGCAAGACCACACTCACGGCGGCCATCACTACGGTGTTATCCACCAA
>JBILVT010000035.1:0-16581 GCA_044370275.1 Burkholderiaceae bacterium | reverse complement strand
GATTCCGATAAATTGGTGTGCTCACGTATTGGAAACGCCACATTCTCAAAACAAGTTAAATCGGTGAACAAAGCACCAAACTGAAACAACAGCCCCATGCGGCGGCGGGCCTCATAGAGCCGAGTCTGGTGTGTATTGTCGAGCGGCCCTCCGAAGACCTCGACCACTCCCTGCTGGGGCGCGACCAGGCCGCTGATGAGTCGCAGCAGGGTTGTTTTTCCGACGCCTGAGCCGCCCATGAGGGCCACCACCTGGCCCGCCCGAATCTCAAAACTTACGGCATCAATGATTTGGCGCTCGCCATAGCCAAAGCTCAGGCGGCGAAACGCCACCACAGGAGTCGCCTCCGGGGGATTGGAGACGACTGCGGCTTTCTGCTGCGCGGAAACAGAATCATCAGAGGGCAACGGGAGTCCTAATCGGGTGCAAAAGAAGGGATGGCGCTATTTTAGGCGCGATTGCCGCTTAAGAGTTCCTCAGCAACGGCGAGCGCCTCGGATGTGCCCCGCATCACCATGACGTCGTGGGCGTGAATCACAAGCTCCGCATCAATCGTGAGACGCTCCTTGCCGCGACGCAGGCTTGTCATCTCCACACCAACTTCATCGAGCCGTAGTGACCCGAGTGTCGCGCCGACCGAGGGTGATGTATCGGAAACACTAAAAGATCGCAGCAAAATCTCTGCGCTGCGTTCACTCACATCATCCATTGACCCGTGAAAATAGCCGCGCAGCAGCGCATAACGGCTATCTCTGACTTCGCGAACACGGCGCAGCACACGATGCAACGGAACGCCCGCTAAAGCAAGCGCATGCGAGGCCAGCATCAGACTGCCCTCGACAACCTCAGGAACAACCTCGGTCGCACCCGCTGCATGCAGACTAGAGAGATCATTGTCATCACGCGATCGCACAATGATTGGTAAGCCCGGTGCGAGTTGGCGGGCCGCATGAATCACATGCACTGCAGAGGCCCGATCCGCGTAGGTAATCACAAGAATCGATGCGCGATGCACACCGGCCGCAAGCAATGTTTCGCGTCGGGCCGCATCGCCAAAAACAACTGAGCTGCCCGCAGCAGCAGCCTCACGGGTTCGCTGCGGATCGAGATCAAGGGCCACATAGGGGATTTTTTCTGCATCGAGCATCTGCGCAAGATTCTGGCCGCATCGGCCAAAGCCACAGACGATCACATGCTGCTCCGACCCCAAGGTCTGGGCAGCGATCCTGTGAATCTGCAGTGAGCGCAGAAACCATTCATTGCGCACAAGCCGCAGAATCCATCGATCACTTTGCTCAATGATGAAAGGCGCAATCAGCATTGAAATCACCATCGCCGCCTGCACGGGCTGCAAAACCGACTGTGGGATCAATCCATTTAATCCCGCCGGGTCGAGCAGCACGAATCCGAACTCGCCCGCCTGGCACAGCCACAGGCCAGTCTTTAGCGAAGCGCCCGGGCCGACCCCAAAGAAACGGGCCAATGCCGAAATGACGACAAACTTAAACACCATCGGGCCTATCACCAGCAATAGCACCATCGCCCAGTGCGATGCGATCACCGAGAAATCCAGCAACATTCCGACAGAGATAAAAAATAGGCCCATGAGCACATCGCGATATGGCTTTACATCGGCCTCGACCTGATAGCGATACTCCGTCTCAGAGATCAGCATGCCCGCCAAAAAAGCACCCAATGCAAGAGAAAGGCCTGCGTGCTCAGTCATGAGCGCTAGGCCCAGAGTCATTAACAACACATTTAATGTGAACAGCTCTTGCGACTTACGCCGCGCCACCAGAGTCAGCCAGGGCCGAACCAGCCGCTGCCCGATGAATAGCGCTAGGCCGAGCACGAGCAAGGATTTGGCCATCGCCATGCTAAGCGCCCAGCCAAGTCCCTGGTCCGACTGGCCCGTTAATCCCGACAATGCGGGAATCAGCACCAGCAGTGGCACCACTGCGAGGTCTTGAAATAACAGCACTCCCACGACCGGCTTGCCATGGGCCGATTCCAATTCACCCCGGTCGCCCGCAAGCCGCATCACCATCGCCGTCGACGACATTGCGAGCGCACCCCCCAGCGCAACGCCTGCCTGCCAGGACATGCCATGCCAGTCTTGGGTGACGCCAATCGTCATGGCCACCAAAATCAGCGTGAGGCCCACCTGAATGCCACCAAGGCCAAACACCAGGCTGCGCATCGCCCGAAGCTTAGGCAAGCTGAATTCAAGACCAATAGAGAACATCAAGAAGACCACACCGATTTCCGCGAGCCACCGGGTGACATCAGTGTCAGGCGCCAGCCCCAGGGCGTTCGGTCCGAGCAGGACCCCGACAGACAGATAGCCGACCAAGGGCGGCAGCTTTAAGGCGCGCGCCGCAGTTATCGCCCCAACCGAGACGGCCAACAGCACCACGATGACCCCAAGAAGAGAATCCATAGCTGGTATGAAGTTTGCTAGCGCCCTTTGTTACACTGCCTGCCCATGGGGCCAAGTGTAACAACGCACTCCGCGATCACCATGGAAAATCACAGCAAAGATCCACAACGCAACGCGTCACCGAAACCGAATGCCGATCGGGTGTTTCAGCGGGCTCGTGAGGTCATCCGAATTGAAGCCGACGCGGTACTGGGCCTTCTCGATCAGCTCGACCATCAGCTGGTGCAGGCCGCCCAGCAGATTCTGAACTGCACGGGCCGAGTGGTGGTCTCTGGCATTGGAAAATCTGGCCACGTCGCCAACAAAGTGGCAGCAACACTCGCCTCAACGGGAACGCCTGCCTATTTTGTACATCCCGCCGAGGCGCAGCATGGCGATCTCGGCATGATCCAGGCCAACGATGTGGTTCTTGCATTTTCAAACTCGGGTGAGACTGAGGAGCTTGCGTTTATTGCACCGCATATCAAACGTCTGGGCGCGCTCCTCATCGCGATTACAGGAAATCCTGAGTCGAGCCTCGCGAAAGCCGCTGACTTGCATCTCAACGCTGCCGTGCGGGCTGAGGCCTGCCCATTGAATCTCGCGCCCACCGCAAGCACCACCGCAGCCTTGGCCCTTGGCGATGCCTTGGCCCTTGTACTACTGGACCTCAGAGGCTTTAGTGCAGAAGATTTTGCCCGATCGCATCCCGGAGGCAGCCTCGGTCGAAGGCTACTGATTCGTGTTGAAGATGTCATGCGCACCGATGGGCAGCTGCCTTCGGTTCGGCTAGGAACTTCGATTACCGATGCTTTTGCCGAAATCAGCGCGAAACGAATGGGTATGACGGCGGTGCTTGATCCCGACGGGCGCGTTATGGGCATTTTCACCGATGGCGACCTCCGACGCGTGCTATCTCAAGGCGTCGATATTCGCAAGGTCAAAATAGACGATGTCATGAGCAAGCAGCCCAAAACCATTGATCGGCATCGGCTAGCGAGCGAAGTGGCCCATCTCATGGAGTCCACGCGGATCAATCATCTCTTGGTCGTTGATGATGTGGGCCGACTCGAAGGTGCTGTTGGCATTCATGATCTGTTTGAGTCCAAGATTCTCTAACCCCAATCATGGAATCTCTGCCACAGATGCCCACATCCGTTGATCTCAGCGAAGCTGCTCGCAGGGCCAAGGGCTTACGCTGGATGTTTTTTGATGTCGATGGCGTCATGACTGATGGCAGCCTGTATTACGGCGCCAATGGAGAATCCATGAAGCGTTTCAGTGTTTTAGATGGCCATGGACTGAAGGCGCTCAAACATGCTGGCATTCGGATTGGGATTCTGAGTGGACGATCCCATCCGGCAACAGCGGCCCGCGCCCAAGAGCTCGGATTTGATGTCGTGATTCAAGGCGCAGAGCACAAAGGTGCGGCCTTCGATCAGGTGATGGCCGAATTCAGCATTGCCGCCGCCGACTGTGGCCATATGGGAGACGATCTGCCCGACTTGGAAATTTTCTCGCGAGTTCATTTCGCTGCAACAGTGCCCCAGGCCGCGAGTGCCGTGCTGGCGGCCGCCCACTGGGTCTCACTGCGAGCAGGGGGGTCGGGTGCCGTGCGCGATTGCTGTGACTTTATTTTGCAGGCACGCCAATGAGACAGCCTGAATGGCTTGGCAACGCCATTTCAGTCGGCCTTTTTGCACTGCTCGCGGCAGCCTCCTGGGGCCTGAATGAATTTCTACGCCGCAGCCAATTCGAGTCGACCATCGTCAATAAGACAGGGCCCAACGCAATCATCGAGAATCCTCGCATCACCCGAAGCGATCCGCAGGGCGATGTGCAGTATCGGCTCGATGCCAAAAGAATCCTCTTCGAAGAGCGGGCCGACCGCAGTCTGGTGGAGCAGCCCATCATGATCTCGCTGACACCGAATCGGCCAAAAACACTTATGCAGGCCGACCGGGCAACTACAACACAACATCAAAATCAAATTGATTTAGAGGGCAATGTCCGGATTGAGCGCGATGCGTTTGACGGGCAGCCTGCCGCCCGCGTGAGTACTAGTCGGGCGACGGTACTGATTCGAGAGGAGCGGGCGATGACCGACGCACCAGTCATTATTGAGCGCGGCGCCTCAACACTGCAGGGCAATGGAATGCGGCTCGACCAAAAAACCCGACAGCTCGAAATCGTGTCGGATTCTCGAATGGTTGTGCCCAAGAAAGGCCAGCCATGACGGATGTTCGCCCATCGCGCTGGGGGCTGGCGTTATTTCTTTTGGTATCCCTACTTGCGAGCACCGGATCGGTTCATGCAGAAAAAGCGGATCGCGAAAAACCGACCACTATTGACGCAGATCGCCTCAGCCATGATGACCAGAAACAAATTACAACCTTTACTGGCAATGTCGTGCTGACAAAAGGCACCCTGATCCTGCGCGGTGATCGAATGGAGTTTTGGCAAGACAGCGCTGGCAATGCGTTCGGCACCATGATCGGAAAGCCCGCGCGTTTTCGCCAGAAGCGGGATGGCGTCAATGAATTTATGGAGGGTGAATCCGGCCGCCTTGATTACAACGGAAAAGACGAGATCGTTACGCTGAGCCAAAACGCGCTGCTTCGCCGGCTCGAAGGCGATACCCTGAAAGACCAAGTGGCGGGCGATGCTCTGACCTATAACAACATCACCGAGCACTACCAGGTGGAATCCTTACAAGGCCAGCCCCGCTCTCGGATGACGCTCATGCCAGGCAAGCGTTAATGGGTGCAATCCATGCCCTGGATGTTCGAGGCCTGCGCAAGGCATACAAGGGCCGCGATGTCGTTAAAGATGTCACGCTGCACATTGAAAGCGGCGAGGTTATCGGCCTGCTGGGCCCGAACGGCGCAGGAAAGACCACCAGTTTTTATATGATTGTTGGCCTGGTCAAATCGGATGCCGGCGAAATTCTGATGGATGGACAAAATCTGGCCCGGCTGCCCATCCATCGCCGCGCGCGGCTTGGCCTTTCTTACCTGCCCCAAGAGGCCTCCGTCTTTCGCAAGTTATCAGTTGCCGACAACATACGGGCTGTGCTGCAGCTTCAACATGATGCGCAGGGCGCGCCTCTGGATGCGCTCAGTATTGAGAACCGATTGCAGCAGCTTTTAGAAGATCTACAAATCGCCCATCTTCGTCAGAGCATGGCAAATCTGCTATCGGGTGGCGAGCGCCGAAGGGTTGAGATCGCGCGGGCGCTGGCCACATCACCAAGATTTATCCTGCTCGATGAGCCATTTGCCGGCGTGGACCCGATCGCGGTGATTGAGATTCAGCGGATCGTGCGATTTCTAAAAGAGCGTGGAATTGGCGTGCTCATTACCGATCACAATGTCCGAGAAACACTCGGCATCTGTGATCGCGCCTACATCATCAGCGAGGGGTCAGTGCTTGCGAGTGGTGTGCCCCAAGACATCATTGCCGATGCAAATGTCCGCAAGGTTTACCTTGGGGAACATTTCAGAATGTAACGTGCATGGCCGCAATCAAACCCTCTCTCGGCCTTCGAACCTCTCAACAACTCGCGCTCACGCCACAGCTGCAGCAATCCATTCGACTGCTGCAGATGTCGACGGCCGAGCTCGAACAAGAAGTTGATCGCTTCCTCACCGAAAATCCTCTTCTGGAAATGGCGGAGTCCAACACCGGCGCAACTGCAGAGGCGCCAGAGGGGCAGAACGCCGAGACCGCGGCGGCAGAGACCGCCGACGACGGTCTTGCCGGGTCGGCGGAGAGCTGGTCTTCAAGCGGCTCTCGGGCCAACCACGATGATGATGACTGGTGGGAGTCTCAGCGCATCCAGCCGATTGGACTTCGGGAGCATTTGCGTGAGCAGGCACACAGCCTAAAGCTCTCGGATCGTGATCGGGCCTGGCTCGATACCCTGATTGAATCTCTCGATGATGACGGGTACCTCCGCGATAGCCTTGAGGAGCTGGAGGAAAGCGTTGCTGATTTTTTTTCCGAGCATTTTGGCGATCGACTTGACCCTGACGAACTCATACTCGGCTTAAAGCTTCTGCAAAGCCTAGATCCGAGAGGGATCGGAGCCCGTAATCTGCAGGAGTGTCTGCTGCTGCAGCTCGAAGGCTGGCATGCCGTGCCCCCTGGGGCACCACAAGCCGCCATCAACGACAACTGCCTGGCGCTTTCAAAAAAAATCGTAGGAGACATGGCCCACCTGAATGCGCTCGGTGCCAAGGATTTCAACGGACTCTGCCAGACGCTTCGTTGCGACAAAGAGTCCCTAAGGCAGGCTGTACTCCTGATTCAGGGGCTGAACCCAAAACCCGGTGCTGCATTTTTAGAAGATGCCGCAGAGTCGATTGTTCCGGATGTGATTGCCTACCGAATGAGCACGCGCAAATCCAATCGGTGGCAGGTTCGCCTCAATGAATCGGCAGTACCACGACTGTCCATCAACCCGCTCTACGCGGAGTTGATTCGCCAGGAGCGCGCCAGCAGCATGACGGCACAGCTGCAGGAGGCCCGATGGGTAATTAAAAATATTCAACAGCGCTTTGACACGATTCTGCGTGTATCCCAGGCCATCGCGATTGAACAACAGGAATTTTTCGAACGTGGAGAGATCGCGATGCGGCCCCTGGTGTTGCGCGAGATCGCCGAACGCTGTGAGCTTCACGAATCGACCGTCTCCCGGGTCACGACCAATAAATACATGCTAACCCCCCGGGGGACCTTTGAGCTGAAATACTTTTTCACCAGCCATGTGCGCACCGAGGGCGGGGGCGTTGCATCCTCAACGGCCCTGCAGGCCAAGATCCGACAGTGGGTTGCGGAAGAGGACCCGCGCCGGCCCTTATCCGATCAACAGTTTTCCGACCGTTTTGCCAGCGAGGGTATTCAAGTTGCGCGGCGCACGATTGCAAAGTATCGAGAAGCGCTCAAAATTGAGCCTGTCAGCCAACGTAAAAAACTCTAATACAGGAGGCAGGACCATGCATATGACCGTCAAAGGGCATCACATCGACATCACCGACTCCATCCGCAACTACGTGGACCAGAAGTTCGGCAGGCCCTGGCGGCACTTTGATCATGTCAATGAGGTCCATGTCGTGCTGAGCGTGCAGAAACTCAACCAAATCGCAGAGGTCACCGTCCGCCTGCCAGGAAAGGATGTCCACTGCGAGGCGAGCCACGCCGACCTGTACGCCGCTATCGACTTACTGGCCGACAAACTGGATCGGCAGGTCGTCCGGTACAAGGAGACGCATCGGCCTGGGGTGCACCGGGGCCAGGGGATTGACACACGGCTGGCCACTTAACCCATTTAGCGCAGCGCAACAAAAGATTTATAATCCGGCCTCTCGACTCGACGAGGCGGAGCAATGAACCGCATTAGCCAGCTTTTACCTCTGGCCAACATTGCCGTTGGCCAGGAAGCCAGCAGTAAAAAACGTGTCTTTGAGCAGGCAGGGCTTCTTTTTGAAAACAATCAGGGCATTGCGCGGGTCAAAGTCTTCGACTCATTGTTTGCGCGCGAGCGGCTCGGATCCACCGGCCTGGGCGAGGGAATTGCGATCCCCCACGGTCGGATAAAAGGCCTAAAAGAGGCAGTCGCCGCATTGATCCGACTCTCCGATCCCGTTGCCTTCGATGCACCTGATGGGAAGCCTGTTGGACTGTTGCTATTTCTCCTCGTTCCAGAGCAAGCAACACAGCAGCACCTCGAGATCCTGTCAGAGGTTGCCGAGATGCTCTCCGATCGACAGATGCGCGATCTGCTGAGCAACGAAACCGATCCGCAGGCCCTACACCGGGCCCTCGAGACCTGGCAACCGGCCCGTGCTTGACGTCAAGGCCCTCTTTGACGAACACGCGGAGACGCTCAAGCTCAGCTTTTTAACGGGACAAGTCGGCGCAGGCCGAAAAATCGGCGGCCAGTCGACAGAGAGCGCTGATTTAATCGGCCACCTCAATCTGATTCACCCTAATCGCATCCAGATCATGGGCACGCCTGAGGTGGCCTACTACAACCGACTGGATCCGCAACGAAAAAACTATCTCACCGCAGAGCTGGTTGCAGGGCGGCCGCCAGCGATCATCATCGCTGATGATGAAATTCCCCCCGCGGAACTGTTCACAGCGTGCGAGCGTGAAGGCCTGCCGCTACTGAGAACAGCTGTCTCCGCCGGCCAGGTCATCGAGATTCTTCGCACACAACTGGCCCGTACACTGGCCCCACAGACCCAGATGCATGGTGTGTTCATGGATGTGCTGGGCATGGGCGTGCTGATTGCCGGCGAGTCCGGCCTCGGAAAAAGTGAACTCGGATTGGAGCTGATTACCCGCGGCCACGGCCTAATTGCCGATGATGTAGTCGACTTCACAAGGATTGCGCCAGATGCGGTCGAGGGCCGCTGCCCACCCCTGCTGCAAAATCTTCTTGAGGTCCGCGGCCTGGGACTGCTCGATATTCGTGCGATTTTTGGCGAGACCGCAGTCCGCAGAAAAATGCGGCTCAAACTCATCGTTCAGCTGATTCGCCGCAGTGTGATGAATGAATTTGAGCGACTTCCCCTGGAAGCAATGACCCAAGATGTGATGGGCCTGCCAATTCGCAAGGTGGTCATTCCAGTTGCAGCGGGGCGCAACCTTGCGGTGCTGGTCGAGGCAGCGGTCCGAAACTCGGTGCTGAGTCTGCGCGGTATTGACACGATGCAGGAATTTGTTGAGCGCCAGCAGGCTGCCATGCAGCAGCCCACCCCGGACTCAACACGATGAAAATCGTACTGGTCACCGGTTTGTCGGGCTCTGGCAAATCGGTGGCACTCAATGTCTTGGAGGATTCAGGATATTTCTGTATCGATAATCTGCCAGTGGCCTTTCTCGATCAAGCGTTAACGCAGCTCGTGGCTGAGGGGCTATCGCAGCTTGCGGTTGCAGTGGATGCCCGCGCGGCAGGATCCCTTGGCCACTTGTCCAAAAATCTCGAGCAAATCCGAGAGGCAGGCCACGATGTTCGCGTCATTTTTCTAAATGCCCGCGACGAGATGCTCGTACAACGTTATTCCGAGACCCGACGCCGGCATCCTTTAAGCCAGATGCTGGCAGTGCAGAATGTTTTTGGTGAAGGCTCTGTTCAAACGCTTATGGATTGCATCGCCCGTGAGCGAGAACTATTGGCCGACATCGAGCCACTCGGCATTCCGCTGGATACCAGCGACCTGCAGCCCCAGGTGCTTCGGCGCTGGGTGAAAGAAATTCTTGATCTGGAAAATGCACCGCTAACGGTACTATTTCAGTCCTTCGCTTTTAAAGATGGCATCCCGCTGGATGCTGATCTTGTTTTTGATGCCCGTTGCCTGCCGAACCCCCACTATGATCCCGACTTAAAGCCACTCAGTGGCCGGGATACGGCAGTGATTCGTTATCTAGAGTCTTTCGATTCGGTGCGCGAGATGATTCAAGACATTGGAGGCTATCTGCAGAAATGGCTGCCGCGGCATGCAGAGGAGCATCGCAGCTACCTCACGGTGGCCATTGGCTGCACCGGTGGCCAACACCGATCGGTCTACTGTGCGGATGCCCTCTACCAGAAATTCAAAGACGCCTACTCTTGCGCGGTTCGACATCGGTCTTTATCGCAGCGGGGCAAAGCCTAGACAATAGCCGGGCAACCGGAGCAGGCAGAGGAAGGCACATGGCCTCTGCCCAGTTAAATCGCTGCAATCCCTTGGGTGCCCCAGTGGGCGGCCCTTTACGGTTTAGCCGCACCATCGCAGCGGAAATCAGAAGCCGGTAGTGTGTAAAGCTATGTCGTACTTCAACAACCTCTTGTAGTCCTTGCACGGTTGACTTCCAGCCGCGAGGAAGCGCCTCAGGATTGATGGCCCATGGTAGCCACAGGCTTGGCCAGATTCCCGAGCTTGGCTGCTGCGCAAGCCAGATGCCGTCTGCATCGAAGCACAACGCCCAATAAGTCTTACGCAGAGGCAGACTTCGCCGAACGCGCGCCACCGGATAGCGATCGACTTGACTGCGCTGAAAGGCCTGACAATGCAGGGCCACTGGGCAGCGTTCGCACTGGGGATTTTTAGGTCGACAAATCAAGGCGCCGAGATCCATGATGGCCTGCGTGTAGATCGGCATCTCCTCAGGATCCTTCGGAAGCCGTTTGACAGCCTCGGCCCAAAGAGTCCGCTCTAATGCTGGACTACCCCAAGATGGAGCCGCACAGGTCAGCCGGGCAAACACACGCTTGACGTTGCCATCCAAGATTGCAGCCCGCTCTCCAAAGACGGTTGACGCAATGGCTGCGGCGGTTGAGGGGCCGATACCGGGCAGCAGTGCGAGTTGCTGGGCTGACTGGGGAAAGCGGCCAGCATGCTGTGAAATGAGCGTTTTTGCGCAGGCGAGTAAATTGCGGGCCCGCTGGTAATAGCCCAAGCCTGACCAGAGTGATAAAACTTCTTGCTCGCTTGCGCTGGCCAAGGCAAGAAGGCTCGGAAAGCGGTCGATGAAGCGCTCAAAATACGCCACAACTGTTGTGACCTGAGTCTGCTGAAGCATGATTTCGGAGAGCCAGACCCGATAGGGATCGGCAGGCTTTACCTGCCACGGCAGATCATGGCGGCCATGCACACGCTGCCAGGCCATGAGCTGATCCGCAAAGGCGGGCGGCTTAGCGTTGACAGCCATGACAAAAAAATGTGCTGCGTTGGCCGATCACTCGGCGACGAATCGGCCGGCTGCAGCGCGGGCAGGGCTCACCCTCGCGGCCATACACACAGTGCTTCTGTCCATAGCGTCCTGCCTCGCCGTCCAGCCCAACGAAATTCTGAATTGTGCTCCCACCGCTATCGATTGCCGCCTGCAGAATCTGTCTGACAGCATTTGCAAGACGGTCATAACGTACTCGCGAAATGGCCGATGCTTTGCGTAGGGGATGAATCCCGGAGTTAAACAATGCCTCACAGGCGTAAATATTTCCCACACCCACTACGGTGCTGCCCGACATCAGCCACTGTTTGATTCCAACACGTCGCCCCCCGGCGGACTCGGCCAGCCACTGTCCGGTAAAACGGGGGTCAAAAGGCTCAAGCCCGCTGGAAGCGTCGCCCAGAAGAACGCCCAAATCGAATGTCTCTGTCTGGGCACGATCCAGCCATTGCCATGAGCCAAATCGCCGAGGATCGTTGAACACCAGCGTTCGAGGCGCTCCCGCTGCCGGCCCAAACTGAAGCAGCACATGATCATGCAGGCCAAGCGTTTGATTCGCGTGGGCAGCCTGCTCAATGGAGCCCGACATGCCAAGATGGACGGCAATCCATCCTGGCTTAAATTCCAATAAAACATATTTAGCGCGCCGAGAAATCGACAAAACCGGCATGCCAATCAGCCGCGTGAGGGCCGCCCGAGGAAAGGCGTGGCGAAGCCGTTTTCCTGAATAGCGAAAGCCCAGAAATACGCAGCCCGATATGGCCTGGCGCAGGGCGCGGGCAGTCACTTCAACTTCGGGCAATTCGGGCATGATAGGCGTCAGGAAAACTCAGATAGTGTAGAGGCATGACAACACTTCGGGCCCGCCCCCTCCTTTTGCTACTCAGTCTCAGCCTGATGCTGGGCGCTGCAGAGCCAGCCTGGTCAGCAGCCGGCAGAAACATCGACCGCGGCCGCGAGCAGGCGGGTCTAATTTTTCAAATTCTGGCCAGCGAGCTTGCCCTAGCCCAGGGCGACATTGGGGCCGCAGTAGCAACTTATCTAAGTGTGGCCCGACAGACCCAAGATCCCGGCGCAGCGCGACGCGCAACTGAACTTGCCATTGAGGCCCGATCTCCGCAGCGGGCCCAAGAAGCAGCTGCGATCTGGCAAAGCGCTGCTCCCAATGATCCCGAAGCCCAGAGCACCCTCGATCTCCTCAATGTTGTGCTTGGCGAAAACGAAAAAGTAATTCGCTCGCTCAGCGCGCGTCGTGATCGAGCGATTCGAGAGCAGCAGCTCGATGGCTTCTACGATTACCTCGCCGGCCTTGCAAGCCGCGCACCAAATAAGGCCGACGGCCTGAGAATTTTTGATGCTGTGAGCCGGCCTGATCAGGAAAGGTCCAATGTGGCCTACACCCTGGCGATGATGCATGAAAAAGCTGGTCAGCATCAGGAGATGGAGAGAATCTTGCGGGCATTAATTGCACGCGATTCCAAACACGCACATGCGTATAACGCGCTGGGCTATCACTTCGCTGACCGTAATGAGCGGCTTGACGAAGCAAAACGTCTCATTGAGCAGGCCCTGGCCCTCGCACCCAACGATGCACACATCATCGACAGCATGGGCTGGGTCTACTTTCGGCTCGGCAATCTTGAACTCGCGGAAAAATATCTTCGGCAGGCCCAACGTCTGCAGCCGGATGCAGAGATCTCCACCCATCTTGCAGAGGTGCTGTGGAGCGGCGGGCGAAAAGACGAGGCCGAGTCGATGTTCAAGACAGCCTTTAGTGCGGATCCACGTAACGAAGTCTTGCTCAATACCTTAAAGCGGCTCGGCATCTCTCCGGCACGCGTCCATCCCCGTTGAATCAGGCCCCGGCGTCTCTACACCAACTCACAAAGCTCCTCTGCGGCCTTGCCATCGCTGGCCTAGCAGGCTGCGCCATCGAGTCGCCACCGCGCCCAGTAGCACCTGAACGCCTAAGTCTTGAGCAGCAGGATGAACAATTAAAAGTCTCGCGATCGGGTCGATTTATCCTCTCCGCCCGACTTCAGGCCTCCGAGCAGCAGCGTGGCGGACAGGGCCGCTTTGAATGGCTACAGCTTGTTTCACCAACTGCACCCGCCATCGATCGCAACGAACGACAAGTCCTAATTTGGCTGGGTCCTCTCGGCCAGACCTTGGGCAGCATCGAACGGCGGCTCGTGGAGCAGCAGGCAGGCCGAGTACTCAAAGAAACACGGGTTGATGAATACCTTCATGCTTTTGATGCCGATGGCAGACTGCTGAGTGCTCAACAGCAATCCAGCCTTGCGCAGATGCTGCTCGGCGAATCGGCCCTAGTGTTAGGTGATGCTGAAATTCGGTCCTTGCTGCGATCTCTAATGATTTCAATTGAGAGTATGGCCAACGTCACTTCAGGCGCACGAGAATTTCAATTTCGAGTGCAGCAGCTGGACATCACACTTCGTGCTGTGCTGGATCCAACCTAAGCCCGAGATCGCGACAAAGATTCACTCATGCATGCCCAGAGCCTAACGCTCGCCGCGCCAGCAAAGATCAACTTATTTTTGCATGTCGTTGGACGTCGCGACGATGGGTATCACCTGCTGGAGAGCGCCTTTGAACTCATTGACTGGTCGGATCTGGTCATGATTTCGCCATGCGCTGATGGCCAGATTGAGCGATGCGGCGACACACTAGGCCCGTCCCATCTTGATCTGGCGGTCCGGGCAGCACGCGCGCTACAGAACACTCCCCAGTGGCGGGCGGCCGGTCAGCCAGGGGCAAGGATTCAGATCACCAAGAATATCCCCGCAGGCGCCGGGCTAGGTGGGGGCAGCTCGGATGCGGCCAGTACCTTGATGGGCTTAAACCGACTCTGGGGCCTGAAGATCAGCAGCGAGCAGCTCAGCGAAATCGGCCTTCAACTCGGTGCGGATGTCCCATTTTTTCTTTTTGGAAAATCGGCCTTTGCACGGGGGGTCGGCGAGCAGCTCGAGGCCTACGAGAGCGCCCCTCGGTGGCTGGCCATCGCCATTCCCGCCTGCCACGTTGCAACTGCCGAAATCTTCTCTGCCCCTGAATTGACACGAAATTCCAAAACTTCGAGAATTGCGGGCTTCGCCCAAGCAGCCCGACAGCCCGTATGGGAATTCGGCCATAACGACCTGCAGGCGGTGACCGCAGCCCGGTTCCCGCAGGTTCGGCAGGCCCTGCAATGGCTCAAAACGGCTGCCGCCAGCGAAGGAATAGCCCCGGCTGCAGTGCGAATGTCAGGCTCTGGGGGTGCGGTATTTTGCACCGCCCCAGATGCTCAGACGGCCCAACGGCTCGTCGACCGCGTTAGCGCCCTTCAGAATATTTCAGTGGGTCAGTCACCGCTGAGCCTGAAGGTCTGCCAGACCCTCATGCGACATCCGGGCAGCGTGTTGTAAACCGTTGGGGAGTCGCCAAGTTGGTTAAGGCACCGGATTTTGATTCCGGCATTCGAGGGTTCGAATCCTTCCTCCCCAGCCAAAATTTCTTTGCCCCGAATACTGAAAGATGGTCGACCGCATATTAAATAAAGAAGGCGGTGCCCCCGAGGGGCTCATGATCTTCACCGGCAATGCCAACCCAAAGCTGGCATCCGATGTCGCACGCCATCTCGGCACGCGACTGGGACGTGCAACGGTCGCGCAATTCAGCGATGGCGAATCAACGGTCGAAATTCTTGAGCATGTGCGCGGCAAGCATGCCGTTGTCTTGCAGTCCACATGCGCGCCTGCCAATGACCACCTGATGGAAGTGATGCTGATGTGCGATGCACTACGTCGGGCCTCAGCCGAGCGGATCACTGTCGCCATTCCCTATTTTGGCTATGCACGGCAGGACCGCCGTGTACGCTCATCGCGGGTACCAATTAGCGCCAAAGTCGTGGCCAATATGTTTCAAACCGTGGGGGTAAGCCGCGTGCTCACTATGGATCTGCACTCCGATCAGATCCAAGGATTTTTTGATATTCCGGTGGACAACGTTTATGCGGCGCCGATCATCCTGGCCGATGTATGGCAGCAGACCTATCAGAATTTATTGGTGGTCTCGCCCGATGTCGGTGGTGTGGTCCGGGCGCGGGCATTTGCCAAGCAAATGGATTGCGATCTTGCGATTATTGATAAGCGTCGGCCCAAGGCCAATGTCTCAGAGGTCATGAACATCATCGGGGATGTCTCTGGCAGAACCTGCATGATCATGGATGACATGGTCGATACCGCCGGCACGCTGACCAAGGCTGCTCAGGCGCTCAAAGATCATGGTGCCGAGCGCGTCGTCGCCTACTGCACGCATGCGGTACTCTCTGGCGGTGCAGCTGATCGCATTGCCCACTCGGCTCTGGATGAGCTCGTCGTGACAGATTCAATTCCGTTATCAAAAGAGTCCCAGGCCACGGGCAGAATTCGGGTCTTATCCTGCGCCGGGTTGTTGGCCGAAACCATTTTAAGAATTGTGAAATCTGACTCGGTCAGCTCTTTATTTGTTGAGTAGTTTTCGTGCCTTTTCTTCTCTTTGAATTGCTGGTCGCGGCAGTCACTGAATTGAAAGGGATTTTTGACCGGCAGCCTACGGGCCGCCAAATTTGAAGGAGTAGTTCATGAAAGTTGTCGCCAATTCCCGCACGGTGCAAGGATCGGGTGCGAGCCGCCGTCTTCGCCGTGACGGTAAAGTGCCGGGCATTATTTATGGTGCAAAAAAATCTCCAATCAATATCGAGATTGATCACAATCCGCTAATGCTCGCGCTCAAGGTCGAGTCGTTTCACTCTTCGATTCTGGATCTCGAACTCGATGGCAAATCCGAGCAGGTACTGCTGCGGGATTATCAGATGCATCCCTATAAGCCTGTTGTGCTGCATGTTGACTTCCAGCGTATTGATGTCAACCAGAAGCTGCAGACCAAGGTGCCCCTGCACTTTAAGAATCAGGAAATCTCCCCTGCCGTCAAACTCTCTGGTGGTATCGTTAGCCACGTGCTGACTGATGTTCTAATCTCTTGCTTGCCGAAAGATCTGCCTGAGTTCATCGAGGTTGATCTGGCAACGCTATCCGTCGGCCACTCACTGCATGTCCGTGATCTTGTCATGCCGGCCGGCGTCTCTTTGGTGCTGCATACGGGCGAGAATCCCACCGTCGTGACCGCATCCGTTCCGGGTGGTAGCGCTGAAGAGGAAGCCCCTGCTGCCGAGGCAGCTCCCGCTGCTGAAGCCAAGCCTGCAGAAAAGTCAGAAAAGAAAGACTAACGATTCAGGCCAGAGGGTCTGAATGAAACTCATCGTTGGCCTTGGAAACCCAGGATCCCAGTATGCCGGTCATCGGCATAACGTGGGCTTCTGGGTGCTCGACCGGCTGGTCAGCTCCGGATGGTCCCGCGAATCTAAATTTAAGGCTGAAATCGCGAAGGCCCGTATTGCCGGC
>JBILVT010000034.1:0-16701 GCA_044370275.1 Burkholderiaceae bacterium | reverse complement strand
TTCTTTGTAAAGCTTGGTCAGAGGGAATCGAGTATCGATCCATCCGAGTAGGCCGGTGGTAGTGACATTCTTTTCAGAGGCCATGCAATTCTCCGCGAGCTCAGGTCTAACTTATCGACTTAAATATCTAACAGCGCCAGAAAAAACGAATCAGGCTTCGCCCTTTTCATCCTTGCCAACAACAATCCGAGTGTCCGACAGATACATGTGACGGGGGATTTCCAGGTTGTCAGGGGCGGGCTTATTCGCATAGACGCGGCCCGCATGATCAAAATTTGAACCATGGCAGGGGCAGAAATAGCCACCTTGCCAGTCGGCACCAAGGCCCGGCTGATTGCCCGTTTCAAATTTGCTGACCGGAGAGCAGCCGAGGTGGGTACAGATGCCGACAGTCACGAGAAATTCGGGCTTAATGGAACGATGGCGATTCTTGGCGTAGGTCGGGGTCGGAAAAGCATTGCGATCCGATTTCGGATCGGCGAGCTGGCCCTCAATTTTTTCTAAGGAGGCCAGCATCTCGGGGGTACGACGAACGATCCAGACCGGTTTGCCGCGCCACTCCACGGTCTTTAGGCCGCCTGGTGGAATATCGCCAATATCGACTTCCACCGGGGCACCGGCAGAGCGGGCTTTTTCGGCCGGAGCCATCGAGGTCAGCAGGGGCACGGCGGTTGCAGCGGCAGCGACGCCCCCGGCTGCGCCGCAGGCAATCAACCAGGTTCGGCGTTCAGATTTGGCGCTGGCGGAGGGCTGCGGGGAAAAACTAAGGTCTTGCGAGGTTTGAGACATAAAACCGCTCTTTCGACGTTCAAAGTTAGGGCAAACAAGTATTTTAAGCCAGCCAAAAGTCCAGTTCCAGCAATAATGGCAGCATGGTCCGACGTATTTGGCTCATTTTCGCCCAGGCCACCACGCTGGCCCTTGCTGCCCTGTTTGTGGTCCTGACCTTTAAGCCGCATTGGGTTGCCAATCTGGGCTCAGGCTCGGAGCCCGCCGGCTCGGGGGAGCTCGGCCTGCGCGAGGGAGGCTCTCCGATTTCGGCCCATGGCTATCGCGAGGCGGCCGCCAGGGCCATGCCGACCGTGGTCTACATTTACACAACCCAAAAGGTCTCGGTCCCCAACCACCCCCTTTTGAATGACCCGACATTTCGCAAGTTCTTTCGCGACCAGCCCGAGCGTGAACCCACCGCGGGCCTGGGCTCCGGGGTCATCGTCTCCGAAAAAGGTTATGTCCTGACCAACCATCATGTGGTCTCGGGTGCTGAGCAGATCGAGGTGGGCTTGGCCGATGGCCGAAGAGCCGGCGCAATCCTGGTGGGTACCGATCCAGATACTGACCTTGCGGTGCTAAAAATCTCGCTTAATCGGCTCCCGGTGATTGCCTTTGGCAGGCCCACCGAGGCCCGGGTAGGCGACACCGTGCTGGCAATTGGCAATCCATTTGGTGTGGGCCAGACCGTGACACAGGGCATCATCAGTGCAATGGGCCGCAGCCGCCTAGGCATCAACACTTATGAGAATTTTATTCAAACCGATGCGGCAATTAATCCGGGTAACTCGGGCGGCGCGTTGATTGACACACAGGGCCAGCTGCTCGGCATCAACACTGCGATCTATACCCGCTCGGGCGGCAATCAAGGAATCGGTTTTGCGATTCCGGCGGACACGGCACGCATGGTGATGGAGGCCCTGGTCACCAAGGGCAAGGTGAGCCGTGGGTACATTGGCGTGGAGCCGCGTGATGCAGTAGAGGGCGAAGGCAGCCTGATCGCCGGCGTTTTAAGAAGTGGGCCCGCCGATGAGGCGGGCATTCGCCCGGGCGATGTGGTGATCGCGGTGAACGATCGGCCGATTCGCAACATGACCGAGCTCATGGCGACGGTCGCTGCAATCGCCCCTGGCAGTAAGGCAAAGTTCAAAGTAAGGCGGCAGGATCAGGTCTTCGAGGCAAGCGTCAGCATCGCTGAGCGGCCGGCCATCGCCGCAAAACGATAAACAGCCGATCGGGCCGCGCTTGGCTGAAAACTGAGCGTGACAACCAGCGTTATTGTGGTGGAGTATCGGTCGGTTTTTCACGCGGCGTAATGTAGCGCGACATAAAAATGCCAAACTCATACAGCAGGATCATCGGCACAGCCAGCATGAACTGACTGATGACATCCGGCGGTGTCACGATTGCCGCAATCACAAATGCGATCACAATGAAATAGGGACGAAACTCTCTCAGCTTTTCAATGGATACGATTCCTAACCGCACCAGTACCATTTCTACAACCGGCGTTTCAAAAGACAGTCCAAACACAAGAAAGAGCGTCAGCACAAAACTGAGATATTTATCTATATCAGTGGCCATCTGGACACCGCTCGGGGTATAGGCGGCGACAAACTTAAATACCGCCGGAAATACAAAGAAATAAGCAAAGGCCATGCCCAGCAGAAACAATAAAAAACTACTCAAAATAATGGGTGCCGCGAGTTTCTTCTCGTGCTCATACAGGCCTGGAGCAATAAAGGCCCAGACCTGATACAGCACATAAGGCAGAGCGATCACGAAGGCCACCATCATGGTCACTTTCATCGGCACGAAAAAAGGTGCTGTGACATCTGTCGCGATCATCGAGGTGCCCGCAGGCAATGCACTCACCAACGGATCGGCAAGCAACGAGTAGATATCCGGGGCCCAGTAGACAAGGGCCAGAAAACAAATAATCACTGAGCCAGCCGCCCGTATCAACCGATCACGCAGCTCAATCAAATGCGTAACAAAACCCTCTTCTTTGTGAGCGGTGTCGTCGGGTTGTTGTGAGTCGGCCATAGGATCGGAAAATTAATCGCGGGGCCGTTTTACGTGAAAACGCTTACGGAGTCGGCCGCGGACACGTTCACGAATGCGACGTTGCTCTTGCTGGTCTGACCAGGAGGGCTCAGGCGCGTGGATGTGGGTACCGAATTGGCGTGTAAGCGGCGATGGAGAGGAAGCAGGCTCACCAAACCCCTCCCAGGCATCGGCGGTCTGTGAAAGATCAGATGTCACCGCACCCACCTCGGACTCCACGCGCTGCACTCCACTTTGAATTTGTTGGCCTACATCTTGGACCTGCTGCTGCACTTTTTTTAGTTCATCAAGATCCATTTGCCGCTGGATATCAGTCTTTACATCACTGACGTAACGCTGCGCCCGGCCAATCAGTGCCCCGAGTGTTCGCGTGGCCACCGGCAAGCGCTTGGGCCCCACCACCACCAAGGCAACGAGGCCGATCACAACGAGTTCGGAGAATCCGATATCAAACATAGCCTGCGGGGATCAGAGGCATAAACACACTGCAGCCTCAAGAGTGAATGGTCCGACAGCATGCTGCGGACCGGATGCCATTAGCTGGGGGTTTTGTCCTTGGCCTGAACGTCGATGGTCGGGGCCTCTGCCTTTTGAGCGGGCTGGGCCGCGCCCGCATCGGCTGCGTTACCGCCGTCTTTCATGCCCTCTTTAAAGCCCTTGACCGCACCGCCAAGATCAGAACCCAGATTGCGCAGCTTCTTGGTGCCAAACACTAAAAGAATAATCAACAGAACAATGAGCCAATGCCAAACACTAAAGGAACCCATCACGGTCTCCGAAAAATGGTTGCGGCCTCAGGCAGGTGGCCTGCCGCCTAGAATATGGAGGTGCAGATGATACACCTCCTGTCCGCCCGCAGGACCCGTATTAATCAGTGTTTTAAAGCCCTCGGAGGCCCCATTTTCCGCGGCCAACTTGGGCGCAAGCACTAGCATTTTCCCCAAGAGCTCCTGGTGTGAGGCATCCACATGCTGGAGCGATTCGATATGGTGTTTCGGGATCACCAGCAGGTGAATTGGCGCCCGCGGGTTGATGTCATGAAAGGCGATGAAATCGCCGTCTTCATAGATTTTCTTTGAAGGAATCTGGCCTTGAGCGATTTTGCAAAAAATACAGTCGGCTGAAGTCGTCATAAGTGTCGGGCTCTACGTTTTTTGTTCAGCACGGCGTGCCGCCTTTTCATCCAGACCAGAAATGCCTTCACGTCGGGCCAGTTCATCGAGGACCTGCTCGGGCCTTAAGCCCGACTGCTCCAACACCACAAGGCAGTGAAACCAGAGATCGGCCATCTCACTTAAGGTGCGCGGCGCAACTCCGTCTTTTGCGGCCATGATGACCTCAGCGGCTTCTTCGCCGACCTTTTTCAATGCTGCATCTGGGGCGCCAGCAAGCAAGCGTGCAACATAGGAGCTCTGAGGATCGAGGCCTCGGCGGCTAGCGATGACATCGGCCAAACGCGACAACACTGCCGCCGAGTCACGAACATCGGTGTCAGGGGACAGCATTTTTGGATCAGGTAATGATGTGGTCATGGCAAGTCGATTTGGCCAGAGTCTACGCCGAACCGCCTTCGCGTGGATCCTTTGCCGACAAAGCGTACAGCGTCGCTGGGTCTTTCAGCACCGGGTCAATCGGCTGCCACCGCAGCGATAACGTGCCAGATGCGCCTGAAGCAGCCTCGATGCCCTCATCGGGCTGAAGCCGAAAGTACATGCAGGACTCACGGCCTGTGTGGCAGGCAATGCCGCCCACCTGCTCGACCAACAGCAGAACAACATCCGCATCGCAGTCCAGCCTGATTTCTTGCACATTCTGAATATGGCCGGACTCTTCGCCCTTGCGCCACAGACGCTGACGAGAGCGCGAGAAATAAACTGCGCGTCGGGTAATTGCGGTCTCGAGCAGGGCCTCACGATTCATCCATGCGACCATCAGCACACGTTTGCTTGTGGCATCCTGCGCGACTGCCGTAACCAGCCCACTCGCATCCCACTTCACTGAGTTCAGCCAATCCTGATTCATTGCACAACCACCATGGGCGATAGAGCGCTGCGCACACAAACACCGCGGCTTGATAGATAGGCCTTCGCCTCGCCAATCGTGTGCTCACCGAAATGAAATATCGAGGCAGCCAGGACTGCATCAGCTGCGCCTTGAGTTACGCCTTCATAGAGATGCTCAAGGCATCCCACGCCGCCACTGGCGATCACCGGTATTGACACCGACTCAGAGACGGCGCGTGTCAGCTCGAGATCGAAGCCTTTGCCGGTGCCATCACGATCCATACTGGTGAGCAAAATCTCGCCCGCGCCTTGAGCCATCACGTGGGTAGCCCAACGGACGGCATCGAGGCCCGTGGCGTTACGACCGCCATGGGTGAATACTTCCCAATGATCACCGACACGTTTGGCATCGATTGCCACCACGATGCACTGGGCACCAAACTTATCCGAGCAGTCACGAATTAAATTGGGCTGCTGAATCGCAGCAGTATTAATACTGATTTTGTCAGCGCCGGCGTTTAAAAGCCTGCGGACATCCTCGACAGTGCGAACACCACCCCCCACCGTCAGCGGAATGAACACCTGATCAGCAACCGCCTCAATCATGGGCAGAATGAGATCACGATCATCGCTGGAAGCAGTGATATCCAGAAACGTGACTTCATCGGCGCCTTGCTGATCGTAGCGGCGAGCGATTTCAACGGGATCTCCGGCATCACGCAAGGATACAAAGTTCACGCCTTTGACAACCCGACCTGCGTTTACATCCAGGCAGGGAATAATGCGCTTGGCAAGCATTGGATTTATTTTTTAACGAAATCATCGGCGCGCTTTTGCGCCTTTTTGAAGTCGATATGGCCTTCGTAGAGCGACCGGCCGAGGATGGCCGCAGTAATGCCCTCCGGCTCAAGCTTACAGAGTGCATCGATATCCTTCATGCTCGCGATTCCACCGCTGGCAATAATCGGCACGCTCACGCTCTCGGCGAGCTTTAGCGTCGCCTCGACATTGACACCGGTGAGCATGCCATCGCGGCCGATATCGGTATACAGAATCGATTCGACACCGTAGTCCTCAAATTTCTTGGCCAGATCGATTACCTCGTGGCCCGAGAGCTTGCTCCAGCCATCGGTGGCAACTTTGCCATCTTTGGCATCAATCGACACGATGATTCGGCCCGGAAAAGCAACGCAGGCGTCCTGCAGCAGGCCAGGATTTTTCACAGCAGCCGTGCCGATCACCATGTAGGTCGCGCCATCATCAAGAAAACGCTCGATGGTATCGAGATCGCGAATACCACCACCAATCTGAACCGGTATCTCCCTGCCAAGGGCCTTCATGATGGCCTTAAATGCCGGCTCGTTTTTCGGCCGGCCTGCGACCGCACCATTGAGGTCCACCACATGTAGACGGCGGGCCCCCTGATTTTTCCAATGGCTGGCCATCTCTCCGGGCTGGTCCGAAAACACTGTTGCCGCCTTTAGGTCTCCTTGCTTGAGACGCACGCACTGTCCATCTTTTAAATCAATCGCGGGAATGAGCAGCATGGCTAAGGTCTAAGGATTCCAGGTCACAAAATTCGACAGCAGTTTCAGGCCAGAGTTCGCGCTTTTTTCGGGATGAAATTGAGTAGCAATGATGTTATCCCTGGCCACCGCACAGGTAAAGCGTGTTCCATAATCGCTTTGGCCCAGTACCAGTGCCGACTCTTTCGGCTCGGCATGAAAGCTATGGACAAAATAAAACCAGCTGCCGGTCTGAACACCGCTTAAAACCGGATGCTCACCACACCATTGGACCTGATTCCATCCCATGTGGGGCACCTTCAGAGGCCGGCCTGCGCGATCCCGTGCGCCGCGATCGGCCGAAAATAAGACCACCTCGCCAGGTAAGACCCCAAGACCGTCGGTGTCGCCCTCTTCGCTGCTATCAAACAGCATCTGCTCTCCCACACAGATGCCAAAAAAGGGCTTGGTTCGGCAGGCCGCAAGGACTGCATGGCGCAGGCCAGAGCGGTCCAGGCTTGCCATGCAATCGTGCATTGCGCCCTGGCCGGGAAAAACGACGCGATCCGCCTGATCAATCTGCCGAGCGGAGTCAACAATCTGAACGTCCGTCTGGGGCGCAACTGCCCGAAACGCGCGAAGCACGCTGCGCAGATTTCCCGATCCGTAATCAACAATGGCAATCAACTGATCACGTCTTTGCTCGTGAGATCGGCCGCTTCGCCGATCGGTTACTCAGAGGCTTCCCTTGGTCGACGGAATGACATCCTGCGACAGGCGAGGATCCGTGGCCACTGCCATACGCAACGCCCGTGCGAAAGCCTTAAAAATTGTCTCGCACTGATGATGGGCGTTATCGCCTTTCAGGTTATCAATATGCAGTGTGATCTGGGCATGATTCACAAAGCCCTGAAAAAACTCATGAATCAGGTCAAGATCGAATTGGCCCACCATACTGCGCTTCCATTTCACACCAAACTCAAGTCCGGGGCGGCCCGACAGATCCACCACCACGCGCGATAGCGCCTCATCAAGCGGCACATAGGCATGGCCGTAACGGCAAATGCCACGTTTATCGCCCACGGCCTTTGTAAACGCCTGGCCCAAAGTAATGCCGATATCTTCAACGGTATGGTGGGCATCAATCTGAAGGTCGCCCTTTGCATGGATCACCAGATCAATAAGCCCGTGCCGTGCAATTTGATCCAGCATGTGGTCCAAAAACGGCAGGCCTGAATCTAGGCTGCGCTGGCCCGAGCCATCGAGATTCAGGCTGACCTGAATCTGTGTCTCAGCAGTATCGCGACGGACTTCGGCAACTCTCATAACAGCTCCTTTGTCGCAATGATACATTTCCGCGCATGAGTAAATTTTGGAGTTCATTGGTCCGGGAATTGTCGCCCTACACCCCCGGCGAGCAGCCGAATATCCCGGGGCTAATCAAGTTAAACACCAACGAGAACCCCTACCCGCCTTCTTCAAAAGCCTTGGCAGCGATTCGGGCAGCAGCTGGCGAGCGCCTGCGGCTTTACCCCGACCCCGAGTCGGGCGCCTTGCGGCAGGCCATTGGAGAGGCCTGCGGTGTACCCGAAGGCCATGTATTTGTCGGCAATGGCTCAGATGAGGTCCTCGCGTTTGTGTTTCAGGGACTACTGGACAGCAAAGGCAAGGGCCCAGGCGAAGCGCCGCCGCTTGTATTTCCCGAAATCACGTACAGCTTTTATCCCACCTACTGCCGGCTCTACGGGATTCGCTACGAATGCTTGCGTCTGGAAGATGATTTCTCGTTAGATCTTCAGAAAATTCCGGCCAAGGCCCACGCAATCATTTTTCCCAACCCAAATGCACCGACGGGGCGGGCCCTTGCGCGATCAGACATTGAGACGATTGCCGCCGAGCGGCCTGATCGGCTTATCGTGGTGGACGAAGCGTATGTTGATTTTGGCGCCGAATCCTGCGTGCCGCTGACGCTGCATCATCCGAATCTGCTGGTCACCCAATCTTTTTCGAAATCCCGGGCACTCGCCGGACTCCGGGTAGGCTTTGCAATCGGCCAGCCCGCATTGCTGGATGCACTAAATCGAATTAAGAACAGCTTTAACTCCTATCCGATGGATCAGCTCGCTGCGGCGGGTGCGGCAGCGGCCATCTTAGATACGGCATGGTTTGAGGAAAATCGGAAGCGGATTATGCAATCACGGCAGGTCCTGGCCCAAGGCCTATCGGACTTAGGCTTTGAGGTGACGCCATCGCATGCAAATTTTGTTTTCACCCGTCATCCTCGATTTGCGGGTGCGATGCTTGCCAAGGCCCTGCGTGATCAGCATATTCTGGTGCGGCACTTTGCACTGCCAAAAATCGATCAATATCTGCGAATTACGGTCGGGACTGAGAACGAAATTCGCCGACTCTTGGATGCCCTGACCGGAATTATTTCGTCAGCGAATCCGTCAGCCTGAGCTCCGCAGCCCGGGCATGGGCCGGCAGCTGCTCTCCGGCGGCGAGCGTTGCGGCGATTGTTCCAAGCTGCTGGGCACCTTGGGCGCTGATTTCCACCATGCTGGTGCGTTTTTGAAAGTCATATACACCCAACGGAGACGAAAATCGGGCGGTGCGCATCGTGGGCAATACATGATTCGGTCCTGCGCAGTAGTCCCCCAAGGACTCCGATGCATAACGGCCAAGAAATATCGCGCCCGCATGACGAATCTTTTCTGCCCAATGCTCGGGCTGATCAGTAGAAATCTCTAGATGCTCGGCTGCAATCGATGAGGCGATTGTGCAGGCCTCCTCTAAGTCCTGCACCTGGATCAGTGCGCCGCGGCCCTCCATGGATTTTCGAATCACTGCCTGGCGCGGCATCTCAGTAATCAATCGGTCGATCGAAGACTGGACAGCATCTAAAAAATCGGCCCTCGGTGCTAAGAGAATCGACTGTGCAAGCTCATCGTGCTCGGCCTGAGAAAAGAGATCCATCGCAATCCAATCGGGATGGGTCTTGCCATCACAGATCACCAAAATCTCTGAAGGGCCGGCAATCATGTCGATACCGACCTGGCCAAAGACCTGCCGCTTGGCCTCTGCCACATAGGCATTTCCTGGGCCAACAATCTTATCGACCGCAGGAATGGTTGATGTGCCGTATGCCAAAGCGGCTACCGCCTGGGCGCCACCAATCGTGAAGACCCGATCAACGCCCGCAATCCAGGCGGCCGCAAGCACGAGCGGGTTGCGCGCACCCTGCGGGGTGGGCACCACCATGATGAGTTCACCGACCCCAGCAACTTTCGCGGGAATTGCATTCATCAAAACCGAAGAAGGGTAAGCCGCCTTGCCGCCGGGCACATAAAGGCCGGCACGGTCCAGGGCGGAAATTCGCTGGCCGAGACGGTTCCCCAGGCTATCGGTGTGGCTCCAGGACGATTGCCGTTGCAATTCATGAAAGGCTTTGATGCGCGCTGCTGCCTCCGTCAAAGCAGTGCGCTGCGCATCCGGCAGGTCTTCGAAGGCCTGGCGAAGCGCCTGAGGTGAGATCTCGAGCGCCGCCACTGATGCTGCATTAAGCTGATCGAATCGGGCAGTGAGCTCCAAGAGTGCCGCATCTCCGCGGGACCGAATCTCGCGGATGATCGTTTTCACCGTATCAGCGATGGCCTGATCCTGAGCGGCATCAAAACGCAATAACGCCGCAAGCCTTGACTGAAAGTCAGGCGCGCGCGTGGTGAGCCGGGCAATCTTGACTGAAGCCATGCCATCAGCCCCGCGATGCCGCACGGGCAAGGGCATCCATCAGCGGCCTAAGCTGTTCGGGCCGAGTCTTTAATGCCGCCTGATTCACAATGAGCCGGGCCGAAACATCGGAAATCTTTTCGACCTCTTTAAGGCCATTGGCTTTCAGTGTGCTGCCAGTCGAGACCAAATCGACAATGACATCAGCGAGCCCGACCAAGGGTGCAAGCTCCATCGAGCCATACAGTTTGATGAGATCCACATGCATGCCCTTGGCTGCGAAATGGGTCTTGGCAACCTGCACATATTTGCTGGCAACCCGAATGCGGGCCCCGCGCTGAACCATGGCCTGATAGTCCAGGCCATCCGGTACCGCCACCGACATGCGGCATCTCGCAATTCCTAAGTCCACCGGCTGCACTAGGCCCTCACTGCCTTGCTCGGCCAAAACATCCGATCCGGCAATGCCAAGGTCAGCAGCGCCATATTGCACATAGGTTGGCACATCGCTTGCGCGCACAATCAAAAGCCGCAGATCAGCACGCTGTGTTTCGAGAATCAGACGCCGTGAAGATTCCGGTGACTCCTGCGGCAGCAGACCCGCCGACTTCAACAACGGCAGGGCCTCATCAAATATCCGGCCCTTGGAGAGGGCAAAGGTCATCATGGCTTAGGCTTTCTCGGTCAATCGCAGCACTCGGGCACCGATTGCACCGAGCTTTTGCTCCATGCGGTCATAGCCGCGATCTAAATGATAAATGCGATCGATCTCAGTTTCGCCCTTGGCGACCAAGGCAGCAATTACGAGTCCTGCTGAGGCGCGAAGATCCGTTGCCATGACCCGCGCGCCTGATAGGCTGGCCACCCCCTTCACGACTGCGGTATGGCCGTCGACCTCAATCTCAGCGCCAAGCCGACGCAGCTCTTGGACATGCATGAAACGATTTTCAAAAATCGTCTCGGTAATGATGCTTGTACTCTGGGCAATCGATGCAACGGTCATCAGCTGGGCCTGCATGTCAGTCGCAAGCCCAGGGAAAGGGGCGGTTCGAAAATTGATCGACTTAGGCCGCGACTCTGCAATCACCCGAATTCCTTGCTCAGACTCCTGCAGGTGAACACCGGCCTCACGCAGTTTTTCAATGGTCGCGCCCATCATGTCCGATTGCGCCTGTCGCACAAGGACATCTCCGCCGGCTGCAGCAACTGCACACAAAAATGTACCGGCCTCAATTCGATCCGCCATGATGGCGTGCTGGGCACCACCGAGCCGATCCACGCCGTGAATCACGACGCGATCCGTACCCGCACCCTCGATACGCGCTCCCATGCGGATCAGGCAGTTGGCGAGATCCACGACCTCAGGCTCACGCGCAGCGTTATCAATGACCGTCGTGCCCTCTGCAAGGACTGCAGCCATCATCAGATTCTCGGTGCCAGTGACCGTGACCATATCTGTAACGATCCGAGCCCCACGCAAACGCTTGGCTTGTGCCTTGATGTAGCCATGCTCGATTTGTATCTCCGCGCCCATCGCGGTCAGGCCCTTGATATGTTGATCAACAGGCCGCTGGCCAATTGCACAGCCTCCGGGAAGGCTGACCAACGCTTCGCCGAACCGGGCCAGCATCGGGCCCAGCACCAAGACAGAGGCCCGCATGGTTTTCACAAGTTCATAGGGCGCTTGAAGATGCGTCATCGCATCCGACGTTAGGCAGAGCTGCTCTTGGCCATCCGCTTGCTGGGCCACAGTTTCAATCCGGGTGCCCATCTGCATCAAAAGCTTTTTCATCGTGCCGACATCACGCAGACGCGGCACATTCGATAGCACCAGCGGCTCTGCGGTGAGTAGCGAAGCGCAGAGAATCGGCAGGGCTGCATTTTTTGCGCCCGATACAGAAACCTCCCCCGAAAGGGGTCTGCCGCCGTAAATTTGAAATCGGTCCATAGTTATTCGTGCGCTTTAAGCGGTTCGCCCTGCAACCGCCCGAGACGCCATGACAATCAGTGGCGCGAAGCAGCCCACTCGGCGGGCGTTAGGGTGCGCATTGAGAGCGCGTGAATCTCGGCTTTCATACGGTCGCCCAAGACGGCATACACCATCTGATGGCGGGCAATGGGCCGCTTGCCTTCAAAGGCAGTACTCACGATGACAGCCTCGAAGTGATGGCCGTCTCCCTCGACCGAGAGATGCTCACAGCTTAAGCCCTTGGCGATATCGGATTGAATACTTTCTGGAGTGACCATTGGCAGATTGTAGCCGCCCCGCCGCTTGTTTACTCCGTGGATACTGCGGAGGGATGCTCCCTGAGCATGCGCAAAAAGACGGTCTCCAGGCTGTCATCGGGATGCTGGAGTAGCGCTTTGGTGGGCTGATCGGCCAGAACGCTGCCCGACTTCAGCAGAATGACCCGGCTGCACAAGGACTCTGCCTCTTCGAGATAGTGCGTCGTCAGCATGACCGTATGGCCCTGTTCATTGAGGCGGCGGATAAAGGCCCAAAGACTCTGACGAAGTTCAACATCAACGCCCGCAGTTGGCTCATCCAACACGATCACCGGGGGCCGGTGCACGAGCGCCTGCGCGACCAAGACCCGCCGCTTCATGCCGCCCGACAAGGCGCGCATATTGGCATCGGCCTTGTCCTGAAGCCCCAGATGCATCAGCAGCTCGTCGATCCATGCATCGTTGCCAGACAGGCCAAAATAGCCCGACTGAATTTTTAGGGTCTCTCGGACCGTAAAAAATGGATCAAACACCAGTTCTTGTGGCACCACGCCAAGCGCACGCCGGGCCATGAACGGATCCTGCTGCACATCATGGCCGAGGATTGCGACTCGGCCCGCACTCGGACGGACCAAGCCTGACAGGATCTGAATCAGCGTTGTCTTGCCGGCACCGTTTGGGCCCAAAAGGCCAATAAATTCACCTTGCTGAATTTTTAGGCTCACATCGGAGAGCGCCTGAACTGAACCCTTTTTTCCAACGTACCGCTTTGAAACCTGCTGAATATCAACCGCAGAAAGTGATGTGGGGCTCATGCCTGCCAGGTCATCAGACGATCCACCGATGTCAGTTCAGCCAAGGCACGCAACTGCCGTGGCGCAGACTCGATCACCAGCGGCTTTCCAAAACGTCGGCGCGTTTCACGATCCAGTTGCAGTAAGACTGCCAGTGCAGCAGTGTCAACCTCGTGCAGGCCGCTGAGATCCGCAACGATCGATTCGGGCGCGGTTATCGCCTGCGAATTCCCGCCAACGGCATCCAGCGATCGCTGATGCGCGCCAAGCTCAGTCATTGCATTTTGCAAATCCAGGCGCTCGGAAAACGTGAGTCGAATCAGGCTCATCGCGAAAAACCGGGATTTATCATCTCGTGCTGCCGCCACTCATGGCAAGGGTCTGATTTTTTTCTCTCAACGATTGAATCAGTCCATCAATGCCCGAAGCGCTAACGACCTGAGCAAACTGATTTCGGTAATGCTCAACCAGCCAGAGTCCCATAATATTTAAATCGAAAATCTTCCAGCCGCTGCCTGATTTCTGCATACGATAGTCAATCAGAATCGGCTCGCGTCCCGGCCGTAAGACTTGCGTGCGAACAATAATTTCATCGTCATCGGGCTTGCCACGGACTGGCCGGACTTGCAGCGTCAGGTCGTTCACCTGCCGAACCGCGCCAGAGTATGTCAGCAGCAGCAGGCGGCGAAACTCCTGCATCAAGGCCCGCTGCTGCTCGGGAGTCGCAGCCCTCCAGTTGCGGCCCACCGCCAGGGCGGTCATACGCTGAAAATCCAAGTAGGGCATCACTTTTCGCTCAACCAAGGCGTTGAGTCTTTCAATATCGCCTGACTGCAGGCTGCGATCTGCCTTTAGGTCGTCCAGAACGCTTTGGGAGATGGTTCGAATGAACTCATCGGGGCTGCTCTGGGCCTGGAGTCCGGACGATAGGCCTGCCATCAGCAGTATCACAGCAGCAAATCGACGTAAGGGGCGATTCATCAGGCGGCTTTCGTTATTTCTTTTTTAGTCTTCTTTGAATTTCTCAGGCGGCGGCTCACCGTCATAAACCAGACTACGGCGTCGGGCCAGCCAAGCATCCCGTACTCCCGAATATCGGTCAAACGATAACGCCTCAATCGTATCTTGTGCGTCCAAGAGATCTTTTCTGCGGTCAATAGCGATCAATCCATATGCGAGCGTTCGGCCCGTGCCTTGCTCAAAGACCGAACCGATCGGATCGAGGCTGAAGTCAGCAACGGTGCCAACTGCATCTCGGAGCGTGCTTGGGCCCAGCAGCGGCAGCACGAAGTAAGGGCCTGGCCCAACGCCCCAGCGGCCGAAGGTCTGACCGAAATCTTCATTGCTTTTCGTCAGCCCCATTGAGGATGCAGGATCTCTCAGCCCCAAAATTCCAATTGTGGTGTTGATTAGCACCCGGCCCCCGGCTGTGGCCGCAGCCTCAGGCTTTGCCTGCAGCAGCTGATGCGCAGTAATGATCACGTCGCGAAGGTTGCTGAAAAAATTGCGTAAGCTGTTCTGAAACAGCACGGGCACATAGTCACGATAGGCTTGTGCCAGTGGTTTTACGACCGCACGATCGACACCGTCGTTGAAGTCGAAAACGGTGCGGTTGTAGCGCTCCCAGGGATCGCGGGGATCGCTGATGTTGCCTGCCGGAAGGCTTGCGCACCCGCTCGCAGCAAGCAGACTGAGGATGATCACCAAACGAGAAAAAAAACTCATGTCGACGCGCTACTTCCGAACAGCGCCTGATGCGGCAGCGGGCTCGGCTGCTTTGTTATAAAGGAACTGTGAAATGAGATTTTCTAAAACGACCGCGGACTGTGTCATTCGAATCCGATCCGCCGCCTTGAGCATCTCGGTGTCCCCGCCAGGCTCAAGGCCGACATAGTTATCACCGAGTAATCCTGAGGTCAGAATCTTGGCCGAGGTGTCTTTAGGAAACTGATAGCGGGCATCCATATCAAACAGTACCAGGGCCTGATACTGTTGATCATCAAACTGAATCTGCCGAACCCGGCCAACAACAACGCCTGCGCTGCGCACTGCGGCCCGGGGCTTTAGTCCACCGATGTTGTCAAAATATGCTTTCAGCTCATAGGTGTTTGATGCGCTCCTCGCGCCGAGATTGCTGACCTGAAGGGCCATAAATAGCAGCGCCAACAGGCCCAGAAGCACAAAGGCCCCGACAGCAAGATTCAGATTTCGCGCCTGCATTTTTAGAGCTCTCCAAACATGAGTGCGGTCAGCACAAAATCAAGTCCCAAAACCGCAAGGGATCCCACCACTACTGTTAACGTCGTTGCACGGGCGACGCCCTCCGGGGTCGGCTGGGCGCCATAGCCCTGCATGAGCGCAACCTGGGTGACCGCAATTCCGAACACCAGGCTCTTAATTACACCATTGACCACGTCATCCCAAAAATCGACGCCTCCCGACATCTGGGACCAGAAGGCCCCTGGATCTACGCCAATGAGCACTACCCCAACCAGCCAGCCCCCCAAAATGCCGACAGCAGAAAAAAGCGTTGCTAGCAGGGGGACCACGATCAGTCCACCATAAAAACGCGGTCCCAGGACTCGGGCGACCGGGTCAACCGCCATCGTCTCCAGGGCAGCGAGCTGCTCGCCTGCTTTCATTAGCCCAATTTCCGCAGTCAGTGATGTGCCAGCCCGGCCCGCAAACAACAGGGCTGCAATAACCGGGCCCAATTCACGAACGAGTGCCAGCGCTACCAGCAAGCCCAGGGCCTGCTCGGACCCATAACGCCGCAGTGTGTAATAGCCCTGGAGGCCGAGCACTAGGCCAACAAACAGCCCCGCCACGAGGATGATGGCTAAGGAGTGGTTGCCCAAAAAATGCACCTGCGTGCCAATCAGCCGCGGCCGCCTCCAGATGGCCCGAGTACGGACCAGAATTTTGGCCAAGAGAATTGCGAAATTGCCAAGCCCCTGTACGAAGCGAATACAGCTCTGGCCAAGCGATGCGATTGAATCGGCGATTCCCATCACGGACCCCCGAGTCCGAGTGCCTGGCCGATCGGGGGGGCCGGGTAGTGAAAACGCACCGGGCCATCCATGCGGCCATCGAGGAACTGCCGCACAAACGGATCCTCGCTCATCCGAAGTTCCTCGGGTGTACCCTGTGCGACCAGCTTTGCTCCTGTCGGTGAGGGCGCGAATACAAAAATCCGATCCGCAATGGCAAATGTCTCGGCAACATCGTGCGTGACGACGATTGAAGTAGCGCCAAGAGCAGTATTGAGTCCGCGAATGAGATTGGCGGTTACACCCAGCGATATGGGATCAAGGCCGGCAAAGGGCTCATCATAGAGAATCAGCTCAGGATCTAGGGCGATCGCGCGGGCAAGCGCGACGCGACGGGCCATGCCACCCGAAATCTCAGAGGGCTTTAACTCCGCGGCACCCCGTAGTCCAACGCACTCCAGCTTGAGCAACACGAGATCACGAATCATCGATTCCGATAAATTGGTGTGCTCACGTATTGGAAACGCCACATTCTCAAAACAAGTTAAATCGGTGAACAAAGCACCAAACTGAAACAACAGCCCCATGCGGCGGCGGGCCTCATAGAGCCGAGTCT
>JBILVT010000123.1:0-4966 GCA_044370275.1 Burkholderiaceae bacterium | reverse complement strand
GACCAGAATCTGCATCATCCGCATAAATTTGACCTGAAACCCAATTTAGTACGGATTTGATGTGGAGTCTGCGGTTAAAAATCTATCAGCAAATTCCTTCGGTGTCATGTCTTTCAGGCTGCTGTGGGGTCGCTCCTCGTTGTATTCCTTGCGCCAGATCTCAATCACCTCCCGGGCGTGTCGCATGGATAAGAACCAGTGCTCGTTCAGACATTCATCTCGGAACCTTCCGTTAAAGCTTTCGACAAAACAGTTCTGTGTTGGCTTTCCAGGTGTAATGAAGTTGATATGAACACCATGGGTGTACGCCCATTCGTCAAGGATCTTTCCCGCAAATTCCGGCCCGTTGTCCGTGGTAATCGATAAGGGCAGGCCTCTCAGATCAGCTAAGCGCTTCATCACATCAACAACCCTGCGACCGGTCAGCGATGAGTCAACCTCGATAGCCAGGCATTCCCGAGTGAAGTCATCCACGATGTTTAAACACCGCAGCCGTCTTCCGTCTGCTAACCCATCGGATACAAAATCCATGCTCCAGGAGACGTTCGGTGCCTGGGGGATGGGCGCAGGTATCCGTTCAACACCGGCAATGCGCTTGCGTTTACGACGGCGCACGGCCAGACCAGCTTCTCTGTACACCCGATAGGTTCGTTTACGGTTCACCTTGATGCCTTCTCGAAGCAACAACACATGCAGCCGTCTTTAGCCATAGCGGCGCTTTTGCGCAGCAAGCTCACACAACCGCTCCTTGAGCGGCCCATCATCTGGCCGCTTGGATTGATAGCCATACAGCGATCTCGATATGCCGATCAGCCCACAAGCCCGCGTGACGCCCATCTGGTGGGCCGCCATCACATGGCCCACCGCGTCCCGTCTAGCCTGTGGGCTCACCACTTTCGGCCTACGACATCCTTTAGCGCTGCGATATCTAGGTGGGCATCGGCCAATAGGCGCTTGAGCTTGCTGTTTTCCAGCTCCAATGCCCGCAGCCGCTGGGCCTCAGATACCGACATGCCGCCAAACTTGGACTTCCAGTTGTAATACGTCGCATCGGATATCCCGTGCTTCCTGCAAAGCTCGCCAACCTTCAGCCCGGCCTCGGCTTCCTTCAAGATCCCAATGATCTGTTCTTCCGTAAAACGCTTCTTCATTACTGCCTCCGTGTGAGGCAGACTCTACATCCGTTACGTACTAACCTGGGGTTTCAGGTCAGGAGTGCTTGGTTAATTCGCTTTGGGCAGTAAGAAAGAGTGCTAGTCCAATAGGTGCCCGGTTTTAACAAAAATAGTGCAGCCTTGCCTACTGAAAGGTTGGTGCAGACTCATATGTGGACTTCTGATCCAGGCGCCTTCCGGGTACGTTCCGTGCTCGTCTTCAAATACGCCTTTCACTACGAATATCTCTTCACCTCCGTGGTGCCGATGGGGGCTAAAGTAGGTCTGCGGCGCCCAGCGAACCAGGGTTGAGCCTGTTCCCTGCCGCATCAGTGGCATGACTTGGAGGCCATCCACGAGTCCTTGTAGCCATGGCGTAGAGTTGGTGTCGACGATTTCTCGATGAACCTGCGCAGGCCCCAAGTGGCGAAGTTTCACAAAGAGCGTACAGCCCTCCCTACTAAAGGGGGTATGGGCTGATCCGGGAGGATTCATGATGTAGGTGCCCGCCGGGTAGTCGCCCGTCTCATCGCTAAAGACACCCTCGAGCACCAAAATTTCTTCACCGAAGTCGTGAGTGTGATTTACAAATCGAGCACCGGGCTGATACCGCACGATCGAGGTGGCTTTCGCTACCTCATCACCGGTTCTCTCCAGCATGCGCCGCTCAACGCCGTGCTCTGGGCTGGGTAACCAAGAAAGATCATGATGGTTGAGCACTACCCGTTCTTTGTAGTTTGAGTGAAGGTTCATGTGATTTCAGACCACCCTGGTTACTGGTTGTGTGAGAGTGTACTTAAGGCTCGAGTGCAAAAGTGGTAGCCCACGAGGAAGGCTAGCGGGTTTGCAGGCGCAAGATTTGAGCTAGACTGGGGACCCTCACTGCAACTGGACTCGTATTCAACGCAGGTCATCTGCGAATAGCCGCATGCCCGTCTCGCATCTGCTGCTTGCCCTGATCATCATGGCGGTCTGGGGGCTAAACTTCATCGCAATGCGTTGGGCGCTCGATGCGGTCGCCCCGATGACATTTGCTGCCCTGCGATTCTTCGTTGTGCTTGTGCCATTGATTTTTTTCGTACCCCGGCCAAAGGTGCCTCTGCGACTGCTTCTTGGTTATGCATCAAGTTCCTTTAGCCTGCAGTTCTGTCTTATATTTCTCGCCGTATCGATCAACATGCCCGTGGGGCTTATTTCTTTGGTGGTGCAGGGCCAGGTATTTTTCTCGATCGGTCTGGCCATTCTCATCTACCGCGATCGGCCCTCTAGATGGCAGATTATTGGTGTCTCGGTGGGCACACTGGGTATTGCTGCAGTAGGAGCCGATCTTGGCCAGACAATGCCGCTGCTCGCCTTTATAGTCACGCTCTGCGGTGCTCTGAGCTGGGCGGTAGGCAATACTTTCGTCAAGGCGATGGGCCCTGTCAGTGCCATTTCGTTGGTGGTGTGGGCCTCACTGATCGCCGTGGCCACGCTGATTCCTGTCTCGCTTGTCATTGAGGGCACAGCCTCCTGGGGCGTTGCCCTTAGGCTTTTGGCCCAAGGTGACCTTGTGTTCTGGGGTAGCCTGCTCTTTAACGGCTTTGGGGCAAGCCTACTGGGCTATGGTGGCTGGTCCTGGTTATTGCGCCGTCATCCCACCGCGTTGATCGCCCCGTTCACGTTGCTGGTGCCAGTCTTTGGGCTTGGATCAGCCGCTATTATTCTTGGAGAGGAGCTGCGGCCTGGCAGCTGGCCGGGGATCATCATGGTCTTCGTTGGCTTGGGCTTGAGTCAGGTAAGCGACCCACGGTCATGGCCCCTTTGGCGTCGCAGCGGCAACTGAGCGCCATCGTATCAATGAGCCTGCCAAGGCTAAATCGGATTTCTTGTGGTAGCTTCAGACTCATAAATTAGGAAGCGTTGAGAGTGTCCATTTTTGATGTTATTGCGGAGCGAAAGATTCAACAGGCTATCGAGCGAGGTGAGTTCGACGGATTACCCTTTCATGGAATCCCCATTGATATCTGTGAAGACTTTTCTGTTCCGGTGACCCTAAGATTCCTGATGGCGCGCGTGAAATCTGCACCGGAATCAATCCCTGAGGATTCACCATTAATGCGCTACTGGGTATCTCGACGGTACCGCCAAAAGAACGCCGAGATATCCCGGGCACAGCGCGATCTCAAGGCTGGAGTCAACTTAGGCGGTATACGAAGCACCTAATCTAGTTCGCATGGGACTAAGCGGCCAGCACAAATTGAAACTGAAGCTCTGAGCCACGCGACACAAGAACCAGCCGAGGATCGAAGAGAAAGTCGCGCGCATTTCGAGGGTGATTTGGTAAGTAAAGCTGCGTTGTCAGCACCGGACCATTTTTATACTGAACTTTGACATGAAAGTGAGGCGTGCGGCCGGGGTACTCACCTGGCATCAGTGTGTCGAGCCGAAATTCCCCTTTGGCATTTGAATACTGATGACCACGAAGCAGATAACCTTTGTTGTCGTAACGTCCGAGATCATCGGTCTGCCAGAAATCGAGCAGCGCCCCGCGTATTGGCCGACAGTCTATATCCACCACCTGACCAACGATCCGAATGCTTGGCGCTTTCATGCCAGTCTCAATTAAATTAGTTCGCTCTGGCGATAGCGGGGTGAAGAAGGGGCCCTCCATCTGCGGGGGCGTTTGTCTCCCGCACGGGGGTGTGGCCGGCGGCTGGGCAATCGCCTTTCGGGTGGTCAGAAGTGATGCCGAAGAAAGACCAACATATAAAGCAAGCCCGCCAATGGATCGCAGCGATTGCCGCCGAGCAGGGTCGGATTTTGCGTCTGCATGAATCTCGGCGATCAATGCGCTGACGAGGGGCTCGCACTGTCGACACTTATTACAGATGCGCTCTTTTGCCCTGAGTTCATCTATTGAATTTACGGGGTATTTTTGAAGATAGTCTCTGAGGTCTTCCTCCCAGACTCCATTACATACGCAAATGACTTCTGACATTTGCTTAACTTTTTCTTAGTGGATTTTCGATAGCACGCAACTGCTGAAACTCAGGCCGCTCGAACATTGTGGGGTCGTCGAGATAGTCTAGGACCCAAGGAATACTGTCGCAGCCCCAAAAGACCCGCTGATTCACCACAATAGTGGGTACACCAAAGATGCCCTGGCGCGCCGCCTGCTCTGTTTCTCTCGTAAGGCTAGCTTTAATCTCGGCGCTATCGGGCCTGATGGTATTGCTCGGTAAGCCCATGCTAGCGCAAAAATCAGGCCATTCTAGGTCCGGATCGCGGCCCTCTGCCCAGACGAAGTCAAATGCCCGATCCAGCATCTCCCAATCTGCGTTTTGCTGAAGAAATAGGCGTTGCGCCGCAACTGATGGAAACGGGTGGCGCGCCGGAAACTTCATGGGAATGTTGTGTTTTTTCGCGTTCCAAATGCAGAAATCATAAGTGTGAACACGCTTTTCAGCGACTTCTGCCGGCCCTCTGTTATCTTGAAGTCGCAGCAATCCTGGAAAAAATATCGGCTTCGGTATTAGGTTCAGTCGTTTGGCAAGCACTTCCCTTTGCCGAAGGAAAAGATAAGTGAAGGGGGAGATGATGTCGTAGTAAAAAACCCCGTCAGTCTTTTTTTGCATGAATTTGTTTCAGTCAGTTGTTAAGCGTTTGTGCGTTAGGCGCTGTGGCCTTTGATGTAGGTCTCAAGAAACGAAACATGTTGGCTTAAGTCCGTCATCATCTCTTTAACAACATCGCCAATTGAAACCACCCCAATCACTTTATCGGCGCCAAGTACCGGCAGGTGTCGGATGCTCCGTGTAGCCATCAGGCCC
>JBILVT010000033.1:0-16940 GCA_044370275.1 Burkholderiaceae bacterium | reverse complement strand
GACAGCCGCCCTCGCTCATCGGGCGGAATGCCTGATCAGCCGGGATGGTGGCGCGGATCTTGTGATAGTCCCAGGGTGCTTTGGACTCCGAGGGCTTTTTCACTTCCACAAGATAAGCCGGGTGAATCTTGCGGCCATCCTGACGGATCGAGCCCTTACCGAATAAAGGATCCTCAGTCGGCATTGCCTTCATCTGATTAATCACTTTAGTGCCATCATCAGTCTTGCCAGCTTCAACCGCCTTTAGATAGTGCAAAACGGCTGAGTACACACCAGCATGGACCATGGTGGGGTGAATGCCTCGGTTGCCAGCAGCAAAGCGCTTGGCAAACGCACGGGTCTGGGGATTGGCATCCCAGTAGAAGGTCTCAGTCAGGATCAGGCCTTGGGCAGTCTGAAGACCAAGTGAGTGCACATCAGTTAGGAACACCAGCAGGCCCGCCAGGTTCTGGCCGCCCTTCACGATTCCAAACTCAGCTGCCTGCTTAATTGAGTTGGTGGTGTCTCCACCAGCGTTGGCAAGACCAATAATCTTGGCCTTAGATGCCTGGGCCTGCAGCAGGAATGAAGAAAAATCCTGTGTGTTTAAGGGATGGCGAACTTTGTTGACCACCTTGCCACCGTTTTTCAGCACCACGGCCTCAGTGTCGCGCTCAAGGGCGTGACCAAATGCGTAGTCAGCAGTTAAGAAGAACCAGGAATCTCCACCGGTCTTCACAATTGCCTGGCCGGTGCCATTGGCAAGCATCCAGGTGTCATAGGTCCAATGAATGGTGTTGGGTGAGCAAGACTTTCCGGTGAGGTCGGCAGTAGCAGCGCCCGAAACCAGGAAAGCTTTACCTTTTTCGCGGGTAACCTGATTCACTGCGAGGGCCACGCCTGAGTTCGGTGTATCGACAATCACATCGACTTTATCGACGTCGTACCACTGACGCGCAAGGTTGGAGCCGACATCGGGCTTATTTAAGTGATCGGCCGAGATGATCTCGACCTTCATACCCTTCTTCGCGGCGCCAAAGTCTTCAACTGCCATTCTCGCAGCAAGCTCTGAGCCCTTGCCTGAGAGGTCGGTATATAAGCTGGACATATCGGTCAGCACGCCAATCTTGATCACGTTATCCGAGATCTGGGCCTGGGCCGAGGTGGCACCAATTGCAGCAATACTCGCTGCCACCAAGGTGGCGCGCAATTTTTGTTTAAGTTTCATCGTTTGATCTCCTCTTTTTCAAGCATTTTTAAAAAAACCGATCAGACTCCAAGATACTCCTTGAGGAGATCCGATTTTGCATTAAGCTCTGACGCGGAAAACGCCTCCACTACCGCACCATGCTCAATGACGTAAAACCGGTCCGCCAGTGGTGCAGCAAACCGGAAATTCTGTTCTACCATCACGATCGTAAAGCCCCGCTCGCGTAGCATCCGAATCGCCCGGCCAAGCGCCTGAACAATCACCGGGGCGAGGCCCTCAGAAATTTCATCTAGCAGCAATAGGCCCGCGCCTGTGCGCAGGATCCGGGCTACCGACAGCATCTGCTGCTCGCCGCCCGATAACCGGGTGCCGGGGCTTGACCGACGCTCTTTTAGATTCGGAAAAAGGCTGTAAATCTCTTCCACACTCATGCCGCCTTCGGCGACTTTTGGTGGCAACAAGAGATTCTCTTCACAGGTCAGGCTCGCAAAGATCCCCCGCTCCTCTGGGCAAAATCCAATGCCCATCTGCGCAATCTTATGCGGCGGCAGATTCACCGTCTCCTGGCCCTTGATTTGTATCGAACCTGTGCGCCTGCCAACGAGCCCAAGAATCGCTTTCAGTGTGGTGGTGCGGCCGGCACCATTGCGGCCTAAAAGGGTAACAACCTCGCCTTGCTGCACATGCAGATTCACGCCATGCAAGATATGTGACTCACCATAAAAGGCATGCACATTTTCTAGGCGCAGCAACTCGCTCATCTTAGTGGGTGCCCTGTAGTTCGACTTCGCTGCTGCCCATATAAGCTTCTAAGACCTGCGGATCTTTGGAGACCACTTCGTAGGGGCCTTCTGCAATGATCTGGCCGCGCTGCAATACCGAAATAGTGTCAGCGATACGGGCCACCACATTCATATTGTGTTCCACCATCAGCACGGTGCGATTCGCAGATACCTTTTTAATCAGCTGTGTGACCCGATCCACATCCTCATGGCCCATGCCCTGGGTGGGCTCATCTAAGAGCATCAGCTGCGGATTCATTGCCAAGGTAGTGGCGATCTCAAGGGCCCGCTTGCGGCCATAGGGAAGCTCTACCGTGATGTGATTTGCGAATTCAGTAAGTCCGACAGTCTCCAAAAGCTCCATTGCCCTGGGAGTCAGACTCTCCAGCGAGGCTTCAGAACGCCAGAAATGAAACGAGGTGCCCAGCTCTCGCTGTAGGCCAATACGGACATTTTCTAAAACCGATAGGTGGGGAAACGTCGCTGAAATCTGAAACGACCGAATCACGCCCTTGCGGGCAATCTGGGCCGACTTTTGGCGGGTAATGTCCTCACCGTTATACAAAATCTGGCCGGATGTCGGGATCAGAAATTTAGTCAGCAGATTAAAGACCGTGGTCTTGCCCGCACCATTGGGCCCAATTAAGGCATGGATGTGGCCGCGCTTTACCTGCAGGTTTACGTTGGACACCGCCACAAAGCCCTTGAACTCCTTCACTAGGTCTTTGGTCTCTAAAATGATGTCGTTGCTCATAGGGTGCGGATTTGGGTGCTTACACTAGGTGCGGTGCCAGAGACGGCCGAGTATAAAGTCGAAATGATCCCCCCCTAATTAGGGGAAAACGCAAATAAAACAAGGCTTTTCGTAGATGCTGACCGCGGTCCCCTACCTCAGTGAAGCACAGGTCAACGAGTGCCTGGACCCGGCCGCCCTGATCAAAGCAATGCGGCAAGTGCTCATTGACCTATCTGCGGGAAAGGCGAACCAGCCGCTTCGCATGGTCATGCCGTTTGATGCGCCCCCGGAACAATCAGCCGGCGGCAAAAAACCGGCTGCTAGCGGCTCTTCCGAGCATGGTCTTCTCTTTTTAAAACCCGCCCAATTGGGCAGTGCCTTTGCCACCAAACTGATCACCCTGGTGCCGAGCAACGCCGCTAAAAACCAGCCCAGCCTTTTGGCTACGATCGTGCTAATGGATCCCACTACGGGTGCCGCCACCGCGATCCTGGAAGGCGCCACGCTTACCGCAATGCGCACTGCTGCAGTCTCCGCAGTAGCGGCCGATGCCCTTACCCCAGCCGGGCCCAAGATCGTCGCGATGCTCGGTAGCGGAGTCCTGGCAAGAAGCCATGCCAAGATGCTGCGTCTGATTCGACCCATTTCCGAAATCCGCATCTGGAGTCGCAATCCAGACAATGTCCGGAGCTGCGCTCAAGAAATTGATGGACGCGCCTGCGCATCCGCTGAAGAAGCAGTGCTTGGCGCGGATATCGTCTGTACAGTCAGCAACGCGAGCACGCCGATTCTTAAAGGGGCGTGGTTAAAACCAGGCGCCTTTGTCGCTGCTGTGGGCGCACCCCGGCCCACTTGGCGCGAGCTTGATGATGATGCGATGCGTAACATTGTGATTGCCGATCAGCGCCAGGCGGCCGAGCAGGAATCGGGTGATGTGATTCTGTCAAAGGCCCAGGTGACCGCTGAGATCGGTGAGCTACTTGCAGGCACTGTCGCGATGCCAAAAGCTGGCAGTACGATTATTTTTAAATCCCTTGGCCAGGCGGTGGAAGATGCAGTCGCCGCCCAGCTTGTCGTTCATGCATCGCTTAAAAAATGAATATTCACCATGTTGATCACTGACTTAACCCATCAGGCGCTACTCCGCCTTGGCGTAAGCCCAAATGCTTTTACAGCCTCAGCATCCGGATCGCAGGCTTTAATTGTAAAAAGCCCAATCGATGGAAGCGTGATCGGATCCATCGAAAAAGATAGCTTTGACTCGACTGAGAAAAAAATAGCGAAGTCGCAGGCTGCCTTTCTTGCCTGGCGTGTTATTCCTGCGCCACGGCGTGGCGAGTTGGTCCGCCGGCTAGGCGACTTACTGCGCCACCATAAATCTGAACTGGCGACCTTAGTCTCCGCAGAGGCAGGAAAAATCACGAGCGAGGCCCTGGGTGAAGTTCAAGAGATGATTGATATCTGCGATTTTGCTGTCGGGCTTTCTCGGCAGCTACACGGCCTGACCATCGCTTCGGAACGGCCGAAACATCGCATGATGGAACAATGGCTGCCGCTGGGCCCCACAGCGGTGATTACTGCGTTTAATTTTCCAGTCGCCGTCTGGGCTTGGAATGCGGCACTCGCACTGGTCTGCGGCAATAGTCTGATCTGGAAACCTTCAGAGAAGACGCCTCTCACGGCAATTGCAACGCAAGCTTTATTCGAAAAAGCCTGCGCATCAATTACTGCCGAAGGCACACCCACCGAGGGGCTTTTAGCGCTCATTATTGGCGAAGCGGATCTTGGTAAACAACTTGCTGAGGACCCCCGAATCGCGCTTGTGTCCGCAACTGGGAGCTGCCGCATGGGCGCAGACCTCGCGCCACGCGTTGCCGCCCGGTTCGGAAAATGCTTACTGGAGTTGGGTGGCAATAACGCCTTGATTGTTTCACCGACCGCTAATCTCGATCTCGCGATTCGCGGCACCGTATTTGGCGCTTGGGGTACAGCAGGCCAGCGCTGTACCACGACCCGCAGGCTAATCGTGCATCGATCCATCTTTGAGCCGGTGATTAAGCGGCTAGAGAGTGCGAGGGTAAGTCTACCGATCGGCAATCCAACTGAGGCTGGCGTCTTGTTGGGGCCTTTGATTGATGAGCGCGCTTTCGCAGCAATGCAGGCTGCATTAACGCAGGCGAAAGCCGAAGGGGGTCGAGTCTTCGGTGGCGAACGAAGACTTGAACAGCAGTTCCCCGGCGCCTGGTATGTGAGCCCCGCCTTGGTCGTTATGCCCTCACAAACTGCGATCATAAAACAGGAAACCTTTGCACCAATCCTTTATGTCATTCCCTACGAGAATCTAGAACATGCGATCGCAATGAACAACGATGTGCATCAAGGGCTCTCTTCTGCCATTTTCACTAACAATTTATTAGAGGCGGAGCAATTCCTGTCTGCTGCGGGATCCGACTGCGGCATTGCCAATGTGAACCTGGGGACCTCGGGCGCAGAGATTGGTGGCGCCTTTGGCGGGGAAAAACAAACTGGCGGCGGCCGTGAGTCGGGTTCCGACGCATGGAAGTCCTACATGCGGCGGGCCACTAACACGATTAACTATGGCAGTGATCTGCCGCTTGCCCAAGGCGTGAAGTTTGATGCCTAGCCGCTTTTGACCCAATGCAGCACCGCCTGGGAGGCGGCGCCTCATTGGGATCACTAGGCTGTAAGCAAATCATTTAACCCCCGCTGCATAGCACTGGCCACCTCTTCACCGACCCGTACCGATTGTGCAAGCCCCGCCGCACCGCTTAAGACATGGTGGGTGTAGAAAGTGGCAACGCCAATCTTTTGTGTATAAAAGGAATCGGTGGCGCCCTGCGTTAGTTTTGCTTTTGCAATCGCCGCTGATTTTCCCAGCAGCCAGCCCCCGGCCACTAAACCAAAAGACTTCATCAGTGGGTAAGCGCCCGCCAGCGCAGCGGGTGCATTTTTGGGAAAGGTCTCTACGATCCACTCTACCGCCCGCTCCAAGGCAAGGACCGCTGAACCTAAACCTGCACCCATTGCTTTAATTTCAAGATCCGCAGACGACTGAAGGCCTGAGGCTGTTGCTTTCATCTCTTCCAGCAGCCGCTTTGCCTCTTTGCCGCCATCGCGAACGATTTTTCTGCCCAATAGATCGTTGGCCTGAATGCCAGTGGTGCCCTCATAGATCGGTGTGATGCGAGCATCACGGAAATGCTGTGCAGCGCCAGTCTCTTCAATAAAGCCCATACCGCCATGAACCTGAACACCCAAAGAGGCAATCTCCACCGCCTGCTCGGTGCACCAGCCTTTAACGATTGGGATTAGAAAATCAAGCCGAGCCTGTGCAGCATCACGCGCTGCCGCATCTGAATGTCGCATCGCTTTATCCGATTCGGCCGCAGCAAAAAACGCCAGTGCCCGCATCGCCTGAATCTGAGCCCGCATCGTCATTAGCATGCGTGAGACATCCGGGTGATACGCGATCGGTAAGTTTCCGGATTTGCCAGCGATCTTACCCTGCACCCGCTGCATGGCGTAACCTGCGGCCTGCTGATAGGCCCGCTCAGAAATTCCCACGCCCTCAAGTCCCACACCCAGACGGGCCGCGTTCATCATCGTGAACATGTATTCCAGACCGCGGTTGGCCTGGCCAACCAAAAACCCGGTCGCCCCCCCGGTCTCGCCATAAGACATGACAGCAGTGGGGCTCGCATGAATACCAAGCTTATGCTCTATCGAGATGCATTTCAGATCGTTGCGCGCGCCAAGGGATCCATCAGGCTTGACTAAAAACTTGGGCACGATAAAAAGAGAAATGCCTTTAACGCCCGCGGGCGCATCCGGCAGGCGGGCCAGCACCAGATGAATAATATTCTCGGTGAAGTCATGCTCTCCGTAAGTGATGTAAATCTTAGTTCCAGAAATTTTATAAGTGCCATCACCTGCCGGAGCCGCCTTGGTGGCCACCACCGAAAGATCTGAGCCTGCATTAGGCTCAGTGAGATTCATCGTGCCTGCCCACTTCCCGGAAATTAGATTCGGCAAATACATTGCCTTTTGCTCTGCTGAACCGTGGTGAGTAATTGCATCAATCGCGCCGGCAGTCAGCAGCGGGCAAAGCGTGAATGCCATATTGGCGCTATTCCACATTTCATTGACTGCCGTTGACAGCAACGCAGGGAGGCCTTGGCCGCCATACTCGGGGTCACAGGCTAGCCCAATCCAACCTGCCTGAGCGAATTGTTCATAAGCCTCTTTAAAGCCCTTGGGTGTGGTCACCACATTGCCATTTAAAACAGCACCCTGCTGATCACCGATCCAGTTCAATGGGCCCAACACACCATTAGCAAACTTTGCGGCCTCATCCAAAATGGCAGTGGCCAACTCTTCGCCCGCCTCTTCATAGCCGGGCAATGCCGTAATTTCAGATAAGGGCACAAGCTCATTGATCACAAATTGCATATCCCGAAGGGGGGCGTTGTAGTCAGCCATGGTGGTGTTCCTTAAGTGTTAAACATCAATCGCAGAGACTGAGCCTGCTTGCTTACGTAATTCAAACTTCTGGATCTTGCCAGTCGAGGTCTTGGGTAGCTCGCGAAAGACCACCGCCCGTGGCACCTTGAATCCTGCCAGATACTGCTTGCAATGGGCCACGATATCAGCCGGGGTAACCGCTGCACCCGGTTTAATTTCCAAAAAGGCGCAGGGGGTCTCACCCCACTTCGGATCAGGCTTGGCAACGACTGCTGCTGCCAGAACCGCAGGATGCCGGTAAAGAACATCCTCGACTTCGATGCTGGAAATGTTCTCTCCGCCCGAGATGATGATGTCTTTGCTACGGTCTTTGATCTTGACATAGCCATCGGGATTCATGACCGCAAGATCTCCAGAGTGAAACCACCCGCCGGCAAAGGCATCTTGGGTTGCCTTAGGATTTTTCAAATAACCCTTCATCGTGATGTTTCCGCGAAACATGATCTCGCCCATGGTCTCTCCATCGGCAGGCACGGGCGCGAGTGTCTCTGGATCTCGCACACTGATGGCCTGCTGCAAGTGATAACGCACACCCTGCCGCGCGTTAAGCCGCGCCCGCTCACCGATTGCCTCAGACTGCCAGGCCTCATGCTTGACACAGACTGAAGCGGGGCCATAGGTCTCAGTCAGGCCATAGACATGGGTGATATCAAAACCCATTTTCTCCATACCCTCGATCATGGCTGCAGGCGGTGCGGCACCTGCGACCATTGCGCTGACTTTGTGGCTAATGCCCGCTTTCAGATTTGCATCCGCATTTATCAAAAGACCATGGACAATCGGTGCGCCACAGTAGTGGGACACTTTGTGAGCGCGAATCGCATCAAAGATTGCGGGCGCTTCAACTTTGCGTAGACAGACATTGATCCCTGCGCGGGCGGCAATTGTCCAGGGGAAGCACCAGCCATTGCAGTGAAACATGGGCAAAGTCCAAAGATAAGTCGGGTGCTTGGGCATATCCCATTCGAGAATATTCGAGATGGCATTGACATAGGCGCCACGATGCGAATAGACCACACCCTTGGGGTTGCCCGTTGTGCCCGAGGTGTAATTCAAACAAATCGAATCCCATTCATCGGGTGGGGGCCGCCACTCAAACTCGGGGTCACCTTGAGCGAGAAAGCTTTCATATTCCACTGATCCGATACGCTGGCCTGGACCCACATACTGGCTATCGTCTGCATCAATCACCAACGGCACCGTTACACCTTTTTCACTAAGAATCTTCAATGCCGCTACCATTACACCTGAGAACTCACGATCCACAATCACTGCTTTAGCTTCGCCATGCTCGAGCATGAAAGCAATGGCGCTGGCATCAAGCCGGGTGTTGAGCGAACATAAGACTGCACCAAGCATAGGGATGCCAAAGTGACACTCGATCATCGGCGGTGTGTTTGGCAGCATGACTGCGACGGTGTCGAATCTGCCAAGCCCCTCAGCCGATAGGGCCGAGGCAAGCTGACGGCAGCGGCGATAGGTTTCAGCCCAGCTGCGACGCAGGGGACCATGAGTGACCGCGGGCTTTTCGGGGTAGACCGAGGCGGCCCGCTCGATGAATGTTAACGGTGTCTGCGGGACATAGTTGGCCGGATTCTTATCCAGACCCTGCTCGAAGATGGACGCTGCCATGATCTCCTCACCACGATAAAAACTGTTGTTTTTGTTATCGTTCCAGTTTACTCCAAACCTCCAGAAGAAAAACGATTCATATTTATGAAGACACCCTCTGATCAGGCGATTCGATACGCCGACCTTCCGATTCCTGAAATCGGCGATCTGACGCCCATTGCACCGGGTGTGACCTGGATTCGGATGCCGCTACCCTTTGCCCTAGATCACATCAATTTGTGGCTCATGGAAGATGTGCTGGATGGCCAGAGGGGCTGGACGGTAGTTGATACCGGGGTCGGCAATGAGGCCACCCGTGCAGCCTGGCGCACCGTGATTGAAAAGCACTTTAATGGGCTGCCACTTGTGCGGGTGCTCTGCACGCACTACCACCCCGATCACATCGGTCTTGCGTCATGGCTTACCAAAGGAGTCGATATCGGCCGATGGACCGCACCCCTCTGGGTGAACTATGCGGAGTATCAGACCGCCCGGGTATTTCTGGGTGCGGGAGCAAAAATCAAACTCGATGAGGGTCCAGGGGCGGTCTCAATGGCCACACACTTTCATCGGCACGGCATTACCGATCCCGACACGATTGAAAAGCTTCGGGCGCGATCCGGCCACTTTCCCTCGCTCGTGCCTGAAGTGCCCGACAGTTTTGTCAGAATTTTTCCGAATCAGTCAATCCGTATCGGGTCGCATCACTGGCATGTGATCGCGGGCTATGGGCACTCGCCTGAGCACTGTGCTTTGTACTGCGAAGATCTGAATCTCGTGATTTCCGGTGATATGGTGCTGCCGCGAATCTCTACAAATATGTCGGTCTGGCCGCAGGAGCCCGACGCAGACCCCTTAAAGCTTTATCTGGACTCTTTACATGCATTTGAAATGCTGCCTGATGATGTGCTGGTACTGCCCTCCCACGGTAAGCCCTTTGGGGCTGCGAAAGGCACGCGAGCCGGCGGCATTAAAGAGCGCATCAATCAGCTGCGCGAACACCACAAGGCGCGGCTCGAGGAGGCCCTGACCGCCTGTCAGTCACCGCGCTACGCCAGCGAAGTCGTGCCGATACTTTTTCGTCGTGAGTTGGATCTACACCAGCTCACATTTGCAATGGGCGAGACCATTGCCCACTTAAATCATCTCTGGCATGCCGGAAACCTAAAGCGCTTAAGGCAGGCTGACGGTAGCCTTAAGTTTTTAGCAGCCTGAAACGAAACGGGGACCAGAGCGGCTAGGACTCAAACCCATGCTCAGGGCCAGGATAGGCGCCTGAGCGGACCTCGGCCACATAGCGGCTGATCGCCGCCTGAATGCTTCCTGCTCCGGATAGATAGTTCTTTGCAAAGCGGGCTTTTCGTCCCGGCGTGATATCCAGGATATCGTGCAGCACCAATACCTGGCCGGTGAGATGGGGTCCTGCACCGATGCCGATAGTCGGCACGGTTAATGCCCGGGTGAGCTGCTGTCCGAGAGGCGTCGGAATAAGCTCAACCAAAACCATATCGGCTCCGTTGGCTTCTAAAAGTTTTGCATCGGCAATTAATTGCTCAGCTGAAGTGGGATCCCGGCCCTGCACGCGATAGCCACCAAGCGCATGGACTGACTGCGGTGTTAATCCTAGATGCGCACAGACGGGAATGCCGCGCTCGCTTAAAAACTTTACTGTCGGTGCGAGCCATCCCGCGCCCTCGAGCTTAACCATCTGTGCACCGGCCGCCATTAAACGGGCCGCATTCGCATAGGCCTGCGCCGGAGATTGCTGGTAGCTCGCAAACGGCATATCTGCCACGATCCAAGCCTTGGGCTTGGGTCTGGCGACACACTCTGTGTGATACACCACCTGGTCCATGCTGACCGCAAGCGTTGAGGTATGCCCTTGCAAGACCATGCCCAATGAGTCGCCGATTAACAGCACGTCCACGCCGCAGTTATCAAGCAACTGAGAAAAGCTTGCGTCATAACAGGTGAGCATGACTATTTTCTCGCCACGCTCTTTTCTCGCCTTCAGATCGCGCAAAGACACCACCTTGCGGCCATCGCCAGACTGCTCTGCCTGCGCACCATAAATCGCCATTGCTACTTGCTCCGATGACTGTTGGGCCGCCTAATCTAGCTGATTTTCCGTCGCTGATGTCTTCGCAGGGCAAACCGCACGGGATCGACCGCCTGCAAAAGCCTTTTAGAGACTGGCGCCAAGCCGCCGCGCAGCCCCGCAGCAATGATCTCAGCTCCCAGGGGCGCAGAACTTAAGCCGCGCGAGCCCAGGCCGGTTAAGGCCCAGATCCGGGATGACCGAGGCATTTGATGCATCTGAGAAATGCTGGCGCCAAGCCTTGACTGGGGATCGAGGACCTGGCCCGCGTGCGGCATCCGATCAAGAGTGGCACAGCGCAGACTCGTACGATTTTCGGGAGCGAGTTTTTCGCAGTAAGCCGCTAGCTCAGCTGAAATGATTCGCAGTCGATCCAGATTGGTCAGCTCATCATCGGGCTCTGAAAAAGCAATCTCGCCATCTGCCAAGCGGTCATAGCTTGCGCCGACGACCATCTCTCCATCAACAGACGGGCTCGCATAGCCGGCTGCACAAATCACACAGGGCAGTGATTGATCCTGTGGCAGCCGATAGCTGCTGATTGTCCCGCGAATGGAATTCAAATTGAGCATGGCATGAGGCAGCAGCCGGCTAGCATCATGAGCAGCGCAGACAATCACGGCATCAAAATGTCTTTTCGCAATCTTGCCATCCTGATTCTGAAGCGTAAGCTCCACCACGCTTTGGGCTAGGTCATCATGAATGGACTCTACCCGTACGCCAAAATTGATCTCGGCCCCAATTGCCTGGGCCTGCGTGAGGCAGGCCTGTACAAACTCAGGTGGCCGAACCCATCCGCCATTCGGATCCCAGTGAATCAGTTCACTGGCCTGAGCATCAAGCTGTAAAACACCACAGCGCTCTGCCAAAGGCCGAGATGCAAATTGAGTGAGCTCGGAAATCCAACGCTGTGTCGTTTCGATACCCCGCTTAACCCACTGACTCGCGAGATTGTGATCTTTGGAGTAGAGCTGATGCAAAATGCCGATGGCATTGCCAGACGCACCGGCAGCATGATGAGCTGCAGACTCAAATAAGGCCGGTGAAAATCCCGCGACTGAAAGCGCCCGTGCGCAGGCTGCACCGGCTAGACCAGCACCAATAATTCCGACAGTCTTGCGGGTTACCATAGCTGCCTATGACAACAGAAAGACGCTCTTGGCTCAAACAGGCGCTCATCTGGCCGATGCGGGTGGCCGCTATGGGCCTAATCGGCCTATCCGCCTGCAGCCAAAAGCCCGCAAAGTTCAATGCGATGGATGTTACCGATGCGCCATGGGGCCAGACTTACAGCCTGCCTGACTTGCAAGGCAACATCATCACTCCGTCCAGTTTTACGGGAAAAATCACGGCAGTTTTTTTTGGCTTCATGTATTGTCCAGATGCCTGCCCGACCCACCTGACAAAAATGGGAGAGGTGAAAAAACTTCTTGGAAAACACGCTGAGAAATTTCAAATCGTGTTTATCACCATCGATCCCGAGCGAGATGCTACTGATAAACTAGAAAAATATCTTGCCTCTTTTGATCCAACTATTGTGGGGCTGAGAGGCAGCCTCGATCAGACCCAGGCAATCGCGAAAGATTTCCGAGTGTTTTACAAAAAGGTGGATTCAAAGGATAGTCGTCGTGAGCCCAAGGCCTATACGATTGATCACACCACATTTACCTATGTCTATGATGACCAGGGAAAACTTCGACTGGTGATCCCCCACGATCTCGCGGTAGAGAAAATTGCAAGCGACATCCGCAATCTCATTACTCGATAGCCTGAAAGTCTGGCTAAAGATCGGGCTGATTTCATTCGGGGGCCCAGCGGCACAGATCGCACTTATGCATCGCGAGCTCGTAGAGAAGCGCCGTTGGATCTCTGATGGACGCTTTCTTCATGCTCTGAACTACTGCATGGTCTTGCCGGGCCCAGAGGCTCAGCAACTAGCGACCTATCTCGGATGGCTCACCCATGGATCACTTGGCGGAATTCTGGCAGGAGTACTGTTTGTACTGCCATCCTTGGCCATCATGATTGGGGTGGGGTCGGTCTATGTCATGTATGGGCAGCTGCCTGAAGTACAGGCGCTGCTCTACGGTATCAAGCCAGTGGTACTGGCTATTGTTCTTGCTGCCTGTATTCGACTTGGACAGCGCGTACTCAGGGGGCCATTCTGGTGGGCGATTGCAGTTGGTGCGCTTTGCGGGCTACTAGTGGGATTTTCGTTCATTGCGATCATATCATCAGCAGCGTTTCTCGGCTGGCTGGCCCATTTGCTTTCTAAGACACCGCTGCTGGGCCTAGAGATTTATTCCGGTAATAAGGCCGAGATATCGGCAGCCAATAGAAAAATCCAAAGGGCAAACTTCGTGATTGATGATCACACCCCGAGCCCGAAAATAATCCGTACAGACAGATATCACATCGCGGTGGCTGTTGGCACAGGCGTAGCACTCTGGGCTCTGCTCTATAGCGCGGTCTATCAGCTTGCGCCCTATGTGCTCTCCGATATGGCGATGTTTTTCACTAAAGCTGCGCTGGTGACCTTTGGCGGAGCCTATGCGGTACTCCCTTATGTATTTGATTCGGCAGTCAATGAGTATCAGTGGGTCAGTGCAGCGCAGATGATGGATGGCTTAGCGCTTGGCGAGACCACACCCGGCCCGCTGGTGATGATTAATGCATTCGTAGGTTTTGTCGGTGCTGCTCAGCACACGAGCCTTAATTTTTTGCCGATTGCGGGCGCCGGGGCTTTGGGTGCAATTGTGGCTACCATATTTACCTTTCTACCATCTTTTATTTTTATTTTAGTGGGCGCACCGTGGATCGAGACCACCCGAAAGAATCTTTCACTGGCAGCACCACTAACCGCGATTAGCGCCGCGGTTGTTGGTGTGATTGTTGATTTGACACTGATCTTCGCACAGCACACTTTTTTTCCTGACGGTCAGCTCTGGTCCTGGAGGAGCCTAGATCTAGTGGCGATATGCATTACGACCCTAGCAGGACTCATGCTTTTGCAATTCAAGCTCGGCATGCTCACCACGCTACTCATCAGCACCGCCTTGGGGGTGGTAGCAGTTGCTCTGCAGCTGCCTTAGCAGGGTTTAGCGCGGGGGCTTGGGCTGCCGGTATCCATCTATATCCTGTAGTAAGCCCGATACCATTCCACAAAACGCTTAATGCCTGTGCGCAAAGGGGTCGCCGGGGCGAAGCCCGTGAGCGCTCGCAACGCAGAAGTCTCGGCATAGGTTGCGGGAACATCACCCGGCTGCAGGGGCTGGAAGTCCTGTTTTGCCTTCATCCCCAGGGCATCCTCAATTGCGGCAATAAATTCAGTCAGGGATTCAGGATTGTGATTGCCGATATTGAGCACCCGATGCGGCGCCATCGACTCGAATGCAAAGTCACCGATTGACGCTTCCGCATTCGGGGGAATGTCTAAAGCACGGACCACGCCTTGAACAATGTCGTCAACAAAAGTGAAATCCCGCTGCATCTTGCCGTGATTAAATACCGTAATGGTCTCACCAGCCAGTATCGCCTTGGTGAAAATAAAAGCTGCCATGTCTGGCCTGCCCCACGGGCCATAGACTGTAAAAAATCGTAGTCCCGTTGCTGGAATCCGAAATAGATGAGAATAGGTATGGGCCATCAGTTCATTAGCTTTTTTAGTAGCTGCATAAAGGCTCACAGGATGATCCACCCGATCGGTCTCTGCAAAAGGCAGCTTTTTATTTCCCCCATAGACACTCGATGAACTGGCATAAACCAAATGCCGCACGCGGCCTGTTTTTTCATCGCCAAGCCGCTCGCCCTGGTGGCGCACACCCTCTAGGATATTTATAAATCCGGTGAGGTTGCTATCCACATAAGCCTGGGGATTTTTCAGTGAATAACGAACCCCCGCCTGGGCGGCAAGATGAATCACGCCATCAAAGGCGTGAGACTCAAATACATCAGCGATTGCTGCTGCATCGGAGAGCTCGGCCCGAATAAAACTAAAAGAATCGGCATTGGGTAAAGACTTCAGCCTTTGCAGTCGGGCTTCTTTTAGGCTGGGGTCATAGTAGGCATTGAGATTATCCAGGCCCACGACTGCATCACCCCGGGCCAACAAGGCTTCGGTAGTATGCATGCCGATAAATCCGGCAGCGCCTGTGACCAGAATTGTTTTCATTTACGGCCAATGCCTTCGTAGATCAGGCCTGCGCGTTTTACCACCGCAGGTTCGTACATATTGCGGCCATCAAATACGCGCTTGGTTTTCAACCGCTGGGCCATGATCTGAAAATCGGGGCTACGAAACTCTTTCCACTCGGTCACGATTACTAATGCATCTGCGCCATTCAGCGCCTGCATGGGATCCTCAGCGTAATCAATCGGCTCGGCAATCACCCGCCTCGCCTCTTTCATAGCAACTGGGTCATAAGCGACGATTGATGCACCCCGATCAATCAGCTCTTTGATAATCACGCGACTTGGGGCTTCGCGCATATCATCGGTGTTAGGCTTAAACGCCAAACCCCAAAGGGCAAACCGCAACCCACGCAAATTTTCTCCGAAGGCCTTACAGATTTTTCGTACCAATACCAGCTTCTGCAGCGCATTGGCGCTTTCCACGGCATTTAAGACCTTTAGATCATGTCCGAATCGGGCTGCGGTCCGCACCAGAGCCTTTACATCCTTAGGAAAGCAGGATCCGCCGTAACCCACCCCGGAATACAAAAAACCATAGCCAATTCTGGAGTCCGAGCCAATGCCTCTGCGCACACTCTCGATATCCGCATCCAGCGACTCGGCAAGATTAGCAAGCTCATTCATAAAGCTAATCCGCGTTGCCAGCATCGCATTGGCAGCATATTTGGTGAGTTCGGCAGATCGAACATCCATCACCATGAGCTTGTCGTGCTGTCGCTGAAACGGCGCATAGATCTCACGCATGACCTCCTCCGCCCTTGCGGAATCCAGGCCAACCACAATCCGATCGGGCCGCTGAAAGTCCTCCACTGCGGCGCCTTCTTTTAAAAATTCAGGATTTGAGACCACATGAAAGGGGATCGATGTGCCGCGGGATTTAAGCGCATCGGTGATTGCATCCCGAACCTTATCGGCCGTGCCTACAGGTACCGTGGATTTATCGATCACTATTTTTTCCGAGGTCATATACCTGCCGATGTTACGGGCGGCTGCAACCACATGCTGGAGATCGGCTGACCCATCTTCATCTGGTGGTGTGCCCACAGCAATAAATTGCGCCAGGCCGTGCTCAACTGACTCTTCAATACTGGTTGTAAATCCAAGCCGGCCTGCAGCAACATTTCGGCGGACTAACTCAAGCAGGCCCGGCTCATGGATTGGCATTCCACCACCACGTAGCACCTTAATCTTTTCGGCATCCAGATCGAGACACAACACATGATTACCCGCATCAGCAAAACATGCGCCGGTGACGAGGCCAACATAGCCTGTGCCAATCATTGAAATCTTCATTACGCGCCTTTAAGCAAAAGAGACAGAGCCTGAACATTTCATTGCTGCTGCGCTTTCGCATCGTAATTGCCCGGGGGCAGGACAAACAAATTTATTTTAACTATTCACGCCCATATGCTATCGAAATGTTGACTATTAATCAAAAACTCCGTTGATTGGATTAAGCCCTACGCTTATTGAAAATGCACTTCAGGATCGCGTTTGGAGAGCGCTCAGAAGAAGCTTCGCTTTTTCGGTAAATTATCAATACAGAGTTTTCGGAATATAATCCCAACTCCAGTTTAATTACCCACTTTATTTCCGAACAAAAGTCCACGCCATGTCAAGTTATATTCAGCTCGCTACCCAAATTGAAAAACTAAAAAAAGAAGCCGAAGCGGCCCGGAAGCGCGAAGTAGCCGAGACCATCGCAAATATCAAACGGGCCATTGAGCTCTTTGGGCTGACCGCCGAAGACCTCGGTCTTGGTCGATCGGGCAAGAAACGTGGCCGTAAAGC
>JBILVT010000122.1:0-5026 GCA_044370275.1 Burkholderiaceae bacterium | reverse complement strand
TGAGGGTGATCCCTCGCGCTGCAGTCTGTATCGCGATGCAGGCAAAGGCCTTTTTGGCGCCGGCATCGAATACTACCTGCCGCTTCTGGTGGATCCCTTGGCAACGATTTTTGATTATCTGCCGCAAGATGATGCCGCTTTGGCAATTGTTGGAAATATCGATGAAGCGTTTTTGGAGTTTCACCGAGACCTGCAGAATCGTTATCGTTTCTTAAAAGCGGATATCGAACGGCCGGTGCTGCCGCCGGAGCGCCTCTACCTCACTGCGGAAGAATTTTTCATTGCTGCACGGCCCCATGCCCGTCTGCGATTTGGGCCTGAGGATGCGGCAGGGCCGCTGCAGCCCTTGCCAGATATTTCCGTTGATCGAGGGCAGGCAGATCCTTTAGCGCGACTGCGGGCCCTGCGCCGCCATCAGGTATTGATTACTGCGGAAAGCCCGGGGCGGCGCGAGACACTCGCCCAATACCTAACCGAAAACAAGATTACCTGTGTCCATGCAGAATCGATCGCGGAGGCGTTTCGCAGCGCGCCGGTGATTGCCGACTCAGAAGCATCGCCGGTGCGGCTTTATGTTGCGCCGATATCCCATGGTTTTCAGGCGACATGGTGTGGGCTCATGCTCGCCACGGAGGGTGAGCTGTTTTCTCAGGTCGCCCGCCGGCAGCGTAGCGGACGCCGTCAAAGCGAGACCAACGTTGACTCGATCATTCGTGATCTCTCAGAGCTCAAGATTGGGGATCCGGTGGTTCACATTCAGCATGGCATTGGCCGTTATCGCGGCCTTGTACATCTGGATATGGGCGATGGTGATACTGAATTTCTTCAGCTCGACTACGCTGATGAGGCCAAGCTTTATATCCCCGTATCCCAGCTGCATGTAATTGGCCGCTACAGCGGCGCGGACCCTGAGCATGCCCCCCTGCACACCCTGGGCTCTGGCCAGTGGGAGAAGGCAAAGCGCAAGGCGGCCGCCCGTGCGCAAGATACGGCAGCGGAGCTGCTGAATATCTACGCCCGACGGGCCGCCCGTCAGGGCCACGCTTTTCGTTTTGATGCACAGGAATACGAGCGCTTTGCGGATGGATTCGGATTCGAAGAGACCCCAGATCAACTCGCTGCAATCCATGCCGTCACACAGGACATGGTCTCGGGAAAGCCGATGGACCGGCTGGTCTGTGGCGATGTCGGCTTTGGAAAAACCGAAGTCGCTCTACGGGCCGCATTTCTGGCCGTCATGGATGGTAAGCAGGTAGCAGTCCTCACACCCACCACCTTGTTGGCCGAGCAGCACCTTCAGACCTTCCGTGATCGATTCGCCGAATGGCCGGTGCAGATTGCCGAGTTATCGCGCTTTCGCACCACTAAAGAAATTCAGGCGGCCCTCGAGGGTCTTGCCAGCGGGCGGCTCGATATTGCGATTGGCACGCATAAACTCTTGTCGTTAGGGGTGAAATTCGATCGTCTCGGGCTGGTCATCATTGATGAGGAACACCGGTTTGGGGTCCGTCAGAAAGAGGCCTTAAAGGCGCTTCGATCTGAAGTCGATGTACTAACCCTGACCGCGACACCCATTCCCAGAACACTCGCGATGAGTATGGAAGGTATCCGTGATTTCTCGGTGATTGCCACCGCTCCGCAGCGGCGGCTCGCGATTAAGACCTTTGTCCGACAAGACAGTGACAGTGTTGTCCGGGAGGCCTTGCTACGTGAACTCAAGCGTGGCGGCCAGTGCTATGTACTGCACAATCAAGTCGATACGATGATCAAGCGCCGCGATGAACTCGCCGCACTTGTCCCGGAGGCCCGTATTCACATTGCCCATGGACAGTTGCACGAGCGAGATCTTGAGCGGGTCATGCGAGACTTTCATCAGCAGCGCTTTAATGTGCTGCTTTGCTCGACCATCATCGAGACTGGCATTGATGTACCGACCGCCAATACGATCGTGATTTATCGGGCCGACCGCTTTGGCTTGGCCCAGCTGCATCAGCTCCGTGGCCGAGTGGGCCGCTCCCACCACCAGGCCTACGCCTATCTGCTCACGCCAGGCGAAGATAGTATTTCGAAAGACGCAAAAAAACGTCTCGAAGCAATCCAGGCCATGGAGGAACTTGGCAGCGGATTTTTCCTTGCCATGCACGACTTAGAGATACGCGGTGCAGGCGAAGTGCTCGGCGATCAGCAATCCGGCAACATCACAGAGGTTGGTTTTCAGATGTACACCGACATGCTGACCCAGGCCGTCAATGCGCTCAAGGCAGGCCGTGAGCCTGACCTCGATTCACCGCTTTTAGCCGTCACCGAGATCAACCTGCATGCACCGGCCCTACTACCCAATAACTACTGCGGTGATATTCACGAACGTCTGACCTTGTATAAACGACTCGCCAATGCGGCCGACCCCGAGGAGCTGGAGATTCTTGAAGAAGAGCTCATCGATCGCTTTGGCCGGCCTCCGGATGCGACACGCACCCTACTGGAGACGCACCGTCTGCGGATATTCGCGAAGCCATTGGGTGTGTTGAAAATCGATGCGGCCCCCGAGACCATTGTTGTGAGCTTTAGTAAAGACACCAAGATCGATCCGGCAAAAGTCATTCGGCTAATTCAGACTGATCCCCAAGTAAAACTTCAAGGCAACGAGAAGCTACGGCTGAATATGGCGATTGTTGATCCTACCCAGCGGGCCCGATCCATCCGGGAGCTGCTGTCGCGGCTTACCGTTTAGTGCTGCTGACATCTGATCCTCTAAGATAAGAACTTTTCCGCCTGCTGGTGACTGCGTATGGCCTTCGTAGTGCTCTCTCCTGGACTGACCGCCGATGGTCGACGCGGCCGGATCTCGCTCGCCACGCGCAAGGCACTGGATCAGCTACTCGGAACCCAAAACCGGCGGCCGCGCCGCTCGGGCGCCATTGTCTGGAAGATTACCGCGCCAAGGCCATCTGCCCGCAATCGGCTGCAGGCCGCTCTTACCGCGTTTTCTGATCAGTATCGGGTCGATACTGCATTTTTAGAGTCGCCTTACCGATGGCAGGATTTTTCGGTGCTGGCGATGGACATGGACTCCACCGTGATCACCATCGAATGCATCGACGAGATTGCCGATTTTTGTGGCAAAAAGCAGGAGGTCGCCGCCATCACCGAGGCCGCTATGCGCGGTGAGATCAAAGACTATGCCGAAAGCCTGCGCCAGCGTGTCGCCCTGCTGGCTGGCCTCTCGGCGGCCGTCCTGGAAGAGGTCATCCGCTACCGCCTGAAATTTACTCCGGGTGCGAAGACTCTGGTCGCCACTGCGCGCCAGCACCACGTTCACACCCTGCTCGTCTCCGGTGGATTCACGCAATTCACAGGATTTGTCGCAGAGAAAATCGGATTCGATCAAACGCGCTCTAACAGCCTCGAGATCATCGATGGCCATCTGACGGGCAGGCTACTGGGTAACATTGTGGATGCCCGAATCAAGCAGTCTACGCTGGCGCTGGCCTGCCGCAGCCGAGGCGCTACGACACAGCAGTCGATCGCAATTGGTGATGGTGCGAATGACTTAAAGATGATGAAGCGCAGCGGCCTTTCAGTTGCCCACCGTGCAAAGCCGGCTGTCGCCGCACAGGCCATGCAGGCCATCCGCCATGGCGGCTTGGATAATGTTCTCGATTGGTTTGAGTGAATTAGGCGGGTAGCAGCGACAGCTTTGCCGAAATCCCCAGATGATCCGATAAGCCAGACCACTCAGTCAGCCGCTCGACCCCATGGGCCTTCAGGCCGCGCACATAAATTCTGTCCATGCGTAGCATCGGCCGAATCGAAGGAAAGGTCTTCGCCGGTGCGCCGGTAGCAATTTCAAACACATCACGAAAGCCGGCTTCGCGCATCGGACCTTCGGCCCGGTTACGCCAATCATTAAAATCACCCGCCACAATTACCGGGCCCACGCCCGCGATCCGTGCGATGCAGTCGAGTACACCTTCGAGCTGACGCCTGCGGCCCCGCTCCAGCAGTCCAAGATGGACACAAAAACAATCCACCGCCCGCTCGCCGATATAGACCACGGCATGCAGCAGGCCACGCCGCTCAAACCGATATTCGGAAATATCGTAGTTCAGGCCGTGCGATAAAGGATGTCGCGAAAGAATCGCGTTGCCATGATGGCCACGGTCATACAAGGCGTTTCGGCCGTAATGCCAGTCCGGCCAGAAATCCTGCGCAAGATAAGGTGTGAGTCCAATCGTTGCGCCGACCCGCAAATCACGAAGCCGCCCATGGGTCTTTTGCTGAAGCTCCTGCAGAAATACCAAATCGGGATGTCGATCGCGAATCCGCTGCCGCAGGCGATGGGCGGTCAGCCGCAGGTGCAACGCCGACACCCCTTTGTGCATATTCAGGCTGATGACTTCGAATTGGGGGCCCTGCGCGGTCGCGCCCGGCGCTTGCATTAGAAAACCAGTACCCGGGTGTCATCCCGCTGCAGCTGCGCCATCACCGAAGTTGCACCCGTCTGTCCAGTGATCTCGCCAATGATCGGCTCGCCACGATGATGCTCGGCGAGTGCCATGCCACAAATGTAAATCTTGACGCCGATTGCATGGCAACGCTGAAGATAACTCAGGATGGTTTGCTCGCCTCGCTGATCTGAGACTGCTGCTGCAGCCACGCCCTCAAATGCCCAGCGGACTGCCGAGGAAGTCAGATGAATTTCTACCTCGCAATCAAGTGCCTGCGCGCACAAAGCATAGACCAGTGGCGCTGCCGCCTTGGCAGGCGCCTCGGGGCCGGCCTGCCACATCACAATGACTACCCGCGATACCGCCATGAATCAGTAGCTGACGTTCTGCGGATCAATCGGGGGCAGCTCCTCGTGACGCTGCTCGATGGGGCGCAGGCGCTCATGATGGTGGGCAGATAGCCACTCGCGATACTCTTTGACGCCCATCAGAAACATAGACTCATCCTGCCAGGCCATCGGCTTGAGTCGATAGAGCCAGCCGGCGCCGTAAGGATCCTGAATAACAACATCGATGTT
>JBILVT010000032.1:0-17453 GCA_044370275.1 Burkholderiaceae bacterium | reverse complement strand
ATAAGGGAAACTGCAGCAGAATCAGCACGCCCAACAGAATCTGTGTCAGCCCCGGCCGAGGGAACCGCTGAACAAAACGCTCCAGACGATTGATGGTGTTCACTGGCCTTGGCCCTGGGAATCCCTAAACGCGCAGGTTATAAAACGCATCCAAGCCCGGATACTGGGCTGCATCGCCCAGATCTTCCTCGATACGCAAAAGTTGGTTGTATTTCGCGGTGCGATCAGTACGCGACATCGAGCCAGTCTTGATCTGCAAGGCATTGGTCGCCACCGAAAGATCGGCAATAGTCGTGTCCTCGGTCTCGCCCGAACGATGGGAGACCACCGCCGTGTAGTTGCTGCGCTTGGCCATCTCAATGGCAGCAAAGGTCTCACTGAGTGTGCCAATTTGATTGATCTTAATGAGAATCGAGTTGGCGATTTTTTTCTCAATGCCCTCACGCAAAATCTTGGTGTTGGTCACGAATAAATCATCGCCCACAAGCTGCACCTTACTGCCCAGCTGCTTGGTGAGATAGGCCCAGCCGTCCCAGTCATTTTCAGCGCAGCCATCCTCTATCGAGAGAATCGGATATTTATCGACCCAGCCAGCGAGCACATGGGTGAAGTCCTGCGGCGACAGGCTTAGGCCCTCGCCCGAGAGTTCGTATTTGCCGTTTTTGAAAAACTCTGAGCTTGCGCAATCCAGGCCAAGCGCAATCTGGCGTCCGGGCTCATAGCCCGCTGCCTCGATGGCTTTAAGGATCAGCTGAATCGCAGCCTCGTGGTTAGCAACATTAGGCGCAAAGCCGCCTTCATCGCCAACTGCGACCGACATACCCTGATCATGAATCAGTTTTTTAAGACTGTGAAAGACCTCGGCGCCGTAACGCAGGGCCTCACGAAACGTCGGCGCTCCTACCGGAATGATCATGAACTCCTGAAGATCCAGGTTGTTGTTGGCATGGGCTCCGCCATTGATGACATTCATCATCGGCACCGGAAGCTGCATCGGACCCGAGCCGCCGAAATAACGATAAAGCGGCAGGCCGGATTGTTCGGCGGCCGCCTTGGCTACCGCCATCGAGACTGCCAGCATCGCATTAGCCCCAAGCCGGGATTTATTCTCCGTGCCATCAAGATCGATCAGGGTCTTATCAATAAACGCCTGCTCGCTGGCGTCCAGGCCCATCAGGGCCTCAGAGATTTCCGTGTTGATGTGCTCGACTGCGTTGAGTACGCCCTTACCGAGATAGCGAGACTTATCGCCATCACGTAATTCGATCGCCTCGCGCGACCCGGTCGAAGCGCCACTGGGCACCGCAGCCCGGCCCATAACGCCAGACTCCAACAACACATCGCACTCCACAGTGGGGTTGCCGCGGCTATCGATAATTTCTCGGCCGATTAAATCCACAATCGCTGTCATTGCATTTCCTTAGTTGTGCGAGGCCCGCGCAGGATGCGATTGGCCCGCGGCTTAATTAAAGTGGTCCTCAAGAAAGGGGGTTGATTTCACGGTGCGATCAATGCTGACCAGCTGCTCCAGTAGCGGCCTCATCTGATGAAGCGGCACTGCATTGGGTCCATCCGATAGGGCCTTGGCGGGATTCGGGTGGGTCTCCATAAAAATCCCGGCGACTCCCACAGCAACTGCTGCACGCGAGAGCACTGGCACGAACTCCCGCTGGCCGCCCGAGGAGGTGCCCTGGCCACCGGGCAGCTGCACCGAGTGAGTGGCATCAAACACTACCGGGCAGCCGGTGGCGCGCATGATGGCCAGGCTACGCATATCGCTCACCAGATTGTTATAACCAAAACTCGCGCCCCGCTCGCAGGCCAGAAAACGGTCCTCTGAGAGCTTCGCCTCGCGGGCGGCCTCACGGGCCTTCTGAATGACATTGACCATATCGCCAGGCGCAAGAAATTGGCCTTTTTTAATATTCACAGGCCGGCCGCTTTGGGCCACCGCCCGAATGAAATCAGTCTGCCGGCACAAAAACGCAGGGGTCTGCAGCACATCGACCACCTTGGCAACGGCGGGGATCTCGTCTTCGCTGTGTACATCGGTAAGCAGCGGGACATTCAGTGTTGTTTTCACCTTGGCCAAGATCTCTAAGCCCTTCTGCATGCCCAGGCCGCGAAACGACGTGCCCGAGGAGCGGTTGGCCTTGTCGTAGCTGGATTTGAAAATAAAGGGAATGCCCAGGCCAGCGCAGATTTCTTTCAGCGTGCCGGCGGTGTCCATCTGCAGCTGCTCGGACTCCACCACACAGGGGCCCGAGATCAGGAAAAATGGGTGCGCGAGGCCAGCATCAAATCCGCAGAGTTTCAATGTCACTTACCCCTGAAAAGTTCTTATGACTGACCATTTATTTCGCAAAGGCGGCCTGCTCTACCGCCTGGCTCGCGTGGGCAATCGCTGCCTTAATAAAACTAATAAAAAGCGGATGGCCCTGACGGGGTGTTGAGGTGAATTCCGGGTGAAACTGCACGCCCACAAACCAGGGATGCACCGACTCAGGCAGCTCGACAATTTCAGCAAGCTGCTCGTGTGGTGTTTCTGCGGAAACTACCAGGCCAGCCGATTCAATCGCGGGCCGAAGCGTATTGTTGACTTCAAAGCGATGGCGATGCCGCTCATTGACGGTATTGCCGTAGATTCGCTGAGCCAGCGTGCCCTGACGAATCGGGCACTGCTGCGCGCCAAGCCGCATCGTGCCGCCAAGATCCGAACTTTCTGAGCGCTGCTCAATTCGGCCATCCGCATTTTTCCACTCGGTAATTAGCGCAATCACCGGCTGATCGGCCTTGGGCTCAAACTCGGTAGAGTTGGCCTTAGCCAGGCCCGCGCAATGCCGCGCAAATTCAATCACGGCAAGCTGCATGCCAAGGCAAATGCCAAGGTAGGGAATTCGCTGCTCGCGCGCGAATTGAATCGCGGCGATTTTTCCTTCCACGCCCCTGCGGCCAAAGCCGCCTGGAACCAAAATCGCATCAAATCCTGATAAGGCCCCCGTGCCCTGCTGCTCTAAGCCCTCGGAGTCGATGTATTCAATGACTACCCGGGACCGGGTATGCATGCCAGCATGGACTAGGGCCTCGGTTAGTGATTTATACGACTCGGTGAGATCCACATACTTACCCACCATGGCAATGCGTACCTGGGTAGCCGGATGTTCGAGCCGATCCACCAGATCATCCCATATCGATAAATCGCAGGGCGGAGTCGACAGTCCGAGCTCATCGCAGATCAATTGATCTAAGCCTTGCTCAGAGAGCATGCGTGGAATGCGATAAATCGAGGCCACATCCCAGACTGAAATCACAGCCTCTCGCGGCACATTGGAAAAAAGTGAAATTTTGTCTTTTTCTTCTTCAGGAATCGGCCGATCCGCACGGCACAACAAGGCGGTGGGCTGTATACCGATTTCACGCAGCTTCTGTACAGAGTGTTGGGTGGGCTTGGTCTTCAGCTCCCCGGCTGTTGAAATAAACGGCACCAGTGTCAAGTGCAAAAAACAAGTGTTGCGCCGGCCAAGCCGCAGGCTGAGCTGACGAATCGCTTCTAAAAAGGGGAGCGACTCGATATCACCGACCGTGCCGCCGACCTCAACAATCGCGATCTCGGCCTCATCGGGCTGACCAAGGCGGACGCCGCGGCCGATGAACTCCTGAATCTCGTTGGTGATATGCGGGATAACCTGCACGGTCTTACCCAGATATTCACCGCGCCGCTCCTTACGCAGCACCGTGTCATAAATCTGGCCGGTGGTGAAGTTGTTGTGCTTGTGCATACGCGCGTTAATGAAACGCTCGTAGTGGCCGAGATCGAGATCGGTCTCGGCACCATCCTCAGTCACAAAGACTTCACCATGCTGAAAGGGGCTCATGGTGCCCGGATCCACATTCAGGTAAGGATCCATTTTGATCATCGTGACCTTCAGGCCACGGGACTCCAGCAACGCACCGAGAGACGCGGAGGCAATCCCCTTTCCAAGGGATGAGACCACACCTCCAGTCACGAATACGTATTTGGTCATGTCATGTCGCTGGCTGAGCCCCTATTGTAAGAGACCTTATTCGATCACTGGGCAGCCTGTTTTTGCCCGGATCTCATCAATGGTGACCCCGGGGGCTAACTCCCGCAGCTCCAGGCCCTTAATCGTGACCGAGAGCACGCACAAATCGGTGACGATCTCGTTGACCACCCCCACGCCGGTCAGCGGCAGGTTGCACTCTGGCAGGATCTTGATTTCCTCGGAGCCATCCTTTTTCTTGGCGGTATGCTCCATGATCACCACAACGCGATCCACCCCAGCCACGAGGTCCATCGCCCCGCCCATGCCTTTGATCATCTTGCCCGGAATCATCCAATTGGCGAGATCGCCCTTCTCCGAGACCTGCATGGCCCCCAGGATCGCCAGGTTGATATGTCCGCCGCGAATCATGGCAAAAGAATCTGCACTGGAGAAAATCGAAGATCCGGGCAGTGTGGTCACAGTCTGCTTGCCGGCATTGATCAGGTCTGCATCGACCTCTTCTTCGGTGGGAAAGGGACCAATGCCCAGCAGTCCGTTTTCCGACTGCAGCCAGACGGTCATGCCCTCGGGCACGTAGTTGGCCACCAAGGTCGGCAGGCCAATGCCCAGGTTCACATAAAACCCGTCACGCAATTCTTTAGCGGCCCGAGCCGCCATCTCTTCTCTGGTCCAGGCCATTAGCGTGTTGTCCTTTTCTCGATGTGCTTATTCGGGCTGCGATTCACCACGATGCGCTTAACGAAAATCCCTGGTGTGTGAATTTCATCAGGGTGCAAATCACCGATCTCCACCAGCTCTTCGACTTCCACGATGGTCATCCGGCTGGCCATTGCCACATTGGGGTTGAAATTGCGGGCTGTGAGGTTGAAGACCAGATTGCCCGCACGATCCGCGGTCTTGGCATTCACCAGCGCGATATCCGCAAAAAGCGATTCCTCGAGGACATAGTTCTTGCCATTGAATTGACGAATCTCTTTGCCCTCGGAGACGACCGTGCCAACTCCCGTGCGAGTGAAAAACGCCGGGATACCCGCACCGCCTGCACGCAGCTTTTCGGCAAGCGTTCCCTGCGGCGTGAAATCAAGCTCCAGTTCACCGGCGAGAAATTGCCGCTCGAATTCTTTGTTCTCGCCCACATAAGAGGCGATCATTTTTTTGACCTGCCGCGACTCTAGCAGGACACCCAATCCGATGCCATCCACGCCTGCGTTATTGCTGATGCAGGTGAGATTTTTTGCGCCAAGCTCACGGACCGCAAGGATCAGCGACTCGGGTATGCCGCACAGCCCAAAGCCGCCCACCGCCAGGGTCTGGCCGTCGCGCAGCACATCGCGCAAGGCATCAATGGCGGTCGGAAAAACCTTATTCATGAAGCGCTCCAAAAGAGGGAATAAACCCTGATAGTGTAACGGCATCAGCCTGTAACACCCGGAGGAGACGGCATGGATCAAACCCGCGAATCAATGCAATACGACGTGGTCATTGTTGGTGCAGGACCCGCCGGCCTGTCTGCATCAATCCGGCTCAAACAGGCAAACCCAGAGATCAATGTCTGTGTGCTGGAAAAAGGCTCCGAGCCCGGGGCCCACATCCTGTCGGGCGCGGTCATGGATCCCATTGCAATCAATGAATTGCTGCCCAACTGGAAGGCCGATGGCGCGCCCTTAAATACCCCCGTCACCGAGGATCGTTTTTTATTGCTCTCGCAGACCGGTGCCATCCAGTTTCCGCAGTGGATGCTGCCGGCTTGCTTTAAAAATCATGGCAACTATGTGGTGAGCCTGTCGAATTTCACGCGCTGGCTCAGCCAGCAGGCCGAGGGCCTGGGCGTTGAGATTTTTCCTGGCTTTGCTGCGGCCGAGATCCTGTATGCGCAAGATGGACGGGTGAAGGGTGTTGCCACCGGTGCCATGGGCATCGGCAAGGATGGGGCGCCCACATCGAACTATCAAAACGGCATGGAACTCTGGGGCCGCTACACGCTATTTGCTGAAGGCGCCCGCGGCCATCTTGGCCGGCAGCTGATTGAACGATTCAAGCTCAATCAAAACGCTGACCCGCAGTCCTATGGCATCGGCCTAAAGGAAGTCTGGGAAATTGATCCGGCTCAACACCAGCCCGGTCTGGTGATTCATACCGCAGGCTGGCCCTTAGATAGCCAGACCTACGGCGGCTCTTTTATGTACCACCTGGAAAATCATCAGGTTGCGATTGGCTATGTTGTGGGCCTGAATTACGCCAATCCGTGGCTGTCGCCTTTCGAAGAATTTCAGCGCTATAAGACCCATCCGAAGATTCGGCCTTATCTGGAAGGTGGAAAACGGATTGGCTACGGTGCTCGGGCGATTACTGCAGGCGGACTCAATGCGCTGCCTAAATTTATTTTTCCGGGCGGTGCGCTGCTGGGCTGTGATGCTGGATTTTTAAATGCCTCAAGAATTAAAGGCAGCCATCTGGCCATCAAAAGCGGAATGCTTGCCGCCGAGGCAATTGTGCAGGCACTAAAAAACGATTCAGATTCCGCAGAGCTCACCGGCTATGAGGAGGCCTTTAAAAATTCCTGGATGCACGACGAGCTCCACCGCGCACGCAACTTCAAGCCCGCAATGTCAAAAGGCCTCTGGCTGGGCACTCTACTGGTGGGTATCGATCAGAAACTTTTTGGCGGCAAGGCCCCCTGGACTCTGCACAGCACGCAGCCCGACCATGCGGCCTTAAAGCCCGCCGCACAGTGCGAAAAAATTCACTACCCCAAGCCCGATGGAAAACTCACTTTTGATCGCTTAAGTTCCGTGTTTTTATCGGGTACTACCCACGAAGAAAATCAGCCCGCCCACTTGACACTGAAAGATCAGGCAGTGCCTGTCGGAATCAATCTCTCGACATTTGCTGGGCCAGAAAGCCGCTACTGCCCGGCCGGTGTTTACGAATACCTTGATGCATCGGGCAATAATATTTCCGCGCCCACCGACGGCGCACGGCTGCAGATCAATGCGCAGAACTGTGTCCACTGCAAGACCTGCGATATCAAAGATCCGACCCAGAACATTGTCTGGGTGACTCCTGAAGGCGGTGGCGGGCCGAATTACACGGGAATGTAATGGTCATACGCCGCATCATGCGCTCCAACACCAAGGAGGCCCGCTTACTCGGGCTTCAGGTGGGGCCGCCGCTGCCGGCTGCTGACGTTACAGCCGCCTGCCCGCTATGCGGCCGAGCACTGATTCCTGGACCAAGCACAGATGAGCATCACCTTACGCCCCGCTCTCATGGCGGCAAAGAAAAATTTCTAGTCCATAAAATCTGCCACCAGAAAATTCACCGTACGATTGCTGAAAAAGACTTGGCGCGGCGCTACAACAGCTGGCAGGCGCTCGCCGAGCACCCCGAGATCCATGCCTTTATCAACTGGGTGAAAAAACGCCCGCCAGAATTCATGCCCTAAAACGATGACTGCCTTGACTGAAGCTGAACAACGTCGTGATCTGGCGGCCGCCTATCGGCTTGCCGCGCAACGCGGCTGGGATGACATTGTCTGGACCCATATCTCTGCCAGTGTGCCCGGCCACGCCAATGCCTACTTGCTGAATCGATTTGGGCTGCGGTTTAACGAAATCACCGCCTCGAATCTGGTCATGGTCAATGTTGATGGCCAGGTGATTGACGGCTCTCATGCGCCGGTTAATCCAAGCGGATTTGCAATTCATGGCTGCGTGCACCGTGCACGGCCGGATGCAGCCTGTGTGCTGCATCTGCATAGCTTTTGGGCCCAGGCCTTCGCCGCATCAGGACAGGATCTCTTGCCCTGCTCGCAGCCCGCACTTCGGCTTGTCGGCCGGCTGGGTCGGCATGCCTATGAGGGCCTGGCCTTTCGGCCCGATGAACAACAGCGCCTGGTGCAGACCCTAGGCAATCTCGATGGCGTGATCCTGGAGCAACATGGCATTTTATTGATTGGCAAAAGTGTCGCCGAGGCCTTCGTGCTGATGCATCTTTTTGAGCGCGCGGTTCGTATTCAACTCACCGTTGCCGCAGCGGGATCACCTGCCTGTGTCTCCGATACGGTAGCCAAGACCACCTATCAGCAATGGGTGGGCAATGCACAGACCCCCGAAGGCATTGATGAATGGCCAGCACTTTTACGCGGCCTGGATCAGACCGACCCCGATTACCGAAACTAAGAAAGGAAACGCCATGCCAACGATTCGTGTTGAGATGTTTGAGGGCCGCACCGAGGAGCAAAAACGGCAATATGCAAAAACCTTAACCGAGGCCTCAGTCCAGGTGCTGGGCTGCAGCCCCCAAGCGGTGGATGTCATTTTTTACGATATTAAAAAAAGCGACTGGGCCACCGGCGGAAAACTCCACAGCGATCAGTAGGACCGGCGTGGCTACCGGCATCACCGACCTCAGCACTTTTATTCTCGGCACGATTTTTATCGTGCTGCTGCCCGGCCCCAACTCTCTTTATGTCATGACCCTGGCCTCGCGCCAGGGCCTGCTGGCCGGCTATCGTGCGGCCTGCGGCATCTTTGTCGGGGATACCGTGCTGATGCTGCTGGCAGCCACTGGAGCGGCCTCTGCTTTGCATGCATCACCGGCTGCGTTTGCGGTGCTGAAATATGCCGGCGCAGGTTATTTGGCCTGGCTGGGGCTCGGGCTCATTCGGGCGGCCTTCTCGCGCGGCACAGCACACAGCGCAGCGCCAGCAACTTCGCAGCGCCTGGGCATACAGACGCCCTTTCGAACCGCCCTGGTGATTAGCCTACTGAATCCCAAGGCGATCATGTTTTTCATTTCTTTTTTTATTCAGTTCGTTGATCCGAACTTCAGCCAGCCCGCACTCTCATTTCTGATTCTTGGCATCATCGTGCAAATTGTCAGCGCGCTGTATCTCTCCGCGCTGATTCTTGGCGGCACGCGGCTTTCAAAACGCTTTAGTCAGACCCCCTGGGTTGCCGCAACCGGCAAGGCCACGGTGGGTGCCTTATTTATCGGATTTGCCGTCAAGCTTGCGCTGTGATTAATCCGTGAGCTGCGGCTCATTGCGTGCCACTGCCACAATCGTACGGATCAATAGCCAGAGAATCAGCAGTGTCGAGAATGCCACCATGGCCACTGCTAAGGCCTGATTAAATGCACCGCCTTCAAACTGGGCATAGACCAATGCCGCATTGGTAAATGCAGCACTCGGAAATGAGAAGGCCCACCACGACACATAAAACGACAGCCGCAAAAAGCGCCGAATCTGTGTAACTAAAAACAGTGCAAAAAATATCGCGATGCCAAACAGCACATGGCCCATCGCATCCAGCGGGGCCGATCCGGGATGCTGGCCGGTCAGCTGAAGCCAGGATAAAAATGCAACTGCAGGCGGGGCCAGTAAGATGCACAGTGTTGGCACCAGACGCTCAGGCAGTGCGGGCTGTACAAACAAGAGCCGCTGCAGCACTACGGTCAGCAGCACCAGCCAGAACAAAATTCCGACCGCGAAAAACCACCAAGAGATTTCTAAAAAACCCAGCCGCACCCCTGCAAGTGGCAGCACCACATTGGCCACGGCGGGAATAAACCAGGCCGGCGTGGCATGCGGAGGCTGAAGGCTCTCGCGATAAATCCAGGCATTGAGCACCATCACCATCGCAATAGCTTGTAACACCGCGCCAATCACCCATAAGGGCAGCGCCAGCGGCGCAAAGGCCCCGAGTGCCACGGTTGCTGCCAGCGCAAAAGAAACCGATACCGCTGCAAAAAACGATGACTTCACTGGGTGCTGCCATTCCTCGTAGACCCGTTGATGATTGCGGGCCCACTTCTTGGCGTACAGCGCCAAAAGCAGCACAAAGGCCAGGCCATCGATTACCGCAAACACGGCCGCCAGCGGCCCAGCAATGCCCGGCAGCCACTCGAGATTGGCCAGCTTGCCCCAGACCAGGGCCAGGCCCGATAGGCCCATCACCATGGCAAAGGCGCCGATTGGCGTGGCATCTAAAAACGGGTTACCGGAAGGGCTATGGGGGGCTGCAGACGGCGAATTCGGTGTGGGCATAGAAGAAATTAACTGGATTTAGGTAAGGAAATCCAAAACAACCGTGGATTAGACGCTTGCAGTTTATCCATGAACCCAGTACTGTACGTCTATCCAGTAACTGATTTCGGACCCTATGAAGACTCTGACCCCCCGACAGCAGGAAATTCTTGACCTAATCAGCGCCCACATCGCCAAGACAGGCTTTCCTCCAACCCGCATGGATATCTGTAACGCCCTGGGCTTTAAGTCTCCCAATGCGGCCGAAGAGCATCTACGGGCATTGGAGCGCAAAGGCGCGATTAGCCTCAGTTCAGGCACCTCCCGCGGCATTCGCTTGCTGCATGCCGCACCCCGCACTTCTTTTACTGAAGAGTCCGGCCTGGGCATTCCCTTAATTGGCCGGGTGGCAGCAGGCCAGCCCATGCTGGCCCAGGAACACATCGAGGCCCACTACAGCATTGATTCCGGCTTATTTGCCCAGATGCCGGATTACTTCTTAAAAGTCCGCGGCATGAGCATGCGTGATGCCGGCATCCTGGAAGATGATCTCTTGGCAGTGAAAAAAATCTCTGGCGTATCGCAGCTTCGCAATGGCCAGATCGTCGTGGCCCGGCTGCACGATGAAGTCACCGTCAAACGCTTCCAACATCAGGGCCGCGAGATTCATCTTCTGCCTGAAAATCCTGCATTCAAGCCTATTGTTGTGCCTGATAGCGATCCTGATTTAGCCATTGAAGGCCTGGGCATTGGCGTGATTCGCAACCCCAGAGTCTTATCGTGATTCACCCGGCAGTCTGGAAAGGCCAATCACTGCATCAGTCAGGCAGCAGCAGCGGCATCAGCAGCAGTTTTCGTCTGCTGGATCGTGAGCTGCCCGGCAATGGTTGGCCACGTGGCAGCCTAACTGAACTCTTGGTGCAGCAGATGGGCATGGGTGAGTTGCGATTTCTTGCACCCACACTGCGCAGCCTCACGCAAGCCGGACAGCATATTGTGCTGCTCGCACCACCCCATACGCCCTATGCGCCTGCATTTGAGGCCATGGGCATTGATCATCGAAAAATTCTAATCGTGCAGGCGGATCGGCCCATTGATAAGCTCTGGGCAGTCGAGCAATCCATCAAAAGCAATCAATTTGGCGCGCTCATTACATGGCTCGACCATCAAGGCGGCACCCGGCCTGAACTCATTCGAAGGCTGCAGCTGGCTGCCAGCACCACCCAGGGCCTGGTGTTTGTGTTTCGCCCCTTCGCAGCACAGGACCATCCTTCTCCTGCGCCACTGCGTATGCTGCTGCTGCCTCGCCGTTATCCAGATTTGGCTGTGCAAATCATCAAACGCCGCGGGCCAGTGATGTCAGCACCGATTGATATTGCAATTCCCATACCCGGCAGCGGCCTGCGTCCACTGCAAGACCACGACGCCATCATCGCCGCCCCATCAGCGGCACCAACACGACAAACAGCCCATCACCATGCTGTGGATCGCATGCATTCTTCCCCGTCGTTACCTGGCCCCCTTTCACCAGCCACTGCCTCCCGGCGTTCGCCAGCACACCGCTGAAACTGCGCAGCAGGCCGCTGGCAGACTCGCCCAATGGGCCCTGCAGTTCAGCCCCTGCGTCACGATTACCGGATGGGCCCATGCGGTGCTAATGGAAGTCAGTGCCAGCCTTCGGCTCTGGGGTGGCGAAAAACGCCTGATGTGCAAAGTCATTCACGGCAGCGAAGGCCTGGGATGGTCAGCAGACGATGCGCTTGCGATTGCCAGCGGGCCGACTGGGCGTGCAGCCTACTGGCAGGCCTTGGGCCTGCAAGAACAGTGCTGGGATCTGCCCAATGGCCTGGAGACTTTACCGCTGAGTGTCATCGAAGAGCTGCATCCGCATCTGGAAATTCTCGCCCGCATGGGCATACACACCATTGGCCAATTTAAAAAACTTCCGCGCCATGGCATCACGCGCCGCTTTGGCGCATCAGCGCTAAATGCCTTAGATGCTGCAGAGGGCCGACGCAATGAGTCTTATGTCTGGATCCAGCAGCCGGCAAGGTTTCACCTAGAGCGCGAACTGCCTGCGCGGGCGGAACAAAATGAAATGATTGAGCGGGCATTTCTGCCCTGCCTGCATGCCCTGTCGGCCTGGCTGCTGGCACGGCAGGCCGGTGCCATGGCCATTGAGCTGCAGCTCTTACACGATGGCCCGCCACACAGCCGATTTGAACTTCGCTGCGCAGGACCGACACGTGATGTACGGCGATTTTCCCGTATTCTGAGTGAGCGACTGATTCGATTTCGTCTGCCACGGCCTGCTTATGGGATTGCCATCACAGTCAATGAAGTAATTGATCTGCCGCACCAGACAGAAGACTTTCTTGGCAATGGCCATGAATCAGAGCAGGCCATGCATGAACTGGTTGAGCGCCTGCAGGCCCGGCTGGGTACTGATCGGGTCTGTCGGCTCTCGATTGAAGATGAACACCGCCCAGAAAAAGTAGTCCACTACAACGTGATGGAGCCCACATCGGCATCATCACTTCGGCGCACTGCTGCCCGGCCGCTGGATGATATCGGCCAGATGCCCCATCGGCCCGCCTGGCTGCTGCGCCAGCCATTGCCTCTGGCCATGCAGCAGCATCGGCCGGCTTATCACGGGCCACTGCAGCTGCTGTGCGGCCCGGAGCGCATTGAGGCCGGATGGTGGGAGGAAGCACCCAGCAGCATCGTGCAGCGTGACTACTTTATTGCCCGATCTCCCCAGCAGTCTTTGCTATGGATTTTTCGTACACCTGCCCATGACTGGTATCTACATGGATTTTTTTCCTAAGCCCGCTGCGTCATGGAATTTGCTGAACTCATCTGCCGCAGCCACTACTCTTTTCTGCATGGTGTCTCAGCGCCTGCAGAGCTAATTGATCGGGCCCATCACCTCGGTTATCGCGCAATCGCCATCACCGATGAAGCCTCGGTAGCGGGTGCAGTTCAGGCCCACATGGCCGCTAAATCCCTTGGAATTCAGCTGCTGATTGGGGCCCAATTTTCCTGCGCTGATCTAGCCGGACGCATTGTGGTGATCGCCATGTCACGTCAAGGCTATGCCCAGCTGGGATGGCTCATCACCCAGACACGACGCCGTGAGGTCAAGGGCCACTATCGGCTTAACGTTGACGATCTGCAAAGCGGGCTGCCCGACTGCCTTGTGATTTGGATTGGCGACTCAAGTGATAGCCCTGCCCGGCATTACCCGGCGATCCAACGGCTTAAAGAATTATTTGCTGATCGTCTCTACATTGGCTGCGCGCTACTGCTGCGCGGCCACGACAGCGCATGGCGTGACCATCTGCAGACCCTGGCAGCACTGCATCGGGTGGGCCTGGTGGCCACCAGCGATGTGGTCATGCACCGCCGCTCACGCAAGCCGCTGGCCGATACGCTGACTGCAATTCGGCATGGGCTGCCCATTGCTGCATGCGGCAAACGGTTTACTCCAAACGCTGAGCAGCATCTGCGCAACCGTCTGCGATTGGCCCGCATCTATTCCCCCGAGCTGATGGCCGCAACCGTGATGCTGGCCAAGCGCTGCCAGTTCTCTTTAGATGAGCTGCGCTATGAATATCCCGAAGAAATTGTGCCGCCGGGACTCACGCCCACCCAATGGCTTCGGCATCTGACCGAGGAAGGCGTGCGCCGACGCTTTCCCGAGGGCATCAACCCCAAGGTCCGCCAGCAAATTGAGCATGAGCTGCAGCTCATCCACGAGCTGCGTTATGAGCCTTACTTTTTAACGGTCTATGACATCGTGGACTTTGCCCGCAGTAAAGGAATCCTCTGCCAGGGCCGGGGATCGGCCGCCAACTCTGCGGTCTGTTATTGCCTGGGCATTACCGAAGTCGATCCAGCCCGCATGAGCATGCTTTTTGAGCGCTTTATTTCCAAAGAACGTAACGAGCCACCCGATATTGATGTGGATTTTGAACACCAGCGGCGCGAAGAAGTCATTCAATACATTTATCAAAAATACGGCCGCGAGCGGGCTGCACTGGCCGCATCAGTGACCACCTATAAGCCGCGGTCTGCGCTTCGCGATACCGGCAAGGCCCTGGGCATCCATGCCGCCTTGGTTGATCACGTGGCCAAGCACCATCAGTGGTGGGACGGACGCCAAGTCGATGCCAAAGTACTGGCCACCCACCTGCAGGAGGCCTTGGAAAGCCCGGCCCTACTGGCACACCGCCATGAAATTTCTGCACCATCTGCTGCCCAATGCGAACGCTGGGCCATGCTGTGCAATCAGCTGATCGGTGCGCCTCGGCATCTATCGCAGCATGTCGGCGGATTTGTGATTGCCCGCCATCGGCTCTCTGACTTAGTGCCTGTAGAAAACGCTTCGATGCCGGAGCGCAGCGTAATTCAGTGGGATAAAGATGATCTTGAGTCACTTGGGCTGCTCAAGGTCGATGTCTTAGCACTCGGCATGCTTTCGGCTATTCGTCGCGGACTGGAGTTGATTGGCCAAAAGCTAGGCCGTGATTTTCAGATGCAGGATATTCCGGCCGAAGATCCGGCGACCTACGACATGATCTGTGCAGCACAGACCGTGGGCGTATTTCAGATTGAATCCCGGGCTCAAATGTCGATGCTGCCGCGGCTAAAGCCGCGATGCTTTTACGACCTGGTCATTGAAGTAGCCATTGTGCGGCCCGGCCCGATTCAAGGCGGCATGGTCCATCCTTATCTGCGCAGGCGTCAGGGGCTTGAGCCGGTGGAATATCCCAGCCCCGCAGTCCGCGAAGCACTCTCGCGCACACTCGGTGTGCCGATCTTTCAAGAACAAGTCATGCAGCTGGCGATTCTTGCAGCAGGCTTTAGCGCCGGCGAGGCCGATCAGCTGCGCCGCTCGATGGCGGCATGGCGCCGTAAAGGCGGCCTTGGGCAGTTCTATGACCGCATCGTTAATGGCATGTTGGCCCGCGGCTATCCCCGCGAATTCGCAGACCGGGTATTTCGGCAAATCCAAGGCTTTGGTGAATACGGATTTCCAGAGTCTCATGCCGCCAGCTTTGCGCTGCTGGTCTATGTCAGCTGCTGGATGAAGCACCACCATCCCGATGCCTTTCTTGCCGCCATGCTCAATGCACAGCCCCTTGGGTTTTATTCACCCTCACAGCTGATTCAAGATGCGAAACGCAATGGAGTTCGTGTGCTGCCGGTGGATGTTCAATTCAGTCATGTTGAAACACATCTTGAGCCCCGCGGAGTCCGTCTCGGATTAAACAGAATCGCAGGACTCTCCGAGCAGGCCATGCAAGATACCGTGCTACATCGGCCCTATACATCGGTAGAAGATCTGGCACTACGTGCTGGCCTGGATCGGGGAGACCTCAATGCATTGGCTGCCGCTGGTGCACTGCGATCCATTGCTGGCCATCGCCATCAGGCCGTCTGGGACAGTAGTGGCCAGCACCGCCGGCCCGCCTTACTGAGCACCGCTCCAATTCACGAACCTGTGCCTGAGTTATCTGCTCCCTCAGAAGGCGATGACATCGTTGCCGACTATGCAAGCCTTGGGCTGACACTCGGCCGCCATCCGATTGCCGTGCTGCGGCCCAGGCTTACACAACTCGGCACCCAGCCGGCAGAAGTCTTAAATCGTTATGCACACGGCCGGCTGGCGCGTGCGGCAGGCCTGGTCACCCATCGGCAGCGGCCCAGCACTGCACGCGGAACACTCTTTATTTCTCTGGAAGACGAAACCGGAATGATCAATGTGATCATTCAGCCCGAAGTCTTAGAGCGCTTTTATAAAGCGGTGCTTTATTCTCAGTTGATGCTGGTCTACGGTACCTGGCAACGTGATCAGCATATTGATCCCCATGCAGCCGGCCAGGTCCGCAATCTTTTGGCCCAGCGGGTTGAAGATCAATCTGATCTGCTCACCACACTGATCGGGCCATTAGCGACTGCCTCGCGGGATTTTCATTAGCCTTCATCACGTGTCAGCCCATAGGGTTTCACCAGCCGCCAGACATGATCCGGCACCATGGATTTCATCCGCCGCGGCTCTTCACGCCGCAGGTGAATCACGCTCTCGATCGCCTTCATCTCCACACGGGCCCGGGCAAACTCAAGGCCCCGGGGTCCAATTTTCGGCATCAGCCAGCCCACAATTGGCCGCAGCCATGACGGCATGCTCCGCAGTGGCAGCCCGCCTGCCGCCCGCTCAGTATTTTGTAAAAATCCTTTCACCGGGCCCTGCCGCTTGCCGGCGCCTCCGGGTGTCGATAACCGAATTTCATCGCCCAGCAGGCTCAGCAATTCCGCGCCCGTGTCATTGCGCACAATCAGCCACTGCTGGCCCTCGCCGCCCATATAGCCCACCGTGATATCCGAGAGCACATTGGTGTAATCCACGCAAGTACGACACGTCAGAGGAAAAAAATCCTGGGGCAGTTTGGATAAGGGCAGCATCAGAAAAGGGATCCGTTTTTTCTTGCCGTTATCAAAACGAATCTCGACGTGATAATCCGCACAGAACTCAAGGTAGGTAATGGTCTCAGGCTTGGGCACCAGGAGTTTTAAAAATTCATGAAATCGCTCGGTTGTTGTGTTATCCGAACATGGCGTACCGATCACATAGATTTTTTTAAAGCCCAGCTCTTTCTCAAGGGCCCGCAGTGCATACACCTGACACGGAATTCCAATCACGGCGATGCGCTCAATGCCTTTTTGTAATGCCGGCTCAAGTAACGCCAGAAGGGGGGCATAACCCATCCGCATGCCGCGGCAGCGCTCCATGTCCTGAGGATCCGTAATCAGCACCGGCACTGGCCGCCAACGGTCTTCTTCATCCGGCGCCATGGTCAGCACCGCATCGACCATCTTCTCTTCTAAAAGCCGTTGCGCGATTCGGGTGGTGATGCCTGTCCATTGGGCTCCCTGTGCAGGCGTTTTCAGAGCCGCCCGATTCAGGATCTGATAGGGGCCAAAGAATTGTTCATCCGCCTGATAGGGCCTTCGAACCCGACCATGGACCTGCCGCTCCATCGCAGGATAGTCTGGCGCAATAAACTGACAGGCGATGGCGCAGCGTTTCGGCTGCGAAGACCGCGATACCCCGCAGTCGGTACAGAGGTCGCGATGCGGCGGTGGATCTTTTACTCGCAACCGATCCATCGGCAGGCCCTAAGCGGCCAAACCAGCGTCGAGATCTGCCTTGAGATCCTCGAGGTCTTCCAAACCCACCGCAATGCGAACCAGACTCTCACGAATGCCGGCCTGCTCGCGGGCCTGCGGGGAGATGCGGCCATGGGTGGTGGAGGCCGGATGGGTAATGATTGTGCGGGTATCGCCAAGATTGCCAGTGACCGACATGATCTGGACTGCATTGATCAGCGAAAACG
>JBILVT010000031.1:0-17470 GCA_044370275.1 Burkholderiaceae bacterium | reverse complement strand
GAATAGTCTTGCCGGCCTCAATCGCGTATTGAAGTTTCTTTCTAGAGCAGCTACAAAGATAAGCCTGGCCTTGCGCGATCAGGCGCTCCAGTGCCGCCTGATAGTGGGCCGATCGTGTGTTTTGAAACAGCACGCCATCGTGCACGGTGGGATCTATCCAATGATCCCAGTGCAGGCCATGGGCCTGCAGCTGCATGAGAATTACGGTGCTCGCACCTGGCTCCTCGCGCGGTGGGTCGAGATCTTCAATACGGATGTACCAGTCCCTGCCATTCGCCCGCGCATCGAGCCAGCTGGCCAGCGCCGTCACCAGTGACCCGAGGTGCAGCGGGCCAGTCGGTGATGGGGCAAAGCGGCTTTTTGCGCGCATGATTCCAGAGATCTATCGGGCGCCGTTGATTTCTTTAAAGCTTTCACGGGCCGCTTGCAGGGTCTGTGCAATCGGCTCCCCTGCGTGGGCGATGGATAAAAAGCCTGCCTCAAAGGCCGATGGTGCGAGATACACCCCGCGCTTGAGCATGGCGTGAAAAAAGCGATTGAATTGATCGCGGTTAGATTTGTTGACATCTTCAAACGTGACCGGCGGTGACTTACTGAAATAGATTCCAAACATGCCTCCCACGCTGTCGGCGCAGAAGTTTTCTTCTCCGCACTCACCGGCAATCGCCTGGAGATCCTGCATTAGCTGTGCAGTCATGGCGGTGAGACGATCAAAAAAACCCGGCGCACTGATGAGTCTTAATGTCGCTAAGCCTGCAGCCACCGCTACCGGATTGCCCGACAGTGTCCCAGCCTGATAAACCGGGCCAAGCGGGGCGACGCATTGCATGATGTCTTTGCGGCCACCGAATGCTCCCATCGGCATGCCACCCCCGATGACTTTACCTAGCGTGGTGAGATCCGGTCGAATGCCGCTGAGGCCCTGGACACCCTGAGGCCCAACACGAAACCCCGTCATCACCTCATCGAAAATTAGTACTGCACCATGGGCATCGCACGCCGCCCGCAGAGCTTCAAGAAAACCCTTGCGTGGTTTTACAAGATTCATATTGCCGGCTACAGGCTCCACGATTACCCCTGCAATCTGCGGTCCGTGTTCGGCAAAGCAGGCCTGCACGCCTTCGATATCGTTGTAATCCAGCACCACGGTCTCTTCTGCAAAGCTCTTTGGCACACCTGCAGACGTTGGATTGCCGAATGTCAAAAGACCCGAGCCGGCCTTGACCAAGAGGCTGTCGACATGGCCGTGATAGCAGCCCTCGAACTTGATAATTTTGGATCGGCCCGTATAGCCTCGCGCAACCCGAATCGCTGACATCGTGGCCTCCGTACCCGAGGAGGTCAGTCGCATCATCTCCATCGAGGGCAGATGACTGCGAATCCACTCAGCGATTTCAACTTCGGCCGCCGTCGGCGCACCGAAGGATAGGCCGTTTGCAGCCGCTTTTTGGACTGCTGCAATGACCTCGGGATGGGCGTGGCCCACGATGGCTGGGCCCCAAGAGCAGATGTAATCTACGTAGCGGTTGCCATCGGCATCCCAGCCATAGGCCCCTTGGGCCTTCGCAAAAAATCGCGGTGTGCCTCCTACCGAGCGAAATGCCCGGACCGGCGAATTCACACCGCCAGGAATCATGATCTGCGCCTGCGCGAATAGCGCCTCGCTTGTTTTAATACTTTGTTGCATGGCAGCCGTCCCCATCGGCGTGGTCGCCGAATTCTCCCCGCGGATATTTTATGTCGATCGGGCCCCGCCTTGACGATACTGGTACAGTTTCACCAAAGGAAATTGTGAATTCATGAAAACCTATATGTGTTTAATCTGTGGTTGGATCTACGACGAAGCCAAGGGCTGGCCGGACGATGGCATTGCGGCGGGCACGAAATGGGAAGACATCCCGATTACCTGGGCCTGCCCCGAATGTGGCGCCCAGAAGTCCGATTTTGAAATGGTGGAAATCTAAGCCTTCTTTTTAACGACAGAAAATCGCATGAGGGTCTTCTGTCGGGCCTGATCATGATCGACGACTGGCATGGGATAAGTCTTGCCCAAGACAACTCCTGCAGCCTGTAGTGCAAGTGCGGGGGCCGTCCAGGGTGCATGAATGTGTCGGTCATCCAGTGCGGCGATCTCGGGCAAATACCGACGAATAAAGGCAGCGCGTTCATCAAATCGTTCGCTCTGACTGACAGGATTAAAAATTCGAAAATAGGGCTGCGCATCGCAGCCCGTTGAGGCCGCCCACTGCCAGCCGCCGTTATTCGCTGACAGGTCATAGTCATTGAGTTTCCAGGCGAAGTAGCGCTCGCCACGTCGCCAGTCGATTCCTAAATCCTTGGTCAGAAAGGAGGCGACGACCATTCGCAGTCGATTATGCATATAGCCGGTGGCGTTTAACTGACGCATGCCTGCATCCACGAGCGGGTAACCGGTCTGGCCCGCGCACCATGCCGTGAACATTGCATCGGCCTGCGGCCCCTCGGCCCACTGAATCGCATCGTATTCGGGCTTAAAGCTACGCGCCACGACATGCGGATGGTGATGCAGGATTTGCATATAAAAGTCCCGCCAAATGAGCTCCGAAAGCCAGGTTGTGGCGCCTTCGGAATTTTTTGACGCGGCCTGAGACTGCATTGCAAAGCGCACGAGTTCGCGGATCGAGATCGTGCCAAAGCGCAAATGCACCGATAAATACGAGGGCCCTTTGGCACCGGGAAAATCACGGGCTGTTTTGTAGGCGCCGATACGCGGCTTGAATTCGTTGAACAGAATCTGCGCACCTGTCTCGGCTAGCGGAATTTTTAATTCATGAAGATTGCCGGCAGAAAATCCAAGGGCATCAAGTGTTGGGCTTGCCTGCTGCAGGCCTTTGGGCAGTGTCGTTTTCGGCCGCAGCCGTCTGGCCAGCCCTGGGCCGATCGCATGATGATTGGCAGGACCCGCACCGGTGGACCGTGCTTGCGCATCGTGCGGGATGAATCGTTTTAGCCAAGCGTTTTTATAAGGCGTGAAGACCGAGAATGGCGTGCCGGCCGCGGTCAGGACCTCCCGGCGCTCAAAGATGCATTGGTCCTTCACCGAGACGACTGCAACCCCTTTTTGCTCTAGCCGTTGGCCAATGATCTGGTCACGCCGCAGCGCTTCAGGCTCATCGTCGTGCGCAAAGCAGACTCGGACCGCCCCGAGACGCTCTGCTAATTCCGGAATCAGCTCGCGTGGATCGCCATCAGCGATGATGAGGTGGCTGCTCGCGGACTCCAGTCGCTGACCGATTTCGGTGACAGCGGCGTGAATAAAGGCGACCCGACGATCCTCTGGCAGCGTCGATCCACCTGCACCCGGCAATGCCGAGAGGATGGTGCGATCAAAAATAAACACCAGCTGCAGACTTTCCGTATGTTGAAGTGCGGCTGCAATTGCGGCGTGGTCTTCGAGCCGAAGATCCCGCCGAAGCCACACCAGTGTGCAGGGCTGTGATTTGTGATCAGACAAGGTTAGAATTTCCACATGGGCCATCAGTCTCTCTTTCACCATTATCTCGTGGCGATGCCCAGTCTGACGGATCCTCAATTCAATGGCACGGTGGTGTACCTTGCTGAGCATACGCCGAAGGGCGCCATGGGCCTGGTGGTGAACCGCCCATCCGATATGACCCTATCGGTTCTTTTCGATCGCATCGATCTCTCGCCGCCTGAGCACGCGGGTATCTCGGTGCATCGGGCCAGCCAGGGCTATGGGCCCATCGGTCAGGAGCCGGTCTTCCTCGGGGGCCCAGTGCAGACCGATCGTGGGTTCGTGCTGCATGAGCCAGTCGGCAAATGGAACTCCACCCTGGTGCTCAACGATGTCACCGGCCTGACGTCCTCCCGCGACATCCTGGAGGCGGCTGCCCGCGGCCGTGGCCCGCAGCGCATGCTGGTCTCGCTCGGCTATGCCGGCTGGGGCGAGGGCCAGCTGGATCAGGAACTCGCGGCCAATGCCTGGCTTACCGTGCCAGCCACCGATACCTCTTTGATGTTTGATATCCCGGCCGAGGAGCGCTTTGCCTATGCCTTCAGGCTCTTAGGTGTCGACCCGCTACATTTCTCGGGGGCTGCCGGGCATGCATGACCCGGCCCGTGGGGGTCTTACCCTCATGGCCTTTGATTTTGGGGAGCGTCGTATCGGAGTGGCCATCGGCAATACGCTCACTGGCGGTGCCCGCCCTCTGGCGGTGATTCAAGCGCAGCGTCGAGATCTGCGTTTTCAGGCGCTCGCCGATCTGATCACCCAGTGGGCACCACAGCGATTGGTCGTGGGACTGCCCCGCTACCCCGATGGCAATCCACATCCTTTTGCACGGCGCTGCGAGCGCTTTGCCCATCAGCTGCAGGGCCGCTTTGGCCTGCCGGTCGAACTCACGGATGAGCGCTGGACATCTGCCCTTGCGCCAGGCCGTGACCCGATCGATGCCGAGGCGGCGGCGATCCTGCTGCAGGGCGTTTTAGATACACTGTCAGCTCATGCCCCGGTCCATTCAAATCAATGAAAGCGGTGAGCTGGTCCATCTGCTCACCACAGAGGGCATTCCCAAGGCATTAATGCTGCGTATCCTGGATCGCGCCAATGCCTTCCTGGATCCTAAAAACCCAAAAGAAGTCGTTAACGCGCCGCTGTTGGATGGCAAGAGCGTATTCAATCTCTTTTTCGAAAATTCGACTCGGACGCGAACTACTTTTGAGATCGCTGCTAAGCGGCTGTCTGCCGATGTCGTGAATCTGAATGTGCAGGCGTCGAGCACTGCAAAAGGCGAGTCACTGTTGGATACGATCGATAACCTCGCGGCGATGAAGGCCGATATGTTTGTCGTTCGTCATGGGCAAAGCGGTGCACCGACGCTGATTGCGAAGCACATCAATAAAGTCGCACCCCATATTCGTGTCATGAACGCCGGAGATGGCCGGCATGCCCACCCCACACAGGCCCTCTTGGATGCGTTTACGATTCGCCACTTTAAAGGCGATTTTCAGCATCTTCGTGTTGCGATTGTGGGAGATATTTTGCACTCACGTGTGGCCCGCTCCAATATTCATGCGCTGACCACCCTTGGAGTCCCGGAGATTCGTGCCATCGGCCCGCGGACTTTATTGCCCTCGGGATTAAACGAGCTTGGTCTACAGGTCTATACCGACCTGTCCGAGGGCCTGCGTGATGTCGATGTCATCCTGACGCTGCGTCTCCAAAATGAGCGGATGCGGGGCGCGATGCTGCCGAGTACGCAGGAGTACTTTAAAAATTATGGCCTGACGGTGGATCGGCTCTCAGTGGCAAAGCCCGATGCCATTGTCATGCATCCCGGGCCGATGAATCGTGGCGTCGAGATCGATTCAGCAGTCGCTGATGGCGGCCAATCGGTGATCCTCTCGCAGGTCACCTTTGGTATTGCGGTTCGAATGGCGGTGATGAGTATGCTCGCAGAGGCCCGTCACTAATGGCAGCCGCACAGCGACGCCTGTCTCTATCTTCGAGCCTGCCAAGACTGCGGATTGTTGGCGGCCGCCTTGTGGACCCAGCAAGCAAGACCGATCGGCCAATGGACCTCTGGATTGATGATGGCAGTCTGGTTGCAATCACGCCGCCTGGGGAGCGCCTTGCAGGCTTCTCTCCCGACCAAGAGATCGATGCCACAGGCCGCGTGATTTGCCCTGGCCTAATTGATTTATGCGCACGACTGCGTGAACCTGGCTTTGAATACAAAGCCACGCTCGAGTCGGAGATGCGGGCGGCCATTGCGGGTGGCGTGACTCGACTGGTCTGCCCACCCGATACCGATCCGCCTTTGGACGAGCCTGGCCTCGTGGAAATGCTCAAACATCGTGCCCGCAATCTGATTCAGGCCCACGTGCATCCCTTGGGCGCATTGACTGTTGGACTTAAAGGGGAGCAGATCACCGAGATGGCGGAACTCTCGGAGGCCGGCTGCGTTGGTTTTTCGCAGGGGCCAATCCCGATTGTGAATACCCAGATCTTTTTCCGTGCGTTGCAATACTCCAGCACTTTTCGCTATCCCGTCTGGTTTTATCCGATGGATCCATGGATTGGAAGAAATGGCGTGGCCCACTCCGGCCCCGTGTCCGGCCGGCTCGGCCTGCCGGGCATTCCAGTGGCCAATGAAACCATTGCCCTTCAGACTGTTTTTGAGTTGATGCGCGCCACCGGCGCCCAGGTCCATATTTGCCGGCTGTCTTCAGCGGCCGGTGTTGATCTCGTGCGGCAGGCCAAGCGCGAAGGCTTGGCGATTACTGCCGATGTCGCAATTCATCATCTGCATTTAATTGATATCGACATTGCCGACTTCGATGGCAACTATCGTGTGCTGCCACCATTTCGCAGCCAGCGTGATCGCGATGCCCTTCGGGCGGGGGTTCTGGATGGCACGATTGATGTGATCTGTTCAGATCATGCGCCGGTTGATGACGATGCCAAGCAATTGCCGTTCGGCGAGGCCGAGCCTGGCGTTACGGCCCTTGAGCTGCTGTTGCCGCTCACGCTCAAGTGGGCGCAGGAGGCAAAACTGCCGCTGATTGAGGCCATGCGTCGGCTGACGGTAAATCCCGCTGCGGTTTTGGGCCGTGATGCAGGCCATCTTTCGGTGGGTGGTCAGGCGGACATTTGTATCTTTGATCCCGACGATCATTGGACTGTATCGGCACCTCAACTTTTTTCTCAGGGCGCGAATACACCTTATCTTGGACTTGAGCTGCAGGGCCGCGTGCAGTCCGTGCTGGTGGATGGACGCTGCGTTTTCGAGCGCTCCAACGGCGGATTTAGTGCTTCATCCCGTTAAGCAATTCGAATGATTCGACTGATTCTGCGGGCCAGCCTGCTTTTGCTGCTGCTGCTGATCGGACTGGCCACTCTCTTTTCGCTGTATCGCATCCTTCCCCTGGCTCAACGCTGCTGGCTGCGCAAGATTTGGTCGCGGCTGTTGCTGAGTGCCTGCGGCGTGGCGCTGGAGATTCGACCAAATACCTGCCGCATCCACAAAATGCCCATGTTGGTGGTCATGAATCATGTCTCCTGGCTGGATATCTTTGTGCTCAATTCTGTAATGCCGTCGACCTTTATTGCGAAGTCGGAAATTCGCCATTGGCCTTTAGTGGGATGGTTGCTTCAGGGTGCAGATACGCTTTTTATCGAGCGCTCAAGTCGCCATGCTGTGCGGCATGTGAATCACCGTATTATTGAGCGGCTCAATCGTGGCGAGCATGTGGCGTTTTTTCCGGAGAGCACGACTTCCGATGGGCGCGGGGTGCTGCCGTTTCATTCCAGTTTATTTGCAATGGCGGTTGTAAGGGCCCGGCAAGATGATGGCCCACGTGTTGTTCAGCCCCCGGCAGTGCAGCCGGCTGCGTTGCGTTACTTTCAGGGCAATCAGCTGTCGTTAATTCCAGCTTATATCGGTGAGCAGACCTTCATGGAGTCCCTACTGCAGATCCTATCGGCGCAGGGCCTTAGAGCGAGACTTCATCTACTTGATCCAATGCTACCGCCGGGACCTGAGATTACGCGGCAAATGTTGGCGCAGATGGCACACACTCGCATCGCATCTGCCGTTGGGGCCTTGGATGATTCAGTCTTCCTCTCCAGCGCCCTCGAGGCTTGACTGTAGGTAGAGGCGACGATCTTCTAAACGGATGCCGACCAGCTGACGGCCCCAGACACACCCCGCATCCAGGCCGATTAGATTCGGCCGAACCATCAGGCCAAGTGTTGACCAGTGTCCGAAGACAACGGTCTGCTTATTGGTCTTTCGATTTGGCATATCAAACCACGGCGTTAGGCTTGCGGCTTGCTCAGGCGCGACCTTCGTTTTAAATTCTGGAATGCCGCCTGCGGTGAAATAACGCAGCCGTGTGAATACACTTAGAGCGGCCCGCATGCGTTTTTGGCCGGCAACTCCGTCGGCCCAGTGTGGCCGGCCTCCATTGACCATCTCGTGCAGAAATTCTCGCCAATGCACGCTTTTTAGTCGCGCGCTCACCGCATTTGCGAGTGCCAAGGTCTTGCCAAGCGTCCAGTGTGGCAAGAGGCCAGCATGGACCATCAGCACATCGCCATCGGCATGAGCTAGGGGACGACTGCGCAGCCAGTCAATCAAGTCATGGCTATCGGGGGCCCGCAGGACTTCATGCAGGGTATCTAGTGGCTGGGCCTTTCGCACGCCTGCGGCAAGCGCTAGCAGATGTAAATCGTGATTGCCCAATATAGAGACTACATTTCTACCAGCATGCCGGAGTCGTCGTAGCGTTTTTAGCGACTTTGGCCCCCTATTGATCAAGTCACCGACAAACCAGAGCTGATCCCGACGCGGATCGATCGGCATCTGGGCGACCAGAGCCTCCAGGCTGTCCCAGCAGCCTTGTACATCGCCAACGACATATCGCGCCATAGATCTGAAATTCGTGCTTAGGGTTCTTTAAAATACGCGTCAAATTGTCGCATTTCTAAAAAAGGAGTTTTCTGTGCAGCCTGCCGCCTCGATTTTTAAAGCCTATGACATCCGCGGCATTGTTGGCGAAACCCTCACGGAGCCAGTGGTGGAGTCGATTGGACTGGCCCTCGGCATGATGATGGCGCAGGCAGGCAAGTCATCTTGCGTAGTAGGCCGGGATGGCCGCCACTCGGGGCCCGCATTGGTCGATGCTCTGGCCAAAGGGTTAATGACCAGCGGCATCGATGTTATTGATGTCGGTCAGGTGCCAACACCGGTGGTCTACTTCGGTACGGTAAGCACCAGCTGTGGTTGCGGTGTGGCCGTTACGGGCAGCCACAATCCGCCGCAATACAACGGCCTGAAGATGATGGTGGCGGGCATCACACTCTGGGGCGAGCAGATTCAGCTTATTCGGCAGCTCATCGTATCGGGCCAGGCCCGCCAATTCGCTGATGCACTTGCGGCGAATGAGCGTGGCCGTCGGATTTCTTCCGCGGCCACTGTCCAGGAGTATCTCAATGCCATCGTTGCCGATGTGCATCTGTCTCGCAAAATGTCAATTGCAGTCGATGCGGGCAATGGCGTTGCTGGAGGCATTGGCCCGGGCTTGCTGGAGCGCTTGGGCTGTCGTGTGCACGCATTGTTTTGTGAGGTTGATGGTAGTTTTCCGAATCATCATCCTGATCCTGCACATGTGGAGAACCTGCAGGATCTCATCCGTTGCGTTCAGTCTACTGATGCCGAGTTGGGCCTAGCATTTGATGGCGATGGTGATCGGCTGGGTGTGGTCACTAAATCCGGAAAGATTATTTGGCCGGATCGGCAGCTTATGTTGTATGCCGCTGATGTATTGGCAGCGCGGCCGGGAGAAGAAATTATTTTCGATGTGAAGTGCACCCGGCACCTGGCGTCGTGGATACGACAGCATGGCGGAAAGCCGCTGATGTGGAAGACTGGCCATTCGCTGATTAAAGCCAAACTCAAAGAGACCGCTGCGCCGCTGGCAGGTGAAATGAGTGGACATATATTCTTTAACGATCGTTGGTACGGATTTGATGATGCGTTGTACACAGCAGCACGGCTGCTCGAGATTGTTTCCAGGTCTGAAAATCCTTCTGCGTTGCTGGAGGCCTTGCCCGAGTCACCCTCGACGCCAGAACTGCAGCTGGCCACTGCTGAGGGCGAGAATTTCACTGTTATCGAGCGGCTGCGTGCCGAAGGCAAATTTACCAGCGCTAAAGAGCGCATCACCATTGATGGGCTGCGTGTCGAGTATGCCGATGGGTTTGGCCTTGCCCGACCCTCCAATACGACTCCGGTAATTGTGATGCGATTTGAAGCCGACAGTGATCTGGCCTTAGCCCGCATTCAGGCCGAGTTTCGTGACAATCTTAACCGGCTGATGCCGACGGCGAGGCTGCCGTTTTAATTCCCGATCATCTGGCAGCATCGGCAGCCCAGGACAGCGCTGCAGTGCGTCGCGTGCTGTTGGTGAAAACCAGCTCAATGGGTGACGTCGTGCATATGTTGTCTGCAGTCCGCGAGGCGCAGCAACAACGCCCCGAGATCCGATTTGATTGGATTTGCGAAGAGGCATTTGTAGAGCTGCCCAACTTATTGGCCAATGTTGATCGGGTCATCCCTGTGGCAACCCGCCGCTGGAGAAAATCCCTGCTAGCGGCTGCGACACGGCGAGAGATTCGTAGTTTTCTGGCCAGCTGCCGAGGGCGGGCCTATGACACAGTGATTGATGCGCAGGGCCTGCTCAAAACTGCCTGGATTACTGCCTCTGTACGCTGTCCGAGGCAGGCGCGTTTTAGTTTCGATTGGCCCACAAGTCGCGAGCCGCTTTCCAGTCTGGCAGCCGGAAGGGGTGTCCATGCGCCGGTGCACTTGCATGCAATTGAGCGCCTTCGCATGCTCTGCGGCCATGCGTTGGGCTATCAGCCGACTGGTCCGATTACTGCGCTTGAATCCCACATGCCGCACGGGAATTCTGTGATGTTTTTTCATGGCACAACTCGGCAAGAGAAGTCATGGCCGATGCAGGAGTGGATTGCATTGGGCCGTGCGTTAAATCAGCATGGCCTTGATGTGCAGCTGGTCTGGGGAACACCACAAGAGCAGCAGATGGGTGAGGCGCTCGTGAAAGCGATTGGGGGCCGTGCGCAGCTTCTGCCGAAATCCTCATTGGCGCTGCTTGCGCAGCACATTCGATCCGCGCGGGCCGTGGTGGGGGTCGACAGCGGACTGATGCATCTTGCAGTGGCGCTTGGAACGCCAACCCTTGCCGTGATGTCGGCCTCACACCTGGAGCGATTTTCGGCATCACGATTCGCCCCGAATTGGGCAGCGCATGCCCGCGTGATCACCAGGACCCCAGGCACGGAGTCAATTCGGGCCCAGCAAGCCTTGGCCGCATGCGTGGATTTGGGTCTCATTTGATGATCGAGTCGCTCTCGCGCTGGGCCTACACTGCCGCGAGCCTGCTGGTGCTACCCGGCCTGGTCGGGCATCTGCTGTGGCGGGGGCTGCGGCAGCGGGAGTACTGGAAGCACTGGCCAGAGCGTTTTTTTGGCACCGCTCCTCGGGCCTTTGCGAAATGGCATGCCGACTTAGCTGACAAAAAGCATCTGCTGTGGATACATGCTGTGTCGGTTGGCGAGACGCGGGCGGCAGAGCCATTGATACGCCGCTGGCTGGAACAGTCTGCCGACCACCGCATTATTCTGACGCATACAACGCCGACCGGCAGAATGACAGGCGTCGCATGTTTTTCCGATGTCTTAAGCATGCAGCCTAGTCGGCTTTTGCAGTGTTATCTGCCCTATGACTTGCCCTGGGCCAATGACCGATTTCTGAGCTGGGCGCAGCCCAGTATCGGCGCGCTGATGGAGACTGAGCTTTGGCCAAATCTGCTTGCGGCTGCAGGTTATCGAAAGATTCCGATTGCGCTGATTAATGCGCGGCTTTCACCGCGATCGGGTCGCCGGCTACTTACCCTGCGATGGCTATCTTGGCCTGCAGTTGCTGGCCTTGCCGGCATTGCCGCACAGACCGAGCGTGATGCGGAGGGTTTTCGGCGACTGCTCGCATCGCCGCCAGACGAGCGGCCCGCTGCCCGCCGGCCAAAAATTGCAGTGCTCGGCAATATGAAATTTGATCTAAGTGTTTCGTCGGCGTTTCTGGAGCGGGGCCGTCGTTGGCGAGAGGCCCTCATTCAAAATCCGCTGCTGCGCATCTCGCCCGCCAGTCGCATCTGGGCGGCGGTCAGCACCCGAGATGATGAAGAAGAAAAAATTCTACAGGCCTGGTTAAACGCGAAGGCCCGCCAGCAGCTGACTGACAGCGATCATCTTTTGATCGTGCCGCGGCATCCGCAGCGTTTTGAGCGGGTGGCTCAGATCATCACTGCGCTCGGAGTGCAGGCCTGCCGTCGATCGGCCCAGTGGCAGCTTTCACCGAGCGATCCGCAGCCGCAGTCGGGCCTTGCATCATCAACAGTACTTCTCGGAGATTCGCTGGGTGAAATGTTTGCGTATCTGCAGATGTCGGATCTAGTACTGATCGGAGGCAGCCTGCTGCCGCTTGGCGGCCAGAATCCCTTGGAGGCCTGCGCGCTGGGTCGACCGGTATTTTTTGGCCCCCACATGTTCAATTTTCACGAGATTGCGCGCGCACTTAAGGCCTGCGGCGCAGGCGTTGAGATTGAGCACCTTGATGACTGGATTACCCAGGGCCGGCATTGTCTCGACAACCCAAACGAATTGCAGGGGCGCGCCGATGCAGCGATCGCATTTTCGATGGCTCATCGCGGCGCTGCCGACCGCTGTCTAGAGTTTTTAAAGACTATTTTGCAAGCAGGCCGTTGACATCATCGATGTCACGATCGGCAAGCGCACCGGCCGCAGCCTTCAGACGAAGGCTATTGAGCAGGGTGTCGTAGCGGGCCTTAGAGAGATCACGCTGGGTAGTGAAGAGTTGCTGCTGTGCGTTGAGCACATCGATATTGATCCGAACGCCAACTTCATAGCCCAGTAGATTCGATTCCAGGGCCAAGCGGCTTGATTTTTCGGCGGCCTCGAAGGCCTTCACCTGGGAAAGCCCAGCCAACACACCGAGAAATGCAGTCCGTGTGGTCTGCTCGGCGGTACGACGTTCATTTTCGAGATCGAAGCCGGCCTTATCACGCAGCGCGATTGCCTCTTTTGCCCGATGCAGTGGAATACCACCATTAAAGATTGGGATTGACAGCTCAAGCGACAGTGTGTCGGTCTCGGCCCGGGGGTAGACATTCGAAGACAGCGTAAAGGGATCCACGCGGCGTTTTTGGGCCACCAGATCGAGTGTTGGCACGTTATCTGCTGAAGTAATTCGAGTGACTTCATAGCGTGCAATCTCGGCGGCCGACTGGGCAGCCTGCACCCGCAGGTTTGCTGAGCGCGACTGGTCAATCCACTTTCCAATATCCAGCGGTTCTGGACTCTGCAGGCTCACGTCATTGCGCAGGCCCAGCAGCCGCTGTGGCAGGGCCTTACCCACCAGGATAGAAAGCGCGCTGCGTTTGACCTCGAGATCATTTCGGGCAGCGATCTGCTTGGCAGTCGCCAGATCGAATCGGGCCTGGGCCTCTTGCTGATCAGTGATGGTGGCGGTTCCCACCTCGAAATTGCGTTTAGCGGATTCCAGCTGCTCGCCAATCGCTTTGAGCTCTGCATCAACACTTGCCAGGCTGTCCTGGGCGATCAACACATCAAAATATGCCTGCGTTACGCGCAGTAAGGCATCAATGCGCGCCTGCGCGAAATTCGCTTCTCCGGCCCTCGAACGCTCTTTCTCTTGATTGAATGTGGCGAGCCGCTCAAGCCTGAAAATCGGCTGGGTTAGCGACACCACGTAGGTGGTGCCGAGTCGGCCGGAGTAGCTGATCGCGCTGGCAGCAGGGATCGCCCCTGATTTTTCTGCCACTTCAAAATTAGTGCGATTGCGCGACACAGTAGCCGTTGCAGAGGGCAGCAGCAGACCCCGGCCCTGACCCGCCCGCGTGGCATCGGCCTCCGCTTTTTTCCTGGCAGCAAGAAAGGCTGCATCATGGCCAAGCGCATCTTTGGCTGCAGTCGAGAGATCAAGCCCAAAGGCTGAGTGCATACTCAGCACCAAGAGCGTGGCAGCAGTCGACTGAAATTTAAAATTTGAAGTGCGAGATTTTTGGGGCATCTTCAAGGGGTTTAGTAACGGTTTCAAAAAGCACAGACTGCCTAAGGCTATCTGTGGTGGAACTGCCTGCTGATTTAATGCGCTCAACTAAGACAGCCTGCATGACGGGCGTGGTGCCCACAATGGCCACCATGCGTCCGCCTGGATTGAGCTGACGCAGTAGATGCTCGGGAATCTTTTCAACCGCACCTGATAGTGCGATGGCATCGAACATGCTGCGGGACCAGCGGGAATCTTCCGCCAGGCCATTGGCCTGCAGCACTTCCGCATTCGAGATCCCTGCGGAGGCCAGGCTATCGCGCGCCATGACCGCCAGACTCTCGTATTTCTCAACAGTGAGCACTTCGGCTGCCTGGCGGGCCATCAATGCCGCCATGTAGCCCGAGCCCGCTCCGATCTCCAGCACCCGGTCACCGGGCAGAAGGCTGAGTTCTTGAAGCAGGCGGGCCTCGACCTTGGGCGCCAGCATGACCTGGCCGTGGGGCAGGGGCAGCTCCATGTCGACAAAGGCAAGGTGGCGGTGGGACCGGGGAACGAACTGCTCACGGCGCAGCTCGGCCAGCAGATTCAGGACATTGGGATCCAGCACGTTCCAAGGCCGGATCTGCTGCTCGATCATCTTCGAGCGGGCGTTCTCAAGGTTGGCAAAGTCGGGGTGCATGCGGGACTCCAGGAAGGCCTTGAGTCTAGCATCAGGCGCTGCGAAGGGGTGTCCTCGGGTTGTGGATGATGACGCTGCGCACTGCCATATCAATAGCCTCGCGGATGTAGGCCTGCTCATCGATGGGCGAGATGCTGTGGTTTTGGAGGGCCTGCCGCCACAAGGCGAGCCAAGATAGCGGCGCCAGCAGCACCTTAATTCGCTCACGGCTGACTTCACCCTGGACCTCGCCCCGCTCAATGCCGCGGGTGAGTAGGGCGGTGAGCTGCTCATGTACCGGGCCCATGACCTCGCGTAGATAGGTCTCGGCGAGGTGCGGAAAGTTATTGGATTCGGCCAGCACGATGCGGGCAATCAGGTAAAGCTTGGAGTCAAGAAACTGCTGCCAGCCCCAATAAAGAAACTCGCGCAGCACCACCTCTGTGCTCTGCGATACATCGTCCTTGCGATTACGAATGACCTCGATCCAAGGCGCTGCCCGCTCGCGAATCACTGCCTCGAAGAGGTCTTGCTTACTTGAGAAGTACAGATAAACCGTGCCCTTCGAGATGCCGGCCTTTGCGGCAACATCATCGAGCCGCGTCTGCGAATAGCCGAACTCACCAAAGAGACTCAGGGCTGCGTTGATAAGCTCTTGCGGCCGCGCATCCTTGCGACGCTTCCAGCGAGGGCCCTGCTTTTCTTGACTGAGTTCGATTACGGCAGCTTCTTGCATCGCGCGTATTGTAATCAGAGTGCATAATGCCGCTGGATTACTGTCCCCAAATTTATGGAACTCCAACTCGACTTCCTGCGCGACCTTCCACCGCTGGTGAAGGCCCTGATCATGGGAATCGTCGAAGGCCTGACCGAATTTCTTCCCGTCTCCTCGACGGGCCATCTGATCTTATTTGGCGCGCTTTTAGGCTTTGATGATGCTCGCGCCAAGGTCTTTGATCTCGCGATTCAGACGGGCGCAATGGTCGCAGTGATATGGAATTATCGCGACCGCTTTATTGGGATTGCAGTCCGTGAGCTTCCTATTGCTTTCGGGAAACTCCCTAGTGCGCTTCGAGGCGGCCAAGACCTTCGTCAGTGGTGGGCGGATCCCCGATGGCAGCTCTCCCGCCACCTGCTGATTGCATTTGCTCCGGCGGCGATACTCGGTTTGGCCTTTGGTGGGGCGATTAAACGCCTGCTGTTCTTTCCTGTGCCGGTGGCGATAGTGTTGATACTGGGGGGGTTGATTATTTTTGTCGTTGAGCACTGGTGCCGCAACCATCCGGATCGCATCCGAGTCCAAGATTGCACTGATCTGAACAATTGGGATGCCTTAAAACTTGGGCTTGCGCAGGCGGTTGCTCTGATCCCTGGCACGAGCCGTTCGGGCGCAACGATTATTGGTGGCATGCTGTTTGGCTTATCGCGCAAAACAGCAACTGAATTTTCTTTTTTTCTTGCAGTGCCGACACTAATCGCAGCCGGGGCCTATGACTTACTCAGAAATCGGGATTTGCTACAGCTGGCCGACCTGCCTATGTTCGCGATTGGCCTGCTGTCGGCTTACATCACCGCGTTATTGGTCATTCGCTGGCTAATTCGATGGGTTAGTCAGCACAGCTTTAATAGCTTTGCCATTTATCGCATTTGCGCTGGCGTTTTTGTGCTTGCGGCGGTTTATATTTTTTGAAAAAGCAGGTCGGCCACAGGGTGCCCGAGCCGCAGGCCACGGGCCTCGAATTTTGTCTGGGGCCGCCATGTCGGCCGCGGCGCAAAGCCCGTCAAAAACTGATTTCTTAGCTGTGGCTGGTCCGAGCAGACCGCCAGCATCTGGTCTGCGTATTCAGGCCAATCCGTGGCCAGGTGAATCACACCACCACTGCGGAGCCGGCTTACCAACAGCTCAATAAATGGAGCCTGAATCAGCCGCCTTTTGTGGTGGCGTTTTTTTGGCCATGGGTCGGGAAAATAAATATGCACGGCATCAAGACTATTGCTAGCTAACATATGCTCGAGGACTTCGACCGCATCCCATTCCACGATTCGAATATTGGTAAGTTGTTCCTGATCAATTTTTGCAAGCAGGGCCCCAACGCCCGGCCGATAGACGTCGGCCGCCAGGATGTTCCATTCGGGATGTTGGCGGGCGATGCGTGCGGTCGTCTCGCCCATGCCGAATCCGATCTCTAAAACAATGGGCCCTGTGCGGCCAAAAACTTCTTGTAAATCAATTGGTTCTTTTCGGAAAGTCAGGCCCCACATTGGAAGAAGGCGCTCTCGTGTGGTGCGTTGTGACTGGGTGATGTGTCCGCTTCGCATGACAAAAGAGCGGATTCGTCGGGAAAAATCGTCTTGCATGTTCTTCTGTTTTTGGTATCGTGCCAGAGGCGGGTGGGAATTCCCTAGGCAGTCTGTTCCGAAGAAAGCTGAGTATGACTTGCTTTCCGTATTCGCGCCCCTGCTACACTAGACCTTCGTTTCAATAATTTGAGTGAGATTACAACCACCATGAATAAAGCAGAACTCGTTGAAGCGGTTGCAAGTGCCACAGACTCATCGAAGGCTTCGGTCGATGAAGTACTGAACGCAACGATTGCAACCATCATTAAAACGGTCACCAAGGGAGACTCCGTGCAGCTGGTTGGTTTTGGAACCTTTGGTTCCGGAAAGCGTGCCGCCCGCACTGGCCGTAACCCGCGCACTGGGGAAACGATCAAAATCGCGGCTGCCCGCACAGTGAAATTTACTGCTGGTAAAGCTTTTAAGGACGCGGTGAATAAGAAAAAATAAGGCCCAGTTGGTAGCCGATAAGCCCGGCCAAGGCCGGGTTTTTTTATTGGCGTCCCTGCCTCAGCCTGCTGATTGATCCTGGCGGGCGGTCACGCGAAGCGAGAAGTCAATTGCTTTGACATCTTTGGTGATGCTGCCCACCGAGATACGGTCCACGCCCGTTGCCGCAACAGCTCTGATGGAGTCCAGGCTGATCCCACCCGAGGCCTCAAGCAGTGCTCGCCCCTGATTGATTGCCACCGCCTCGCGCATCTCCTGAAGTGAGAAGTTATCAATCAAAATGCTCTTCGCGTCGGCATTGAGCGCCTGCAGCAGTTCATCAAGAGATTCAACTTCAATCTGAATT